>JAKSLV010000001.1 GCA_024401025.1 Bacteroidales bacterium
GAGCATCTGACTGTTAATCAGAGGGTCCCTGGTTCAAGTCCAGGTTGGAGAGCTTTCACGGTCCAGGATACTCTCTTCAGTATTCTGGATTTTTTTTCCCCGAAACATTTTTTAATCAACACTGAAATAAAAAGAGGCGCTATCCGTGATGGACCGCGCCTCTAATTTTTTTGTGTGTAATTGTAGAGACGCACGGCCGTGCGTCTCTACAGGACGTTTCTGCCGTGCATTTATTCCTTTCCAACGAAAATCACCGCGCCGTTCTTTGGCACGTTTATCTGATAGGTCTTGTCCTTGGAAGGTTTCAGGGTCTTCATGCTGCCGTTCAGCTTCATGTCGTCGCTGTACATTGTGATGTCGCAGCCCAGCATTGGGAGCGATATCTTGCGCTTTAGCGGCTCCTGCTGTGCGTTTATTGCCACCACATACCATGTGTGGCCATGACGGCGGGCCAGTATCAGGTACTTGCCGGGATAGGCGTCTATCAGCTTGATGTCGTCCCAGAGGGTTGGCACTTTTTTCAGGAAGTCGAGTTTCCAAGGCTCGTTGTCCTTTGTAACGTCGGGATAGAGTGCCATGTGGTTTAGCGGACACTGGAACAATACTGCCACTGCCATCTGGAATACATCAGAAGTAACACGGTGACCGCCCCATACTGTGGTGTCGTTGGTGGTGTTGAAGTATTCGTTTAATGTGGTTCCGCCATAGTCCATGGCAGCCACGGAGTTGCGTATCAGTGGATGAAGTGTGGCGTTGTAGCTTTCCTGGCGGCAGAAATCATCGCTGAAGTGCAGATTCTCGCTGGCCAGAACGGCCTCGTTGGCTATAAAGTTGGGATACATTCTCTCCCAGCCGCGTGGCAGTGTGGCGCCGTGGAAAATCACCTCCAGGCCGTATTCGTTGGCATCAGCAAGAATATCCTCGTACAGCTGTATGGTCTGCTGCTTGTCGCTGCCCATGAAGTCCACCTTTATACCCCTGATGCCTATGGATTTCATCCAGGCCATCTCCTTGCGTCGGTTTATCAGGTTGTTCATGATGTTTCGTGGAGTCTGAGGCGCGTCGTTCCAGTAGCCGTTGCTGTTGTACCAGAGGAAGAGGCTAACACCCTTGCCCAGCGCATATTTCGAGAGCATCTCTATGCTGTCGCGGCCTATCTGCTTGTCCCACCAGTTGTCTACCAGCACCGACTTGTAGCCCATCTTGGCGGTAAAGTCGATGTATTTTATCTGTTCCTTGTAGTTTACCGATTCGTCCATGCCGATAATCCAGCTCCATGTGCCGGCGCCGTAGTCATATTCTTTGGATGGCTGATACAGGGGCTCCACGAAATCCCACGGAATGGTGGTTTCGGCTATCGGGGCCAGATTGTCGCCCACGGTGATGGTTCTCCAAGGAGTGGCTCCGGGCAGTGGAATGCCGGGTGCCGACGATCCCACAAAGTTGAAATCGCTCTCCATAGGGTTCTCTATCTTGTATTTGCCGCCGTTCTCGCATATCAGCCTGCTGGCGCAGTAGGCCGATGACACGCCGGTCTCAGATACCATCACCCAGCCGTTGGGAGTCTTGAAGAGGCATGGGAAGATGAAACCCGCTCCGTCGGCGTTTTTGCCCATCTGGTCGTCGGCGTAGTATGGATGCTCGTAGCTTGGCGCGGTGCGCTGCCATCCCGCACCGCCCTTCATCTGGGGACTCAGGAATGTGGTGGTGCCGCTTGGCATGTTGAAGTGGGTCTGGTCGTTCTTGATGATTGCGCAGAACGACGAATCGCCATCGCTGCGCACGGGGCGGCGTTTCATCAAATAGCGGAAGGCTATGTCGTTGTTTTCCACCATGCACTCTATGTCGAACACGGGGCATCCGTTGCTCTCAAACTTCCAGATGGCTCGTGTGGCCTTTACGTCTATGGAGCTCTTCTTCAGCACCTTGGATGTGTACACCGATCTCACTGTATCCACCATGAAATCCACCTGTCGGAGGTTTTCGCTGAAATCGCCGATATCAGTGATGAGGCCCAGCTGCGAGTTTTCCAGCACGGGCTTGCCGTTGTACGATACCGAATACGAGGCCTTGCCAGCCGAGCTTAGCAGATTTATCGTAAGCCTGCCGTCGGGGCTTGATACGCTGTTTACCTGTGCGCCGGCGCTCAGCGAAGCACCCAGGGCCAGCGCAATAAGAAATTTTCTTCTCATATTAATATATTAGTGTTGTTGATTAAGAAATGATTGCGCAAAAGTAACATAAAAAGAATTTATATTGCAAATAAAAAGAAAAACAATTTATTATTTATTCATCTTTTTTTGCTATATTTGCAAACTGCAAAAAGTACGAATTTTAATAATATCAAACGTAATATGAGACGGATTTCATTATTATTGTCATTGGGATTGCTCCTGTTTGTGATGGGATGTTCCGACAGCGGCAACACAAAGAAACCAAGGAGAAACAACAGCAACGTTGATGCAACGGAGATGACCAACGTGGTATATACCAAGTACGGAATTCCACTGCCTATCGATCTCTTCAGATACCTTGTAACCGAGGATATCCCATACAATGCCTACCTGCTGGTGCCTCTGGAATACCGCGAGCGCTACTCCAAGGAGACAAAGCAGGCAATGGCCCTGGGCGCCTATTCCGCCGATATGGCTTACTGTTCCATGTACAACCGTCAGCAGGAGGTGCTCGATTATTTCAACTGCTCCTTCAAGCTGGCCGACAGACTCGACGTATCAGAGGGCTTCAACTTCAGATATGTGGAGCGCATGGAAAACAACATCAACTCGGCCGACTCGCTTAGCAACATAGCCGGCGAGAGCTACTGGAAGGCCTGCAACTTCTTGAACGAGAACGAGAAAAACAACATCCTGCCTTTCGTGATATACGGCGGATGGGTAGAAAGTCAGTATCTTACAATATACAGCAACGATCAGAAAGCCACCCGCGAGCAGATTATGAATCAGCAGGAGGGCCTTATGAATCTCATCAGCTTCCTCTACGAGGTTATGATAGAGAGCTCGGCTTTCTATTACAACTACGACATCAAGTCGATAATCCTGAAGCTCAGCAACATCAAGAAGGTTTACGACAAGGTGCCAGGCAAGGAGATCGACACCCAGCTCTACAACGACATCTGCATGAAGATAAAGGCCATGCGCGCCGAACTCATCGACCCCGAGGGCCGCGAGTGATCTCTAGGTGCAGTGGGTGACGCGCAGCCGTGCGTTGCTGCCTTGTGCGTGATAATAGTATCAGAATAAACCATATAATCATCATAACTTTATATGAAAATAGCAGTAGATTTCGACGGAACAGTAGTAACCGACGCCTATCCCGAGGTTGGAAAGCCTCTTCCATTTGCATTGCAGACTCTCAAGGAGCTGTCGAAAGAGCATCAGATAATACTCTGGACATGCCGTGTGGGCCATTACCTCGACGATGCCGTAAAGCTTCTTGAGGACGGCGGTGTAAAACTGTATGCAATAAACAAGAACTTCCCCGACGAGGAAACTTCGGGAAGCCATTTCATGCGCAAGATAGATGCCGACATGTTTATCGACGACCGCAATTTCGGCGGTTTCCCAGGCTGGAGCGCCATCTGGAAGTCGTTGGGCGGCAATGCCGAGCCCGAGCCTCCTAAGAAGAAAAAATGGTTCTGGCAAAGATAATCAAGCCCTGATGAGATGCTATACGAATTTGTGATGGATGTGGTGGTGCAGACGGTGCTCATCACATTCTTTGTTTTATCCATGTTGGTTTTGCTGGAATATGTTAACGTGCGCACATCTGGACGCAGCAACGATTTCGTAAACCGACATTCCAACTGGCAGATATTCATAGCCACCATCATGGGCCTGATACCCGGATGCGTGGGCTCCTATGCCGCTGTATCGCTCTACACCCACAATGTTATTGGTCTGGGTGCCCTGGTGGCCAACCTTATAGCCACCACCGGCGAGGACGGCTGGATGATGATAGGCCTTATGCCGGGCAAGGCGTTCCTGATATTCGGCATATTGTTTCTGCTCTCGATGGGGGCGGGCTACGCCGTGGATTTTTTCTCACACCATCGCAACAAGTGCGGACAGGAGACACATTTCGTGCTCCATCCGTCGCACGATTCGGCATTGCATCACGGCCTTCACGCCAAGCTTGCTGACAATTTCCGGCACATCACCACACACCGCATCGTGCTTGTGGCATCGGTGCTGGTGTTTATCGTGCTTGTGGCATGCGGATTCCTCTCCGATCATCATGAGCACGCATCAGAATTGGAGGCCCACGAGGGCGAATCCGATTTCTTCGAGATGCTTATCCCCGTTACATTCATCCTTATAGCCTCCATGTCGCTGGCTGTCATGATGTTTGTGTCAAATCATTTCCTGGAAGACCACATCTGGCATCATGTGGTGGGAAAACATTTCCTTAAGATATTTCTGGGCACATTCCTGGCCCTTGCAGTCTTGTTCGCTATCACCAACGTCTGGGACATCAAAGCCTGGGTAGAGCAGTATAGCGCCAACAAGGTGTATTTCCTTTGTCTTTTGGCGGCCATCCTGGTGGGATTAATTCCCATATCGGGTCCTCACTGGGTGTTTGCATTATTGTATTTTGGTGGAGTGATGCCATTTGGAGCGCTTCTGGCCAACTGCATAGTGCAGGACGGACACGGCGCCATCCCGCTCTTTGCCGAGAGCAAGCGGGACTTCATAATAGTGAAAATCGTAAAAGTATTGGTGGCTCTGGCAGCCGGAATAGTGGTGTGGTGGCTTTAGGCAATAATGTGAACGCCTAGCCTGTTGTTTCTATGGGCTAGCCTGTAATTTCTATGTCCAGTAGTTTGATTATCTTGATGTTAGTGCTGATGTGCAACCCTATGCTTGGGACATAACAATATCATGGTATATCCGCCTGACCATTCCGGAATTGCTCCGTACACTATTTTTCATGGCAGGCGGCTACACCTTATTATATATAGATTATCTTTCCCTTTATGAAAATATGCGGACTACTGCTTAACTGGATTCTTTACCCAGCCGCCAAAATCCTGCACACAGTTGAAGTGGTAATTCTCATGAGGACGTATTGCAACTCCTATTGCAAGATACTTCGATTTCAGGATGTTCTTGCGGTGAGTGTAGTTGCTTACACCCTCGTCGATGAGAAGCGATGCCACAATGTCCATGGCCTTGTCGTGACCATAGTCGCAGTTTTCGCCGCCGAAAGTGCTGCCGTAGAACTTAAGGAGACGGCTCTCGATGTCGTTGCCCTCGCTGGAGGTGTGTCCTATCATGCCGTTCTCGCCCATATCCTCGGCGTGGCTGGCCGACTGCTTCATGAGTCCCTCGTCGATGTTCAGCATCTGGAGGTCCTTGGCCTCGGCAAGCTCCTGCTTAAGCGATGTAATGCAGCTTGTGTTTTTACCCTTAACGTACTTTTGCATGTAGGTGTCCCAGAATTTTGCTCCGTTCAGACGTGCCAGATTGCAGAGGTATACAACCTCCTTCTCTGTGTCGGTCATGAATGTCACCTTTTCAGCGGTGTTGGCCTTCTTTACCTCGTCGGCTGTCCACTGAGGAAAATTCTTGTCCTGAGCAAATGCTGATACCGAAATTGTCAGCAGCACTAATGTTAAAAGTTTCCTAATCATTTTCTCTATATATATTTAATTAAAAAAGATTTATATTCAATTTTTAATCTGTTGTGTTACAGCTCTATGCCCACCAGCAGCTGATCGTCGATGATGGCGCGGTCGCCCCAGCTTGCGTAAAACTTGCTTAGGCTGTCTTTCTGTGATGCGAAATCCATGCCATTAAATCCCTGAAGCATCTCCCGGAACTCCCTTTCGGAATATTTATTGGTTCTGTCCTCGTTGAAAACATCCGTCATGCCGTCCGAGAACATATAGAGCCTGTCGTTTGGCTTGGCGTCTATCACCTGCTCCGTAAAAGGTTTTTCCTTTATGATGTATCTTCCTATGGGCATCCTGTTTGGCTTGTACACCGTCATCTCGCCGTCGCGCATCAGGTACAGCGGCCTCATGGCTCCTGCATAGTGCAGCTTGCCGGTGTCCTGGTCGTGTATCACCAGGGCCATGTCCATGCCGTCGTCACACTCCTCGCCTATGCCTTTTATTATCATCCTCCTCAGCACGTTTAGTACCGCCGCGGCGTTTGGGGCCTTAAAGTTCTTGTACGATATTATGTCGTTCAGGAACGATACACCCAGAATGCTCAGCAGGGCTCCCGGCACGCTGTGTCCGGTGCAGTCGCATACGGCCAGCAGCCTCAGCCTGTTTACCTGCACGGCCCAGTAGAAATCGCCGCTCACTATCTCCAGGGGCCTGTAATATATAAGGCATTTGCCGAAAATGCTCTCCATCATTTCGTTGGAAGGTATTACGGCGTCCTGTATTCGTTTTGCGTAGTGCATGCCGTCGGTAAGGCGCCTCAGCTGATGCTCCAGCTGCTTGTTCTGCGTGTGCAGGGTCTGGCTCTGCTGCATTATCTCGCTGTTTTGCGCGTCCTCCTCGGTCACCAGCTCTTCCAGTCTGTCGGTCTGATGCTTCAGAGTCTCGTTCTGGCTGCTCATCATCCTGTTGTGCCTCCAGAAAATCACCCAGAACACCGCCAGCACTCCTATCAGGGCTACGGCCAGTATCACCATGGCGTACATCACGCGTTGGAAAATTCCGAACAGCTTCTCCAGCCTGCGGTCTTTCTTCTGCCTTTCCCTGGTCTGTTCCTCCAGCTCGGCCTTCTTCTGCTCGTATATCTGCTGGTCGGCGCTCTGCATTATGGTCTCCACCTGCTGCATCGCGGCGTCGCGGTAGGTGCTTACGGACTTCCTGTCCATTTCGGTCATCAGGCTCTTGTAGTCGCCCACGGCCTTCAGGTAGTTTATCCTGGCATCCTGTGTTATGTTTTTGGGCAACAGGTCCAGCAGCCTTTTGGCTTCCTGAAGCTTGCCCTCATATATCAGCAGCTCGGCCTTTGCCGTCATGATGTTGTCCTTGTACATGTTCATGCTGGTGCTGTCCGCCAGCCTCAGTCCCTGCTCGCACAGCATGTTGGCCTTTTCCAGATGCTGTTTCCTGATGCCTGGGTTTTTGCTGTGTTTGGCGGCCTCCAGGTATATCAGCGGAAACATCTGATACATCTGCATCCACATGTGACGGCTTCCGTCGTAGTATTTCTCCACATCGCTGGCCAGTGTAAGGGCCGAGTCGATGAAGGCTTCGTCCTTGGCGCGGAGCGATTCCCTCAGGTAGTTGCTGGCCATGCCGTAATATGCCTGATACATCTGCGACGAGTCGCCGTTGTTCCTGCACACATCAGCCATGTTGGCGTATATCGATTTGGCCTCGCTGAACAGCCCTAGTTTGGAGTATGCCCAGCCCTTTAGCTGAAGTATCATCATCAGCGTGTTTTTGTCGTCGCTCTGCTCCACCTCGTTTTCGGCGTATTCCAGGTATCTGATGCCGCTGCCCAGCCTGTTCTCGTTGAAAAACGATGAGGCTATGTTTATCTGGTTCTGTATCTTGCGCGCGCTGATGCCCAGCGAGTCGTTTATCTCCAGCGCCTTAAACCAGAAGTCTCTTGCCCTGCCAAACTCTCCGTTGGTCATGCAGTGGGCCCAGGCCAGATGCCCGTAGGCCACGGCTTCGCTCTTGGCGTCGCAGAGGCGCACCGACAGGCCCACGGCCTCCAGAGCCAGTTTCTTCACTCTTATCACATTGTCGGATTTAGAGTTGTATTCCAGCATGTTGGCCAGCTTTACGCTGCTGTCGTCCATATTGGATATTGCCGTATACAAGCTGTCCTCGTTGAATTTCTGGGATTTGGCCCCAAAACCCAACATCAGTACAATTAATATGACGGCTATCTTCTTCAAGTTTTTGCGCTTTGTGTTTCTCGCTTTTTTTCCAATTACAAAAGTATAAAAATATTTGTAAGTATAAACTTTTTTTTGATTTTTTTATTTTTGCCAGTTTCAAAAAATCTTTATACCTTTGATTTCGGAAAAATTAAAAACATTATAATGGAAAAATCTATAAAAATCACCTATCCAGGCAGCGAGAAAATATACATGAGCGGCTCGCTGTTTCCAGATATCAAAGTGGGAATGAGGAAGATAACCCTTACTCCTACTGTAACTGTAGACGACAACGGCGAGAAACACATGACCCCAAACGATCCAGTGGTTGTGTACGACACATCGGGTCCGTTTGGCGATGCCAATATCAGCGTGGACCTCAAGAAAGGCCTTCCACGCATGCGCGAGTCCTGGATTCTCGACCGTGGCGGAGTGGAGAGGCTTCCCGAGATAACATCAGAATACGGCAGGATGCGTCTGGCCGATAAGAGCCTCGACAGCCTTAGGTTCGAGCACATCCAGCTGCCATTGCGCGCCAAGAAGGGCGAGAGCGTGTCGCAGATGTACTACGCCAAAAAGGGCATCATCACTCCCGAGATGGAGTATGTGGCCATCCGCGAGAATATGAACTGCAAGGAGCTGGGTATCAGCACCAACATAACACCTGAGTTTGTGCGTCAGGAGATTGCCGCCGGCCGCGCCATTATCCCCGCCAACATAAATCACCCTGAGGCCGAGCCTATGATTATTGGAACCAACTTCCTGGTGAAGATAAACACCAACATCGGCAACTCGGCCACCACATCCTCCATCGACGAGGAGGTGGAGAAGGCCATCTGGAGCTGCAAGTGGGGCGGCGACACTCTCATGGACCTTTCCACGGGCGCCAACATCCACGAGACACGCGAGTGGATTATCCGCAACTGTCCCGTTCCGGTGGGCACAGTGCCTATATATCAGGCCCTTGAGAAAACCAACGGATCTGTGGAAGACCTTACATGGGAGATCTACCGCGACACACTCATAGAGCAGTGCGAGCAGGGTGTCGACTATTTTACAATACACGCCGGCATCAGGTTGAAAAACGTTCATCTGGCTGACAACCGTGTATGCGGCATCGTGTCGCGCGGAGGCTCCATTATGAGCAAGTGGTGCCTTGTGCACAATCAGGAGAGTTTCCTCTACGAGCATTTCGACGAGATCTGCGACATACTTGCACAGTACGACGTGGCTGTATCGCTTGGCGACGGCCTGCGTCCGGGCTGCACCGCTGACGCATGCGATGCCGCTCAGTATGCCGAGCTTGACACAATGGGCGAGCTGGTGCTCCGCGCCTGGGACAAGAATGTACAGGCCTTCATAGAGGGCCCCGGACACGTGCCGATGCACCGCATCCGCGAGAATATGGACCGCGAGATAATCAACTGCCACAACGCTCCGTTCTACACCCTGGGACCTCTCGTTACCGACATCGCCCCCGGCTACGACCACATAACATCGGCCATTGGCGCCGCCCAGATTGGATGGTTCGGCACTGCGATGCTCTGCTATGTAACTCCAAAGGAGCATCTGGCCCTGCCCAACAAGGACGACGTGCGCGCCGGTGTGGTAACATACAAGATTGCCGCCCATGCCGCCGACCTCGCAAAGGGTCATCCCGGCGCTTCCGTGCGCGACAACGCTCTCTCTAAGGCCAGATACGAGTTCAGGTGGAAGGACCAGTTCAACCTGTCGCTGGATCCTGAAAAGGCTCTCGAGTATTTCAAGAGCGGCGGCCATACCGACGGCGAGTACTGCACAATGTGCGGTCCAAACTTCTGCGCCGCCAAACTCTCTCACGACCTCAAAAAGTGCAAGTAGTGAGAGTTGGCCATGTATACATATTAATATTATTGATCTCTATCTCCAATATCAGCTGTGGCAAGGATTTCTATGTCTACAACCTTGCCACGGATATGATAATGGAGACCGATGTGGTGTTTTCTGACGGTTTCAGGTCAGATATGAAACTCTCGGAGATGGCAGCCGACAGTACCGGAAAGCTTAGCGTGGCCGAGATCCACAGCAAGTTTCCGCTGATGTCGTGGATGATATGGGCCGGCGATAGGAGGGATGTGTATCAGCAATCGTACCGCATAATTGTGGATACGTTGCTCAGCAACATATCCGCCGGGATAGGCTCTGTATGGGATTCGGGCGATGTGGAGGATGCCAATTCGGTGTGTGTGCGCTACGGCGGACCTCAGCTGGAGCCTGCCACGGTATATTACTGGAGTGTAAGCATCAGGGACAGCCGCGGACGCTCCACAGATTTTTCCGAGCCCAAGGCTTTCATGACGGCGGTGGAGCTGGACGGATACACCTCGGTGCTTCCGCTTGAGAAAACCGTGCAGCAGCCCGTTTCCATGCACAAGATTGGAAACTGCCTGCTGGCAGATTTCGGCAGCGACCTCTTCGGGCAGCTGCTCCTAAGGTTCAATTCTTTTACCGGCGAGAAAGACAAGGTCTACATCCATCTTGGCGAATCGCTGCTGGGCAATGCCCTCATCGACGACGAGCCTCAGGGTCTGGGCCGATACAGCAAATACGAAGTGGACCTGGTGAAGGGATACAACCGCTATCAGGTTCAATATCAATACAATCCAAGAAACACCGACCCCAACGTGAACGGAGGCGCCGTGCCAGTGCTGATGCCGCCGTTGATAGGCGAGGTGATGCCTTTCAGGTATGTGGAGATCGACGACTACAACGGTCCGCTGCTCTACAGCAACATCACGCGCCACGCCGTAACGTATCCTTTCGACGACAAGGCGTCGCACTTCGTGTGCAGCGACACGGTTGTCAACAAGGTGTGGAATCTCTGCAAGCACACCATGAAGGCCACATCGTTTGCCGGTACTTTTGTGGATGGCGACCGCGAGCGCATCACCTACGAGGCCGATACCTACGTGGCACAGCTATCGCACTACGCCGTCGACTACAATTATTCCCTGGCGCGCAACACTCTGGAGAGGCTCATGTATCATCCCACCTGGCCCACCGAGTGGATTCTGCTTACAGTTTCGCTGGCCTACAACGACTATCTATACACCGGCGACGCATCTTTCCTGGAGCAATATTACGAGGAGCTTAAGCTGCGCACTCTATGGCAGTACGCGTCGGACGACGACCACCTGCTGCATTCCGGCTTCGACATCACCGATACGCATCTGCTGCGTCAGCTGCATACCCACAGCCAATACATCCGCGATATTGTGGACTGGCCCAAGATGGAGCGCGACGGATATTCCCTTGATGAGTGCAACGCCTCCACCAACGCCTTCTACTATAAGGCGCTCTATGATTTCGCAAAAATAGCCCAGGCCGTGGGCAACAGCCGCGATGCCAGATGTTTCGAGCAGCTGGCCAGCCAAACCCGCGACGCCATCAACGAGGCTTTCATAGAAAACCGCCTCTATGCCGATAATCTTGTGGACAGCCACGTATCGCTGCATTCCAACATGTATCCAATGTCGATGGGCGTGATGCCCGATTCCATAATGCCCAAGGTGTCAAGGTTGGTATTGCAGAAGGGGATGGCCTGCTCGGTGTTCGGCGCTCAGTTTCTGCTGGATGCCTTGTATGATTACGAGTATCAGGACCAGGCCCTTGCCTTGCTTGCCGATACCAGCAGCCGCTCATGGTACAACATGATACGCATGGGATCCACCATCACCACCGAGGCCTGGAACGACGAGGTGAAGGACAATATGGACTGGAACCACGCCTGGGGCGCATCGCCTGCCAATATCATTACCCGCCGTCTGATGGGCATAAGGCCTCTGGAGCCGGGTTTCTCGCGCGTGGAGATACGGCCTCAGACCTCCAGCCTAAGCCATGCGCATATAAAATCGCCCACTCCGCGCGGACCCGTTACGGTGGATGTAAGCTCTGTGGGCAAAAACGAGAAAATGCTTACCGTAACCATTCCTCCCAATATGACCGCCGAGATTTACGTGCCCGGACAGGACAGCGACAGCGGTCCCGAGGTGGTGGGCTCTGGCCATTATAAATTCAAGTTTTAGCAATACAAATGTTCGTCTATGTGATATTGCATTACAGAACCCTGCAGCTCACCATCGACTGCGTGGGCAGCCTCCGCTCCAATTTTCCGGCCAGCCATATTGTGGTGGTAGACAATGGCTCGGGCGATGGCAGCGGCGATGCCCTTGTGTCCATGTATCAGCACTGCGATATGGTGGATGTGCTGGTAAGCGGCAATAATCTGGGGTTCGCATCAGGCAACAATCTGGGCTACGAATTCGCGGTAAGGAAATACTCGCCCGATTTCGTGGTGGTGATGAACAACGATGTGCTGATATCTGATACTGCTTTTGAGGGCAGCATCAGCTCTTATATGCAAAGCCGCAATGTGGATGTGTGCGGCCCCGACATACTCACACCCGATGGCGATCATCAGAATCCACTGATGCTGAGGCCTTTCGGCAGCTTCAGGATTATAAAGCAGATGATCATAGATGCCCTGAGGCTGCTGTGTCTGAGGCTGGGGCTGATGCAGGAGCGCATACTGGGCACGTATGGCAGCATCAGCGCGCAATACCACAAGCAGCATGCCGAGATTTCCGCCGTGGGCAACTGCATAGTGCACGGCGCCTGCGTGGTGTTTTCACGGAGATATTCCAGCAACGTGCCGCATGCCTTTGTGCCTGTAACTTTCCTTTATGGCGAGGAGATGATTCTATACGATTTCTGCAAGCGCCGCGGATATTCCACGGGCGTGTGCCCCTCTGCCAGGGTGCTGCATCTTGGCGGCAAGAGCACTATGGCCAGCGCATCGCAGAAGGAGCGACAGATTTTCAAGATCAGGCAGACCCTGAGGTCGATGTATCAGCTTATAAAGCTGAGGCTCTTTCCCGGAAAATATTAAATTATCTATAAATATAGGCCTCTTAACTTTTATTTACATGCATAAGTGAAAAAAAATATTTACTTTTGCATCCGATTACATTAGTCACGAAAAATGCTGAAAAAACTTGATATATTTCTGCTGAAATCATACGCAGGACCATTGGTGGCCACATTCTTCATATCATTGTTTGTG
Source organism: Bacteroidales bacterium (assembly GCA_024401025.1). Classification (GTDB taxonomy): domain Bacteria; phylum Bacteroidota; class Bacteroidia; order Bacteroidales; family UBA3824; genus UBA3824. The sequence continues at coordinate 12,977 of JAKSLV010000001.1, forward strand.
CTGCTGATGCAGTTTCTGTGGAAATACATCGACGACCTTGTGGGCAAGGGACTTGATGCCTCTGTGGTTGCCGAGCTTATGTGCTATGCATCCATCAGCCTGATACCCATGGCCCTGCCTCTGGCCATTCTGCTGGCATCCATCATGACTTTCGGAAACCTGGGCGAGAAGTTCGAGCTTACCGCCATCAAGGCAGCCGGAATATCCATACAGCGCACCATGCGTCCGCTGTTTTTCACCACCCTGGCCATCAGCCTTGGTGCTTTCTATGTGGCCAACAACCTTATTCCACTGGCCAACCTCAAGATGTCGGCGCTGCTGTGGTCGATAAAACAGCAGAGGCCCGAGCTCAGCATCAAGCCTCACATGTTCAACAACGACATCGAGAACTTCAGCATAAGAATCTCCAGCAAGGACCCCATCACAAACATGATGTACGATTTTGTGGTATACGACCACACTCCGCCTTCTGGAAACGGAGGATCGGGCGACAACCGTACCGTGATAGTGGCCGATTCGGGCATGATGAAGATGACCGAGAACAGCCGTTACATGATTGTGACTCTATACAACGGTATCATGTATGAGGAGGAGATAGAGAAAGCTCCCAAAAACTATCCCAGAAGAAAGGACGAGTTCAGCGAGCAGACTTTCGTGTTCGACCTCTCCAATCTGGATTTCAGCCGCACCGACGAGAATCTTTTCAAGAACAATTATCAGGTGAAGGACGTAAGTGAGCTGGCCAGAAGCACCGACTCGCTTCAGAATATATTCAGCAGACGTACCGACGAGTTTTTTCAGGAGCTTACAGTGGCTTACTACCTTAAGGCGTCGGATCAGCCCATTAAGAAGTTTGCCGATTCGGTGAACGCCACACGCCGGCAGCGTACCTACTGGAACCCTTCGTCGGGATACAACGATCTCTCCGAGATGGACGAGCGCATGATGATGAAGGACTCGGCTTTCCTGCGCGAGGATTCCGCCATAAGGGGCATAATAACCCATTTCACCGATTCGGTTTTCAACGGAGTGTACAGCATCAGCCCCGAGAATATGAAGATTGTGGTGGATCTCGACAGTGTATACGAGAATATGAGCCGCGTGGACAGGCTGCGCCTTCTGGAAACCACCAAGCAGTATGTGAACGAGACTCAGCAGGCCGTGGTGACCCGTTGCGAGGATTTTGCCGACCGCAGGCGCCTGATAGCCAAGTACCGCAACGCCTGGCATCAGAAATTTACTCTGTCGTTTGCGTGCATGATATTCTTCTTTATCGGCGCGCCTCTCGGAGCCATTATTCGTAAGGGCGGTTTCGGACTGCCTATCGTGGTAAGCATCGCGGTGTTTATCGTGTACTACATGATATCCACAGCCGGCATGAAGATGGCCCGCGATGGCATGTGGGAGTCATGGCAGGGCATGTGGCTTAGCTCGGTGGTGATTTTGCCTTTTGGAGTGTTCCTTACCTACAAGGCCACCGTGGACGCTCCGCTGTTCGAATCTGACTTCTGGAAGAAAATGTTTGCTCCAATCATCAATATTTTCAAGAAGAAGAAGGCTGAAGATACCGACGCCGTTACCGACAGATTATCAAAGAACGAATAGTAAATATCCAATAATAATATGAATACAATAGAAGAGGCAATTGCAGAATTTGCCAAGGGAAACATAATAATTGTAGTAGACGACGAGGATCGCGAAAACGAGGGCGACTTTGTGACCGCCGCCGAGACCATCACCGAGGAGAAGATAAACTTCATGCTCCAGAATGGCCGTGGCGTGCTTTGTGCTCCCATCACTATATCAAGGGCCAGCGAGCTGAAGCTTCCTCATCAGGTAGATGACAACACTTCCATCCTAGGCACTCCATTTACAGTAACTGTAGACAAGATAGAAGGCTGCACCACTGGAGTATCAGTGCATGACAGAACCGCCACCATAAAGGCACTGGCCGATCCCAAATCCATTCCCGAGACATTTGCGCGTCCCGGCCACATAAATCCTCTCTACGCTCAGGACCGCGGCGTTCTCAAGCGTGCAGGACATACCGAGGCCGCTGTGGATTTTGCGCGTCTGGCAGGGCTGCATCCTTCGGCTGCACTCATCGAGATACTCAACGAGGATGGCACAATGGCGCGACTGCCTCAGCTCGAGGAGGTTGCCAGAAAATTCAACCTTAAGATTGTTTCCATAAAGGACCTGATAGCATACAGGCTTAAGAGCGAGACCACCGTGGAGCGCGGTCCCGAGGTGATGATGCCTACCAAATACGGCGAGTTCAAGATGACGGTTTTCCGTCAGCTGAGCAACGGTCTGGAGCACTCCGCCCTCGTAAAGGGCACTTGGGAGCCCGACGAGCCTATCCTGGTGCGCGTACACTCTTCATGCGTTACTGGTGATATTTTCGGAAGCTACCGTTGCGACTGCGGCGATCAGCTCCACAAGGCCATGGAGGAGATAGAGAAGGCCGGCAAGGGCATTCTCCTGTATATGAATCAGGAGGGCAGGGGCATCGGCCTCTTCAACAAGATAAAGGCATACAAGCTTCAGGAGGAAGGTCTCGACACCGTGGAGGCAAACGTTCATCTGGGTTTCGATCCCGACGAGCGCGATTACGGCGTCGGCGCCGAGATTCTGCGTCAGCTTGGTGTGCAGAAGATGAGGCTGCTTACCAACAATCCCGTAAAACGCGTGGGCCTGGAGGCTTTCGGCCTTCAGATTACCGAGAACGTACCCATAGAGATACCTACCAACAAGTTCAACCACAGATATATGCAGACCAAGCGCGATCGTATGGGACATACGCTCAGCGACCTCAATTAATATATTTTTTTTGATTGATGTTGGCACAATATTATGCTACTTGCGGCTGTTTAAATTAGTGTAATTATCAACAATATTTGCAACATGAGACGCATCTTAGCAATTGCCGTGGCGCTTATTATGTCTGCCTCGTGCAGCCTGGCCCAGAAGGCTCATATCAAGAATCTTCCCAACTATGACCTCAAGACCTGGCATTTCGGCTTCACCGTTGGAATGAACAATCTTGGGTTCAGGGTGGCTAATGCCGACGATTTCTACGATCAGAGCGGTATTTATGGCGTAGACGCCGTTAAATATACAGGATTCCATCTAGGTCCGCTTTCTAATCTGAGGCTTACTAATCATCTGGACCTCAGGATGATGTTCAATCTATCGTTCAACCAGCGCGACCTGGTTTTCCACCGTCTGGATATGAAGGGCGAGCAGAAGGTAATGAACGAGTATACCATGAGCATCAACAGCACCATGCTGGAATTCCCTGTCCAGATAAAATACAAGGCCGAGAGGATGACCAATTTTGCTCCATACGTTATCATGGGCGCCAATTTCAGATACGACCTGTCGGGCGAGTGCAAGCCTGCCGACGACAACTCGATTTCGTTGAAGAAGATTGATCCCTGTGTGGAGTGGGGCGTGGGTTTCGACTGCTACCTGCCATATTTCAAGCTGGCCGTGGAGCTCAAGTACGGACTTGGACTTATGGAGACTCTGGATCCCAACGGTAAGGAGTTCGCCAACAGCATCAAGAGTCTTAAATCGAACTCTTGGACTATTTCTTTGCATTTTGAATAGAAAATGATGAACCGAATTGTATTGACATTGGCGTGCATGATGTGCGCGATAGGCGCAATGGCTCAGGCCGGCGACGAAGATAAGACACAGAGCCACAAGATAGAGATCGTAAACTCCAACATATTGGAGGTGGACGAGTTTCACGGCTCCAATGTAAAGGTGCTGCGTGGCGATGTGGAGTTTTATCACGACAGCGCATCGATGTTTTGCGACTCGGCTCTATACAACTCGCGCGAGAACTCTTTCCGCGCCTTTGGCCGTGTGCACATGTACAGGCTGATGCCCGAGGACGACACCGTGCACCTCTGGGGCGACTCGCTGGATTATGACGGAAAAAACCGCATGGCCAGGGTGAGGGAAAACGTTGTGATGGTGAAGGATTCCATGCGGATGGTTACCAACAACATCGATTACGACCTCGACAAGAACGTGGCCAACTATTTCGATGGAGGCACCACATATTCGGGCGAGGATACCCTGATATCAGAACTGGGATTCTTCTATCCCAAAACCAACGAACTTGTATACAACAGGGATGTGGTGATAAAGAATCCCGACTTCAAGATGTATTCTGATACTCTCACCCACAACATAAAGAGCCGTCAGTCCACCTTCAAGGGTCCCACCGAGATTGTGGGCAAGGACAATTATCTCTATTCGGAGCGCGGATGGTACAACCATAAGGCCGACGAGGGCACACTCACCAAAAACTCGTATCTCGTAAGCAAGCAGCACAAGCTTCAGGGCGACACCATAATGTATTTCCGCAATCAGAAATACGGCATAGGACGCTCCAGGGTAGAGATTATGGATACTGTGGAGAACGTGCGCCTGTATGGCAACGTGGCCAAATACTACGAGGAGCCCGAGCGCAGCCTCATCACCGACAGTGCCCTGATGTGCTACATATCCAAAAAAGACACGCTGTATCTCCATGCCGACTCCATAACATCCATAGCCGACACGATGTATACCGCCGAGGATACCACAATATACCGCATCATAAAGGCGTTCCCACACGCCAAGATGTACCGCAGCGACATCCAGACCATGTGCGACAGCCTTGTATACAATATGTACGACAGCGTGATAGAGATGTACAAGACTCCCGTGATATGGCACCACGAAACCCAGATTACCGCCAATCAGATAAAACTATACACCATCGACGACGGCATCGACATGGTGGAGATGCTTCAGGAAGCCTTTGTGGCCCAGGAGGTGGACAACGTGCCGCGCTACAATCAGATATGCGGATCCAACATGGTGGCGTATCTTGACAGCAACAAGATTTCGGAAGTGGAGGTGATGGGCAACAGCAAAACCATCTATTACACCACCGAGGACGACACCCTGGTTACTGGCATGAACACCATAGAATCGTCCGACATGAACATCTATTTCAAGAACGGAAAGATGAAGACCCTCTGGTTCTACAAGCAGCCCAAGGGCACAATATACCCGTTGGAAGGCCTTACAAGGCGTCAGTCGTTCCTTAACGGATTTGTATGGTATGGCAATCACCGCCCGGCCCGCATGGAGGATATATTCGTATGGGGCGAGCTTAAGGAGGAGCGCATCACCGAGGCCCTCTTCATGGCTGAGGAGGAGGCCAAGCGCAAGGAGGAGGAAGAGAAACTGGAGCTGGAATAAGCCCTATTTCTCCTCAATGTACATCACGCCTCCGGGTATGTCGAAATCGTCGGTCATCATGGGGCAGCCAAACACCGCGGCCTCGCCTATAAGCCTCAGGCTCTGCGGGTAGGTGATCTTCTCGAGCTTCATGCAGGTGAAAAACGCGTAGTTCTGTATGGTGTGGCATCCGCTGTTTACCTTCACCAGCAGCAGCTCCTCCACATTCTCGAACGCATAGCCGCCTATCTCGGTAATCTGTGGCGGCATCTCGTACATGGCGTCTTTTTTCTTGGGCGGATACTTCAGAAATACCGTTCTGCCCTGTCCGTCGTTCCATATCAGCGCCTCGTTGTAGCACATGAAATGCTGGTTTTCTTTTTCCACCTGAAACCTCACAATCTCGTTGCAGCCTTGGAACGCATTGCTGCCTATGCTCTCAAGTTTGGCCGCCATGGCCACTACCTGAAGCTTGGCGCATCCTGCAAAAACCTCGTTGCCAAGGCTTCTGCACTCGTCTGGCACTATAAACCTCATGAGCCTGTCGCAGCCCCTGAATGCGCCATCGCCTATCTGAGTTACTCCGTCGGGTATGGTGATGCCGGTAAGGAAACGGCAGCCCTCAAAAGTCTCGGCCTTTATCTCCTTTACGCTGTAGGGGATGTTTATGGTGTTCAGGTTGTCGCAATATTGGAACGCCGCCCTTCCTATCTGGCTTATCTTGGCCGGCAACACTATGCTCCTGATGCCTTTGCACTCAGCAAAACCTCTTGTGGCAATGGATGTTACGGTATACACGGTGTCGTTGTGGGTTACGGCCTGAGGTATGGCCACGTTGCCGGATATCTTGTTGTCCTCGGCCGATACGGTAACGGTGTTGCTGCCGGTTACCATGTATTTCAGGTGGCCTGTCACGAAAACATCCTGCGGATATGCGCTGCCTGCGCAGATGGCCATTATTATCGTAAGTATCAGGGTGATTCTTCTCATAATTTTTTTTTCAGCTAGAGTTTATAATTATAAAACTGATGTATCAGCCTTGTTATTTTGCCGCAAAGATAAAAAAAAGCACAGACAGCTGAAAAGAATACTGTCTGTGCGGTTAACAATTAATTATATAATGTCAATAGCTATTATTTTGCGTAGAGTTCGGCACGGCGCTGAAGGATCTTCTCGTCTACGATGTAGTCGTCGTAATCCATGCGCTTGTCGATGATGCCGTTTGGTGTAAGCTCGATGATGCGGTTGCTGATGGTCTGGATAAACTCGTGGTCGTGGCTCGACATCAGGATAATGCCCTTGAAGTTGATGAGGGTATTGTTGAACGCCTGGATGCTCTCGAGGTCCAGATGGTTGGTAGGAGTATCGAGTATCATGCAGTTGGCGTTTTCGAGCATCATGCGGGCTATCATGCAGCGCATCTTCTCGCCTCCGGAGAGTACGTTGGATTTCTTGAAGATCTCCTCGCCAGAGAAGAGCATCTTGCCGAGGAATCCGCGGAGGTAAGTCTCTGTGGTATCGCTAGAGAACTGTGCAAGCCAGTCCTTGAGGGTGATCTCCTTCTGGAAAAACTCGCTGTTGTCCAATGGCAGGTATGCTGTGTGGATGGTTTGTCCCCACTCGTAGGTGCCGGCCTCAGGAGTCTGGAGACCATTGATAATCTCGAAGAGGGCTGTCATGGCGCGTGGGTCGTGCGAGAGGAATACGCACTTGTCGCCCTTCTCGATGGTGAAATCCAGATCCTTGAAGAGCACATCGTCGCCCACCTTGGCTGTAAGGCCCTTTACGGAGAGGATGGTGTTGCCCGGCTCGCGGTCTGGGGTGAAGATGATGCCTGGGTATCTTCTGGTGGATGGCTTTATCTCGTCGATATTGAGTTTCTCGAGCATCTTCTTGCGCGATGTGGTCTGCTTGCTCTTGGCCACGTTGGCGGCAAACCTGCGGATAAACTCCTCAAGCTCTTTCTTCTTCTCCTCGGCGCGCTTGTTCTGCTGAGCCTGCTGACGGAGAGCGAGCTGCGAGCTCTGATACCAGAAACTGTAGTTTCCGGCAAAGAGGGTGATCTTCTGGTAGTCGATGTCGACGGTGTGGGTACATACGCTGTCGAGGAAGTGACGGTCGTGCGATACGATGAGCACTGTCTTGTCGAAGTTGGAGAGGTAGCTCTCCAGCCAGTTTACTGTATCGAGGTCCAGGTCGTTGGTAGGCTCGTCGAGCAGCAGGTTGTCCGGGTGTCCGAAGAGAGCCTGAGCCAGCAATACACGTACCTTCTCCTTACCTGAAAGCTCGTTCATGAGCTTGTAGTGGAGGTCTTCCTTGATTCCGAGACCGCTCAGAAGGCTGGCGGCATCGCTCTCGGCGTTCCATCCATCAAGCTCGGCAAAACGGTTCTCGAGCTCGGCGGCTCTCTCGCCGTCGGCATCGCTGAAGTCTGGCTTGGCATAGAGGGCGTCTTTCTCCTCCATGATTTTCCAGAGTTCGTCGTGTCCCATTATCACGGTATTTAGTACTGTGCATGCGTCGTAGGCAAAGTGGTCCTGACGGAGCACCGACAGACGCTCTCCGTGGCCCAGCTGCACGCTGCCGCGTGTGCTGTCGAGATCGCCGCTGATGATTTTTAGGAATGTGGACTTGCCGGCGCCATTGGCACCTATGATGCCGTAGATGTTGCCGTCGTTGAATGTGAGGTTTACGTCCTGGAAAAGGATGCGCTTGCCAAACTGTATGGCGAGGTTAGATACTGTTATCATTTTGCGATATTGTATTCGTATGTTTGTTTATGCTGCAAAGGTAATAATTTTCTTTGGTATTAGCAAATTTTTGTTGCGTTAGCTGCTTTAACATTTTTTTTGTGTTATATTTTTGCTTGTGTGGTATTTTTGATTTAATTTTGTTAATCATAACAAAAACTACTTTTTTATCAATTTATAAATTTTTTCCTTGCAAATGTTCTTTTCAGAAAAAGTGTTGCTTTCTAATAAGGTGGAGATGCCGAGGCTTGCATTCGGCACATGGCAGATATCGCCGTCGGATACTTTCGACTGCGTATCAGAGGCCATCAAGGTAGGCTTCAGGCATTTCGATACCGCGTTGTCGTATGGCAACGAGGCTGCCGTGGGTATGGCCATACGCAAATCAGGAATTCCCAGAGAGGAGTTTTTCGTCACCACCAAGGTTCCGGCCGAGGTAAAGTCGGCCGAGGGTGCCGATGGCGCCATCAGGGAATCGCTCTACAATCTCGATTTAGGCTATATCGATTTGCTTCTGATACATGCGCCAATGCCGTGGGAAGAGATCCGCGGAGCCAAGAGATACTACAAGGAGAACCTTGATGTATGGGGCGTGATGGAGAAATTATACGCGGGGGGCAGCATCAGGAGCCTGGGCGTTTCCAATTTCCAGCCCAGCGATGTCAACAACATCCTTAAAAACTGCAACGATCTCCCCATGGTGAACCAGATAAAGGTGCATCCGGGCAGTTCGGCCGCCGTTACCCTGAGGGCTGCCGCCGAGAAGGGTATTGTGCCGATGGCGTATTCGCCTCTCGGACACGGAAAAGCCCTCAGCAATCCCTACGTTGTGGAGATGGCTGAGAGATACGGAGTGTCGCCGGCAAGGCTGTGCCTCAGGTACACATTGCAGAGGGGCTGCTGTCCGGTGGTGAAATCCACCAACCCTGCCCACATGGCCGACTGCGGCAATCTGGATTTCGTTATCAGCGATGATGATATGAGGTTCCTCTCGTGCCTGGGCACAATGAAGAACCTCAAGAAATATTCTGCAAAATAGTTAAGGCTCCACGCCTCATCCGGGGGCTGCCTATTCGCCTTGCAGCTCCTGGATGCTGTTGTGGATGTATGTCTCCAGCTTGCGGATGTTCATTGTAATGTTCGAGATGTCGTAGTTCTGGATGTTCGACAGCAGCTCGTCGGCTATCTCGGTGCCCTTGTCGATATGGTAGTGCTGAGACTGCTCCTTGAACTTGTTGATGAACTCGGTGAGCGAGGCAAACGACATGTCGTTTTTCATATTGTTGAATTCAGGCACCACGGCATATTTAAGCACCGATATGTATTCGCGCATCGAGTCGGTGTTCTTTTTGCGTGATGTTTTCTCTCCGGTGTGGGCGTGGGCCGTAGAAGCCGGAGATTCCTTCTTGATGATTTCATGATCGGCGCGCGCTATGGGCAGGGCGAATGTAAACTCGCTGCCTTTTCCCACCTCTGATTTCACCGACAGCGATCCCTTAAGGTTGTCGGCCATCTTTTTTGCAAGTATCAGACCCGATTTGCCGTTTCCTGTAAAGAGGTTGGCTGTCTGCATCTCGCTGAGGCCCACGCCGGTATCAGCCACCGTAAAGGCCAGGCTGCCCTTGCCGTTCTCTGGTTCGGTGCACGATATGCTTAGTTTTACGCCACCCTTCTCGGTATACTTGATGCCGTTTGATATTATGTTGAACAGTATCTGTCGCACCCTTACCTCGTCGAGCTGAAGCTGCTGAGGTATGTTGCCCTCGGTATGGAACTCGTAGCTGAGTTTTTTCTCGTTGGCGCGGCTGCGGAATATCTCGAACACGTCGCTGGCCAGCGTTACGGGGTTCACAAGGCGTGTGCTCAGGGCTTTCTTGCCGGCCTCCACCTCGGTTAGTTTCAGCACGTCGGTGAATGTCTCGTTTACAAACAGGGCGGTGTTAAGCACCTCCTTAAGCTTGGCCGACTGCTCGTTGTCGGGCGAGCTGGCCACAAGCTGCTCGCAGTTTTTCAGGATATTTTCCAGAGGCTGCTTTATCTCGGTGGTCATGCCGAGGATAAACTCGCTCTTGGCCTTGCTGCCCGATTCGGCGGTGTTTTTGGCCGACTTCAGCTTGTTTTCCTGATTCTTCTGTCTGGATATGTCGCGCACTATCACCAGCACCTTGTCGTCGTCGGTGGCCACAAAGCGGGCCTCGTTGGTCTGCTTGCAGTCGGGAGTGTCTTCCTCCTGATACTCGGCAAACTGTTCCTCGCCGGTCTTGCGCACGGTGTTGAACGCCACCAGGAATGGCAGCAGCACATCAGGGCGCAGCATCTGACGCATGTTCTTGCCTATGTAGGCGTTTTGCTCGCTTACGGGGAGGTGTGGGATGCGTGCGAATATGTAGTTGCCCTTGTTGTCGAGCAGGTATACCGATTCGGGGAGTATGTTGATGATGTTGTTGGATGCGGCGTTGTATATCAGCTCGTGCTCCGATGCCTTCTTGCGCTCGGTGATGTCTTCCACTATCATGATGCCGCCCTTCTCAACGTCGGTGCCCGAGTTGTAGAGATACGATTTTATCGACAGCGACAGGTACACCTCGCCGTTTGGTGTGTTCACCTTGGCCTCCTTCTTGAACATCTTGGAGTTCTCGTCGGTGGTGTCGTTCTGTATGCTGTAGCCCTCCATGGCCTTCTGAGGTATTATCGAGAACACGTCCTGTCCGGCCACCTTCTTGTTCTTGAGGCCCATTATCTCGCTCAGGCGCTCGTTGATGGCGGTGATGATGTACTTGTCGTTGAACTGGATGATACCCATAGGGGTTTTGCGGAACAGCAGTCGGTATTTCTCCTCGGAGTTGCGCAGCTCGTTCTCGGCTATCTTGCGCTCCTGGATTTCCTGCTCCATGCGCTGGTTGGTGAATGCCAGTGTGGTGTTGTTGCGCTCCTTTTCCTTGTATCTGCGGTAGTATACTATCACCACCACTATCACCAGTATCACTATCACTATCAGCGATATGGTGTTGCGGGTGTAGGCTTTTTTCTCCAGCTTCAGCATGTCGTTCTCGGTGTTTTTCTGGATCATCTCTATCTCCTTCTGCTTCTGCTGACTCTCCATGCTTATCTGGAACTCCGAAAACTGCTCCTGTTTCTTGAGCAGGTATATGCTGTCGCCGGTCTCGGCAAACTGCTCGCAGTATTTTAGCGCCAGCTCGTTGTTGCCCGAGTTCTTGTATATGTTGTATATGATGTAGCATGCCCTGTGCTTTATCATTATCTCCTCGGTGCCGTGCTGAACCTCCTCCAGCTGGGCCTCCTTAAGCACTGTGAGCGCGTTGTCGAGGGCCTGCTGATAGTCGGCGTTGCGGTATTGCATGCGCGCCATCCTGTTGCGGCATACAAGGGCGTCGTGTATCAGGTTGCTCTCGTAGAATTTCTTTAGGGCGTTCTTGTAGTAGATTCCGGCCTTGCCCTTGTCGTTTATGGAATAGTAGGTGTCGCCCAGAGCCAGATATGTGCGTGCTATGTTGCTCTGCGATCCGTTTATCACGTATTTCTCCAGTATGCTCTCCAGTATGTTGAGGGCGGTATCAGCCATATCCAGCTGTGTGTATGCCCTTGCCAGGCTGATGTTTATGTTTATGGATTTGTCCACAATGTCGAGCGAGTCGTATATGCGCTTGGCCTCCTTCATGTTGGGGATGGCCACGTCTTCGTTGGTCACTATCGACACCTGTCCCAATGTGGCGAGAGCATCAGCCATGGCCTCGTCGCAGTTGTATACCTTGCATACGTCTATGGCCTTCATGCAGTATTCCTCGGCCAGCTCGAAAACCTCCTGGGCATAGTAGGTTTTGGCCACGCCCACAAGGCATTCGGCCACCATGTCTTCCTGTTTGGTGGCGGAGAATATCTCGTAGGCCTTAAAGTACATCTCCATGGCCAGATAGTAGATCCGGGTATGGTAGTAGCAGTCGGCCAGCATCCTGTACGATTGCGCCATCCTAAGCGAGTCGTTGGCCTGTTCCGCCATCATCTTGGCCTGTGCGGCATATTCCAGCGCTCCAAAGGGCTGGTTGCTGATGCAGCTGCGGCTGTTCTCTATCAGCTGCTCGAATAGGCTGTCGCTGTTGGCGGTGTATTCTCCGTCATCTGGCCCGGTTTGTGCTGAGGCTGCGCCTGCTGTAAGTATCAGTATGGCTGCCGCGGCCAGTATATTGTATATCTTGCTTATCATCGTATTGTGATTTGTGTTTTTTCTCCTATTTCTGTATTTCGGCCTGGTGGTATGGTATCGCAAATCTGAAACACGATCCCTCGTTTATGTTGCTGCTGATGCTGATGCTTCCTTTCATGCACTTCACCAGCTCGTTTACTATCGACAGGCCCAGGCCCGTGCCTCCGTATTGTCGGCTGGCGCCCTCGTCCACCTGGCGGAACCTCTCGAATATCACGTTTAGCTTCTCCTTGGGGATTCCTATGCCGGTATCGCTTACGTAGAATGATATCTGTCCGCCATCCACGCTGGCGCCAACCTCTATGCTGCCGCTCTCGGTGAATGTTACCGCATTGGATATCAGTTTCTTGAAAGCCTGATGTATGTACATGCTGTCGGCGTATATCAGCGATGCGCGTCCGTCTATGGGGCTGCTGTGGATGGCCGCTATTGGCTTGCCACATTCATCCAGCATTTCCTTCAGATACTGATACGCCTCCTCCACCATATTGTTGATGCTGCATATTTCATGCCTTAATTTTATCTGGCCGCTCTCTATCTGCGAAAGCTGCGTGATGTCGTCGATTATCTCCAGCAGTTTCTGGCAGTTGTTGGATATCGCGTCTACGTATTCATAGTGTTTGTCGGGGTTGATGCCGCTCTTTATCATCTGCGACAGCCCGCTTATGATGTTGGCCGGGGTGCGTGTCTCGTGTGCTATGTTCGAGAGGAATATGGTCTTGAGGTTGTTGGCCTCCTCGGCCTGCTGTTTCTGCTGAAGTATCTCGGCCTGATAGTATTTTATGTCGGTGATGTCGTTGGAGATTATCTGCACCACCTTCTCGCCGAAAAAGTCGCGTATGGGCTGCATGGTGCAGTAATACCAGCGCTCCTTGCCGTTCTTGCATACCGATGTCCTGTAGGATACAGGTTTCTCGGTGGAGTATACCTGACGCACGTATTCCATGTTTATGAGCTTTATGGCCGGTATCACCTGAACGCTGTTGTCCATCAGGCTGGATTCGTCCTCCTCGAAAAGCTCCACCGCCGTGGTGTTCAGCATTATGATGTTGCCGTCGGCATCCACCACTATTATTGGCTGGCAGATGCTGTTGAAGAGAGTCTTGTATCTGTTTTCGCTGTCGGCAAGCTCGCGGCGGGCCTTCAGCATGTGGTCGATGTCCTGCATCACTCCCAGGATGCCCACAAATTGGTTGCGGTCGTCCTTTATGAGGGTTTTGTTCACAATGAATTCCCTCACCTGTCCGTCGGCGCATTTTATGGGGCCCTGATACGTCTGTATTCCCTGATCCTTTATGAGTTCGGTGTCTTTCTCCTGATAGAATCCGGCGTATTCTCTCGGGAATATCTCCTCTAGCTCCAGCGCGGTTTTGCCTATGATGGTTTCGGGCGATACACCTATGATGTTTTGTGCGTAGCTCTGGTTGCAAAGCACGTACCGACCCTCCATGTCCTTGTAGAATACGGGTGTTGGTATGGCGTTCACTATCATCTGCCTGAACTTGAGGTTCTGCATCAGATGGTTGTTGCGCTGGCGCGAGTATTTCTCGCTGGCCGATACAAAGTGTGCCACAAAGCTGTGGTGTTTTACGGCTGATACCGATAGCTGCAGTATGTCGTCGCCCTCGTGGATTTCGGCTGTGGCGGTGTCGAGGGTTTTGCAGGCCAGCGTAACGGTGCTGGTCCAGAGGGGCGATTTCAGCACGCCCATCTCCTTGAACCTTTTGCCTATTATGTCCTTGGAATCCAGACTGAGGTATTCGGCAAATTTGGTGTTGATGCTTGCTATCACGAAGTCCTGACAATCGCCGCCGTTGTCTATCACCTCTCCGGCAAAGGCTGGCACCTGCAGGGTACGAAGCATGGTGTCGAGCATGCACTCGGCATCCCTGAGGCTCTCCGTTAGGTCGGCGTTGTAGAGGTTGCCGGGGTTGCCCGGCTCGCCGAAGGTCATGTACCTGCGCAGCATCTGCTTCAGGGCCTTGTTTTCCTTTTGCAGGAGGTCCATGGTTTGTGCGTATTCCAGTATTTCGTCGTCGATTGTTGTCATAGCCCCGTATTAGTTAAGTATGTTTTTCAGCAGCATTTTGGCCTGCTCATAGTATTGCGCCACGCTGGAGTTTCCGGCAAAGGGTTTCAGCGTGGATATGGTGTCTTCCAGATACTTCACGCAGTTGGAATACTCGTTGTCGTCTATTCCGCTGTTTTTCTCGTAGATGTAGTATTCCACGATGTTCAGCTTTATGATGGCCGATGTAAGTATGGTTTCCATGTCGCTGTCGTTTCTGGTGTCGCTCTCTATAATGTGGCGGCCCTGCTCGTAGCATTTTTTGGCCTCCTCCATGTTCTGCATCGAGAAGTATGTGCGGCCCAGATTGTTTAGCGCGCCCACCATGGCGTGGGCAGGCATGTCGCCGCTCTGATACAGCTCCTTGCTCAGCTGCAGCGCCTTCTTGTAGTAGGCCTCGGCATCAGGGTAGTTGTCGATGTTGCAGCAGTAGTTGCCGGCCTGACAGTATGCGTCGGCGGCCTCGGCGTTGTGTATGCGGTTGTATTCCTGGGCGGCGTAGCTGTAGTTTTGGGCAGCCAGCAGCATCAGGTCACGGGCCTCCTTGTTGTTGCCCAGGTCGCCCAGTATCAGGGCCCTGTTGTGGCAGGCGTTGGCCCTTTCCACCACCAGCCACTCGTCTTCCCATGTGTCTATGGCGTTAAGATTCTCGGCCAGTTCGCTTATCACCACCAGGGCCTGGAACAGGCTGTTGTCTTCCCTGTAGGTCTGTGCCAGCTTCTGCATGGTGTTGGCGTACTGCGGCATGTGAGTGGTGGGGAAGTATCTGGCCAGCTGCTCGCGCAGGGTCTTGCACTGCTCGTAGCACTGCTCGGCCGGCTCCAGACTGCCCATCTTGTGGTATACGTCGCCAAGGTTGTCGTAGCTGTCGGCCAGCGCCGCCGATACCTCGCTGTTGCGTGTGGTTTCCTGACGTATCTCCAGCGCCTGGTTCATGTAGTAGAGTCCCAGGTCCATATCGCCGGTATCCACGTGGAATAGTCCGTAGTTGTTCAGGATGTCGGCCCACAGTGGCTTGTAGGCGTCCGACCTCGATTGCAGGTATTTGCCCGTCATGTAGGCGGTCTCGAAAAACGGCTCGGCTATGTCGTAGCTTCCCATGCTGCGGTATTGCAGGCCTAGGTTGTTGCATATCTTGGCGTATTCCGATTTCTCGCTGTCGTTCATGGTGGTCTTCTGCCTGAAGATGGCCAGGGCCTCCTCCATGTATTTCAGCGAGCTGTCCTGCTTGCCGTATTTGCGGTATATGTTTCCGATGTTGGCCAGCGTGTTGGCGTAGTCGGTCATGTATCTTGGGTGACTCTGCTGCACCCTGCCCAGGTTTTTGGCCGCGGTCTTGTAGTTGGTGATGGCGTCGCTCAGGTTGCCCATCTGCTCATACATGGTGCCCATGTTGTTGAACACCAGGGCCATCTCGGCGTCGTATTGCATGTTGTGGGTCTGTATCAGCCTCTGATACGTGGTAAGCGATTCGCTGTATTTGCGTCCGGCCTCCATGTACAGACCCATCTGTGTGTACAGGTTGCCGTATGTGCGCAGCAGGCCCGCCTTGCCCTGTATGGCCTTGGGCGATGCGGCGTATCTGCCCTGCGAGTATATGTTGTAGGCGTCCTCGCAGAGGGCCTCGGCGCGGCGGTAGTCTTTCAGGTCTATCTCTATGGCGGCCAGCGATGCCTCTATCTCGGCCAGGTCGGCCACGTAGCTTCTGTTGCGCATCACTGTCTGTCCTATGGTCTGTAGGCTGGCGTGCAGTTTCTCGCGGGCCTCGTCCAGGCGTCCGGTGGCCTTCATCACCATGCCCCATTGCAGGTATACCGAGGCCTTGGCTATGTTGCGGTCCACCTCGTTGGGGTAGCGTCCGGCATATTCAAGGGCCTGCTGCAGGCATTGCGCGGCTTCCTGATGCTGCCCTCTCATGGTGTGTATGCTGCTCTGCTCGCAGAGTATCAGCAGAGGCTCGCGTATCAGGTCCTTGCTTTTCTTGTATTCGCCCATGGCCTGGGTGTAGTATATCATGGCCATGTCGGGCTCGTCTTTCAGCATGTATGCCTCGGCCTTGGCCATGTTTATGCTGGCCTCCATGTGGCGAGGCTTGGGCTTTATCCTCATGGCCTGCAGGTGGTTGGTGTGGGTGAGTGCCTTGTCGGGCTCGTTCAGCTCCAGCAATACCCACGACATCTGCATGCGGCCCTGATATTCCTCAGTTGGGCTTTTGGCGGCCTGAAGCGCGCGCTGTGTAAGGTCCTGAGCCTTGTGTATCAGCCCCGTGGTCTGGCAGTAGCGGGCGTATTCCAGCAGGTGGCCGAATGTGGCGCCCTCGTCGTACCTTAGGCTGTTGTGGTAGTATTCGTCGGCGTCGGCCAGCTGTAGCCCCAGCACCGACAGGCGCGCCATCATTGCGTAGCGCTGGAATATGGGCATGCTGTCCTGGTCGGTCACCCAGTCGGAGGCTTTTGATACGCGGCCCTGCTCCAGGCTCCTCAGCAGCGGCTCCATCTCTTTGTGGGAGAGCGCCTTTTCCATTGCGTCGGCAAACGATTCGGCGCACAGCTTGGCTGCGTTTATCTCGGGGCGCAGGGCGTTGCCTGCCATGGCCGTGCTGTCTATGCATCTCTGCAGCATGGCCAGGGTGCGGCTCTGAGCCATCAGCCCGGTGCTTATCAGCAGCATCAGGGCTGTTAGTATCGTGTGGATGGGCCTCATCTGTTTGCTTTTTTATATTTTACAAAGATAGCAATTTTTATTTTATATCGCCTTTTTTTTGTCTGTTTTTTTTGTATCCTGATGCTGGGGAAAATATCCCGGCTGCATCGGTTATTTTACGATCTTGAACTCTGTTCTACGGTTTTTGGCCATATTCTCGGGGCTGTCGTTGGGTGCGCACGGCATCGACGATCCGTATCCCCTGTAGCTTAGCCGCGATGGCGGAATATCCTTGGCCATCAGGTAGTTTACGATGGCCATGGCGCGGTTGGTGGATAGCTCCAGGTTGTGGGCCTCGGTTCCGGCATTGTCGGTGTGGCCGCCAATCTCTATGCGGATTGATGGGTTTTGCTTCATGTATTCCACCAGGCGGTCTAGCTCGTAGTGGGATTCGGGCATCAGGTTGTATCTGTCGGTCTCGAAGAAGATGTTGGCCAATGTAACCGTGGTGCCAATCTCAGGCTTGCTGAGGGCTATCTCGATGTATTTCTTGGTGATGGAGTCGGGGATGTTCCTGAGGCTGAAGTTCAGCGAGTTCATCAGGTATCCGTCGGCCCTTACGTTCAGGGCATAGTCCTCGCCCTCGGGCAGATAGAGCAGCAGGTTGGGGATGATGCCGCCATCGCAAGTGCCGGTCTGGAGGGCCTTGGCCGTGGATAGAGCCACCACCTCGTAGCTGGCCTTTATGGGCGAGTTTGTGTTGGCGTCCTTTACGAGGGCCTCCACCAGCAGTGTCCTGTTGGGCTGGATGTGCTTTGGCAGATTAATCTCGAAGAGGTCCAGACGGCGCGATGTGTCGCGGTCGGATGCTATTATGGCAGTGTTTCCGAACACCGATACAGCCAGCCTTCCCTCGTTGCTGGCGGTGTTGATGGGGTATCCAAGGTTAGTGGCAGGCCCCCATGTGCCGTCGTCTTGGAGGCGTGATACGAAGATGTCGTCGCCGCCCATGCCTATGTGGCCGTTCGACGAGAAATACAGTGTCTTGTTGTCGGCGTGGATAAATGGTGACGACTCGTCGCCCTCGGTGTTGACGTTGGGTCCGCAGTTTTTGGGCTCGCTCCATCTGCCGGCGCCTATCAGCGTGGAATACCAGATATCCTTGCCGCCCATTCCGCCGGGACGGTTGCTCACGAAATAGAGCGTTTTGCCGTCGGCCGAGAAACTGGGCTGACTCTCCCACGCACCGGTGTTTACGGGTGCGGGCAGGCGTCGCGGCATGGTGAACTCGCCTTCCTTAAGGTACGAGAAATATATGTCGCAGCATTTTATCATGCCGTCGGGACAGGTGCAGCTGGTGAAAAACAGTATCCTTCCGTCGGCCGACAGGAAAGGCGCGCCCTCGTTGTTGTGGGTGTTTATGATGGCGCCTATCGATTTGGCCTGCTGCCATGGCTGGCCATCGTTGCGGCGCGATATGTATATGTCTTCCTGAGTCTGGGGCAGCAGCGGGTTTTGCGATGTCTGAGGCAGCTCTATGGTGTATACCAGTGTGTTGCCGTCGGCCGACAGCGATGGAAAATAGTCGTTGTATTTGGTGTTGATGTATGGGCCCAGGTTTTTGGGATTGTAGTCAACGGGGTTGGCCATGGCCTTTATCCTGAACTCGGCTATCTCCTTGTATTTCATGCAGTGCCTTGTAAGTTTCTCGGTGGCGCGGTCCATATTAAGCAGCTGGCTGTAGTATTCCACGGCTTTGGGGTTGTCGTATTTGGCAAAATACGCGTCGCCCATGGCGGCCACGGTGGTGGCGTCGCCGGGCTTAAGGGCCAGGGCCTTGCTAAGCATCTCTATCTCGGTATCGTACTGATGCTGCTTTTCAGCTATCTCGGCCTTCAGCCACAGCACTTCCACGAAATTTGGGTCCAGCTTCAGGCTCTTGTCGCAAAGCTGTATGGCCTCCTGATACATCTCTGCGCCGTATTTGCCCAGCGCCTGGTCGAACAGGGCCACGGCCTTCTTGTTGCTGGAAGAGTATTGAGCCATGGCTGATGCTGATATCCCAAGTATCAGCACTAATTGTATGAGAATCCGTTTTATCATAATTTTTGATTTTTGATTTTTGATTTTTGATTTTTGATTTTTGATTTTTGATTTTTCATTGTCCATTATCCATTGTCCACTATCAGAACGCCTCGTGTATCGGCTCGCCGGATGCGTAGTCGGGGCAGAGGATTCTTAGTATTGTGGCTATTGTGGGTGTGATGTCGGCTATCGACACCTTGCGGTTTATTGTCTTTATCCTGATGCCCTTGCCGTAGAAAGCCAGAGGCACGTGAGTGTCGTGGCTGTAGGCCGATTTCTGAGCCGACAGCGAGAAGTCGTCCACGTTTCCGGTGATTTCCTGCCATCCCGGTGCCAGGTTTATGATGATGTCGCCGGAGCGGTCGCGGTTCATGGTGTTGGCGGCCTGCCTCCATATTCCGGTGTTGGCCTTGCTGGATGTAAGCACGTTGGAAGGCATGGCGTGGTCGATGCCGTCGATCTCCAGCAGAAACTGCGACGCGCGGTCCTGCACCTCGTCGGTCCTTAGCTTGTATCTCTCTATGGCCAGATGGTTGAGGTACACCTGATGGTTGTTGTATTTCTCTATCCATTTCTCGTCGCCATACATAGCCCTCAGATACGCCTCCAGCAGTATCATGGTGCTTTGCAGGTTTATCTGCATGCCGGGCATCCCCATGTCGGCCAGAAAGGATGGCGAGTCTGATGCTCCCCTGTCGGCGGTGATGAACACCAGATAGTTGCCACGTCCAAACTTCATATCCAGGGTGGACAGTATCGTGGCGATGTTGTGGTCGAGCCTTATGTATGAGTCCTGAAGCTCCACGCTTCTGATTCCGAACGCGTCGCTCACGTATCCGGGCTGAGCAAAGTTTATCATCAGCATGTCGGTAAACTCGTCTTTGCCCATCTGCTCGCCCTCTATGGCGGCCACGGCAAATTCGGTTATAAGGTCGTTGGCCCATGGCGTGTATTTTATCAGCTGAAACTCCTTGCCGCTGGCCAGTTTCCTGATGTCATACGGGAAAGTGATGCGGCCCTCTATGCCGTTCTCGTAGCTGCTGTTGTCGGGCAGCGATGCGCGGTATTCCGATATGTCCTTGCTGGTGTTCCAGATACGGGAGCTGTATCGTTTGGGCAGCTGCTTGGCGTTGAAACTCTGCACCCATTCGGGCAGATGGTCCATGTAGTAGGATCCTGATACCATGGCCCCTGTCTTGTCGCAAAACCAGTATGCGCCGTTGCCCAGGCGTCCGGCCGGAAGTATGGCGCCCACGTTGTCCCACGATATGGATACCACCTTGCTCTGCTTGAAGTTCGACAGCCTCAGCTCATCACCGAGGGTGGTTCCCTGAAGCCTCTTCGGCGATGCCATTCCGCTTATTGATCCGCTGCCCACGGTCTGATATTTGGGGTCGCCGACGGCGGTGGCCGATTTGCGCGACAGCCTGTCGTACCACTGGTTGGATATTATGCCGTGGTTGCATGGGTTGGAGCCGGTGTATATGGTGGCCAGTGCGGGTGCGGATTCGGTAATCATATACTCGTAGTAGGCGTTGGTGCAGTTGGCGCCCTGGTTAAGGATGCGCTTGAAACCGTTGTCGCCTATGGTGGAGCCGTAGCGCGTGATGGCGTCGTACCGCATCTGCTGAACCACTATGCCCACTATGATGGGCACCTGCTCCTGGGCGTAGGCATCAGGGCATCCCAGACACATGGCAAGCATCAGCCACAGATATGAAAATATTTTTCGCATAATCTTGGTAGTTCATTATTTGATTTGTTATCTTTGCTGCTTGCAAAGGTAATAATTTTACTAGATTACAAAATATAACTACTATATAAAATGAAGACAGTTTTTAATGTGATAATAGGCGCGCTGATGGTGTGGGTATTGTGGATGGTGTGCATGGGAGGCCCCCGCCATGAGCAGGAAAACTTTACAGGCGTGGCCAAAAACAGCATGGTGGACGCCCTGAGCCACATGAAGACCTGCCAGAGCTATTTCAGCAGGCCCATATCTGTAACCCACGACCGCACCACCGATCTGCTCTATGTATCCTGCCTGGACGACATCGACAATCAGGACCACGGCCTGATATGCCGTACCGACATCTACGGCGAGATTATCGACACTCTTGACGTAAGGCAGCTGCGTCAGCCCAAAGGCTGCAAGGTGGCCGGAGGCTGCCTGTATGTAACCGACATCAACCGCGTGATACGCTACAATCTGGCCGCCGACAGCATCGACATGGTGTATATGCTGCCAAAGGCCATGTATCTTTCTGACGTGGAGGCCGATTCCTACGGCAACATTTTTGTTTCGGATACTCACGCCGGATGCATCTATAAGATAAGGGGCGATTCGTCGATGGTGTTCTGCAAGGATTCGCTGCTCAACAACGTTACCGGACTGTGCTACAACGGCAACAATGTGGTGGCTGGCGCCAAAAACTGCATCGTATGCATCAGCAACAATGGAAAGGCCAGCGTGATGGCCCACACTCCATTCTCGGTGTACGGCATCAGAAGCCTAGACGACGGCAGCTATCTTGCATCGGATTTCGTGGGCAACATCCACCATGTGTCAGCATCAGGATCCACGGTGATATACAAGAAAAACGCCGATGCCAACAGCGCCGATTTCGAGTATATTCCCGAGCAGAGGATGATATACCTGCCCACTTACATCAAGAACAGCCTGGTGCTTTTCCGTGTGAGCGACAGCTTGTAATAAAAATTCTAAAATCCTTATTTGCCTATGACCAGACTTTTGTCTACACTGATATTGCTTTGGGCCATGCAGACCATGGCGTTGGCTCAGCAGGCCGACATAGCTTTCGAGACTCTGGAGCATGATTTCGGCGATATTGCCGAGCTTGGAGGTCCCGTAAGCTTCCGTTTCGTGTATGTAAACAAGGGAGGCAAGCCGCTGCTGATACATTCGGTGGAGGCCACCTGCGGCTGCACATCGCCGGCGTGGAGCATGGAGCCCGTGGCGCCGGGTCAGAAGGGTTTTGTGGATGTAACTTTCGATCCCAGGGAGCGCACAGGCATTTTCATGAAGCGCGTGATTGTAAAGAGCAATGCCAGGGATCAGAAGGTGGAACTCATGATTAAGGGCACAGTGGTGCAGAGGTCCACTCCATTGTCGGCAGAGTTTCCCTACGAGATGTTCGACCTAAGGCTGAAGACCCCCACCATAAAGACCGGCAGCGTAAAGGCCGGCAATGTGGTTATCACCGACATAGAGGTGATAAACCCATCAAGGGCCAATCTCCTGATAGAGCCCCTTGCCGACAGCCTGCCTGCCGGAGTATCAGTAAAGGCCATTCCCGAGGTCCTGAGGCCGGGGGAGAAGGGCTTGATACGCACCGAGTTTGATTCCGGCAAATGGGGAGCCAGGGGTCACGTGAAGGCCGAGGTGCCAATACTGATAAACACCTACAAGTACGATCTGCACCTGAGGGGATTTGTGGTGGAATAGCAGCCTCAGCCCGATAGAAAAATAAAAAAACGCACACCTTATAATATATGACAACAAGCCATGGATAGCTACTATTACATAATATTGCCGCTTATAAGCGCCCTGATAGGCTACATTACCAATGTGGTGGCCATCAAGATGACTTTCTATCCTCTGGAATACAAGGGTATAAAGCCATTCCTGGGCTGGCAGGGCATTATTCCGGCCAAGGCCGGCAAGATGGCCGAGATAGCAACCGACTTGCTTACCCGGAGCCTCTTCAGGCCGCGGGAGGTGTTTGCGAGGCTGGATATTGCCGAGGTGGTGAGGCTGGTGAACACGGATTTCTGCGCCATGGCCAGCCAGATTGTGGATTCGGTGCTAGACAGCCGCGTGCCGCTATCCACCACAGTGCTGGGAAGGAATGTGCGCCCCATGGTGGCCGATGCCGTTACGCGTGCGCTGCCCGAGGTGGTGGCCAATTCGATGAGGCGCATACAGGAGCGCATCGACGATGTGCTGGACCTGAAATCATTGGCCGTGGGCATCATGAAGGAAGACAAGGCACTCATCAACAAGATTTTCCTTGACCTTGGCGGCAAGCAGTTCAGGTTTATAGAGACTTCGGGATTGTGGCTGGGATTCATATTTGGCCTGGGGCAGATTGTTACCCTCATGTATGCCAACCACTGGCTGGCGTATGTGCTGTACGGCATTTTTATCGGATACATCACCAATGTGGTGGCCATCAAGATGATTTTCCATCCCGTGGAGCCGGTAAAGATAGGCCCGTTTACATTCTGGGGATTGTTTCTCAGGAATCAGAGGGCCGAGAGTTTCAAGTATGCCGAGATTATTGCCGAGCGCATCATAACATCCGAGAATCTTTTCAGCAACATTTTCCGCAACCATGGCGACGGCCTTACGCGCGAGATCATGCGTCAGGAGGTGTCGCAGGTGGTGGATAGGGTGGTGGAGCAGCTTCCGGCATACATAAAGCTGGTGCTCACCAATCAGAAGATTCAGGAGCTTAAGTCGGTGACTCTGTTCAATCTCATGCACGAGCTGCCTCTCCATATTGGAGTGATATATCCATACGCCGACAAGGCCCTCGACGTAAAAAACTCGATAGGAGAGAAGATGGCTAATCTACCTCCTACCGAGTTTATAGATTTTCTGCGTCCTGCGTTTCAGGAAGACGAATGGAAACTTGTGGCCGTGGGCAGCCTCCTGGGCGGCGTGGCCGGATTGCTGCAATCGCTGTTTGGCTAGAGCGCCTCGGTGATTTTTTTCCTGAGGTTTTCAACAGCCTTGCATACCTGTATCATATCCTCGTCGGATACTGTAACCACTGTGGACATGTCGCCGTTTTCGCCCGGCACCTGCTCCACGTTTACGCTCTGATATGCCTTGTTGAGCTCCTTGAATGCCGAAACCAGCTTTACGTATGCCAGCTCGTTGCCCATGAAGTGTATCAGCACGGGTATCAGCTCGTCAAGCACCACCTTCTGGCTGGCTATGTGGTCGCGCATGCGCTTGTTGCTCTTCTTCAGGTATACCTCGCATGCCAGATAGAGGCTCTCGGTCCATACGCCGGTCACCAGCAGTGCGCTGATGTTGGCGCGTCCTGTCTCCCTCAAGTGCTGGTCCATGTTCCAGTAGCTCATTGTGGAGAGAGTCATCAGCGAGTCGATGTTGTTGGAAGCCGCAGCGCGCTTAAGCACCGCGAAATCGAAAAACTGGCCCAGCTTCAGCTGCTCCGTAAGCTTCCTTATCGATACCAGATAGTTTATCACATCGCCGGTTTTCTTGTAGACGTTCAGGTAGCCGAGGTCGGCGCAGTATACGCCCAGACCCAGCGCCTGCTTGTATACGGTCTCGAAATCGTCGGCATTGCCGGCATCAAACAGCAGCGATTCGCTGTATGGCACCTTCATATCCTCTATGATGGCCGAAATCTCTACCGGGGCGGGGAAACTCTGTATCAGCTCTCCAAAATCGGTGGTTTCCTCACGGGTGTATTTCTCCATGAAATCCTTGGTGAGTCCGTAAGCCTCCAGGTCTATGGGAGTGTCGCCATTATCTTTGCTGTCCTTGTATTCCAGCTGCTCCTCGTCGGTCTGCTGATTGTTGCTGCCCGAGCTGCCGCATCCGGTGGCCATTGTGGCTGCCACCAGACCCATTATTATCAGTTTTTTCATTTTGTCGAAATGTGTAGGTGATAAGAATTATAATCGGCAAATATACAAAAATTAATCTGATATCGGCAATTTTTTTGCCTAGTTTTTTTCCAGCCTATCGCTGCCACGCCTTTACGCCGTATTCCACGCGGCCTGTGCCGGCATTGCTGAAAATCCATTGCCACGATTCGGGCTCGTGGATCTCCTCCTTGGGGATGTACACCACCGAGTGGTCGTACATCTGTAGTCCGTCGGCGTTGTAGAGCCTCTTGCTGATGGGCGATACAATGCAGCTCTTGCCCTTGGGCAGCATGTTGATGTGGTAGCGGTGCACAAAAGCCTCCAGCTGATGCTCTGCAATATCGTCGATAAGCTTTACGCGGCTGAGATACTGGATTATGGGTTTGGCCAGAAACGACAGCAGGTTTACTGATACCACCATGCTGTAATCGCCCAGCTTGTCGCACATGTTGCCCATGCTGTAGTTTGGCGAGCTCATCAGCAGGTCCACGGCAAAATCCTTGTACCTGTTGATGCTGTTGGCGGTCTCTATCACTATCTTGGTGACATCCTCGGTGATGAACTCCACATTCTTGAACTCGCGCATCTTCTGCTGCACCTTCGACGGATGCATCATGTCCATCAGATACACCTTCTTGAACATCCTGCTTAGCTCCAGCACCGGCACGTCGAAACAGTAGCCGCTGCCCAGCACCACGCACGTATCGCGGTTGCTGCAGCGGTTGGCGCACTCCACAATGTAGCGTCGGGTGTTGGAAATATGTGTGCTCCACGACTTTATCTCCGATATGTAGTCGTAGAAATAGTTCATCTGCGCTATGTCGTAGTTTAGCTCCTTGGCCGCGGCCCTCAGCTGACGTGCCTGCTGTGCCTGCGGATCAATCTTGGAGCTGCTGCTGAAAGGCCACATCCTGCTATATGTTTATTATTGGTTCAACGATTCTATGAAATCCCTTGTGGTGCAGCATCTTGCGCCCAGCGATCTGGCCTTCAGCAACACACCGTCGGCGGCATCGTCGAAACCCTTCACCGGCATCATGGCGTCCATCAATATCCACACCTTTCCCATCATTGATGGGTTGTGCTCCATCATCTGCGCAATGGTGTTTTTCACGCAGTGGCTCTTGGCCTCGCCGGCTATCAGTATGCGGTCGTAGCCATCCAGCTCCTTCTCCAGTCCGGTGTTGTACATGGTGGAAGGCACGTCGGGATCCTGCACCTCGGCGGCAAAAGCCCCGTAGTGCTCGGTGTATGGGTAGTAGCCCTTCCTTACAATGCGGAAATGCCTGTCGCTGTCGGCGGTCCAGTTCATTACCGCGGTCATTATGCCGCTCTCAATGTCGGCGCCCCAGGTGCCGGATATGCAGTGCATTGGCCATACCGTGTGCTGCTTGCCGGCCTGCTCCAGCCTTTTCAGGTAGCTGATGCTTGCCTCCTTGCTGCCGCCCACTGCCACGTACTTGCCGCTCTCCACGTCGGCTGATGCTATGGCCGCGAATGGGTCCACCATGGATCCGTCGGCATTGGCCCAGTACCTTGGGTGTGCTATGTCGTTGGGCAGGTGGTCGTCGGCGGTCATTATTATAGAGCTGATGCCGCATCCGGCCTCGTCCACCATGTCGGCAAGACGGGCCATGTCGTTCTCGGCGCCGGGTACATACAGGCTGCCGTTGGGGTCGCAGAAATCGTTCTGCGGGTCGATGATGAATAGTACTGTCTTCATTTTTCTTTGCGTGTGTATTTTTTACAAAATTACAAAACCCAGCCAAACGGCAAAATTTTTTTCCACATTTTTTTTAATATTCTTTAAATTTCTGATACGCCTCTTTTTTTATATATTTGCTGCAAATTACAAAAACTTAAAATCTCCCGAAAAAATCATCAGATAAGTCATGAAACAGAGATCGTTTTCCGAAAAAATGTCCATCATCCATGCATGGAACAAGCGCACGGGCCTCTACCGCTTTGTGGGCAGTATCACCCTGAAGCTGATGCTCATACTACTGGCAATAGCGCTTCTGATATGGGCGCTAGATTATTTCTTCGACCTCCGCGGCATGGTGGACAGCCTGTCGAGCCTTGGAGTATCAGGCGTGTTGCCAATATTCTACATCAGCGAGAGCCTTCTGGGCTGGATACCGCCCGACCTCTTCATCACCTGGAGCGATCAGTTCGGCAAACCAATGCTCTGGCTCACCATTTTGGGCACGATATCCTACCTTGGAGGCGTAAACGCGTATTTCCTGGGCAAGCTGGCATACAGGTATCCAAAATTCCGCAGCTGGCTGGAGAAGAAAAACGAGATTTTCTTTGTGCGCATCCGCAAGTGGGGAGGCCTGGTGATAATATTTGCCGCGCTTTTTCCGCTGCCATACGCCACCACTGCCACCGTGGCAGGCATGGTGAAGTTCCCGTTCAAGCATTTCATGCTCTACGGACTTACCCGATACCTGAGATTCTATATATACGGATTTGGCATTTTTGCAGCTATGGATACCATTTTGTAATAGCGAATATGCATAAAAATAAAATTATATAAAATACTTCGCAATTCGTATTTTTTTATTATTTTTACGCTGTTGTATCACCATTTTTTATAAGATGCGGTCCATAAAGCGTATATTGCTGATATTTAGCATATTGTTGTGCAGCTGCACATGGCTCTCTGCCCAAAACAAGGCAGAGCAAGACCGCGTTGCCAAACTCCAAGGACAGCTTAAGGGCCTCAACGAGGCCGCCCAGGTGAAAACCCTCTGCGACATAGCCGAGATATACTGCGCATCAAACCCCGACAAGAGCCTCCAGAGCATTGCCCAGGCCGAGAAGATACTTAAGAAGATACCAAACGACGTGGTATCCAAGGCCATGGTGTATGGCGGATACGGCAGCGCATATTACAGCAAGAAAAACTTCAAGAAAGCAGCCCAGAACTTCGAGAACGAGGCCGACGTGGCAGCCAAGTCGGGATTGCCCCGGATTCAGGAAAGGGCACTCTACAACGCCGGCATAGCATACCACGCCAGCAAAAACTACGATATGGCAATGGCCACATTCGGCAAGAGCCTCGACATAGCCAAAAAACTGGGCGACTTCTCATTTGTGGTCAACAACTATTACGCGCTATACGAGTCGGCATCAGCAGTAAGATACTTTAAATCCGCCAACGAATACTACCAGCAGTATATAAACGCACTAACGGGAAACTCCTCGAAGCTTAGGCACAAGCTTGGAGTGCTTAATTCCACCTACAAGGGCGAGCAGAAGCTTAGGGTGCTTACATACGCCGAGCTTCAGAACGTGGATGCCAGATACGTGGCCATGGATTCGGCCCTTAGCGAGCAGATGCAGCACTACATGCAGCTGGAGCAGGAGAGCGAGGAGAAAATCCAGGCCCTCAACCGCAAAACCGCCCAGCAGGGCAAGGAGATACAGCAGCACAAGGAGGAGAACAACATCAACCACCAGCTTATTACCAAGCAGCGTCAGGTGATATCAGCATTTATTATAATAGGTGTGCTGGTATTGGCCGGAGCGGGATTGCTCTTCTTCATGTTCAGCAAGATAAAGAAATACAGCAAGACCCTCGAAAACCAGAAATTCGAGATTGAGGAGCAGAAAAACCTAATACAGATAAAGAACGACCAGATAACCGACTCCATCAACTACGCTCGCAAGATTCAGGATTCTATCCTGGTGCCTGAGAGCAAGATAAGGCGCTACGTGCCCGACATGTTCATATACTACAAGCCCAAAGACATTGTGAGCGGTGATTTCTACTGGTTTTCCAAATACGAGAGCAAGTACGTGATAACAGCCATCGACTGCACGGGCCATGGAGTGCCTGGCGCATTCCTGTCTATGATAGGCAACACGCTGCTCCATGAGATTGTGAACATCAAGCACGTTTTCAAGCCCGACCAGATACTCGCTATGCTCCACACCGGCATCATGCTGGCCCTCAATCAGGACAGCGAGGAGGCCACCAGCGAGGACGGCATGGATATGAGCCTCTGCACTGTGGATACAAGACTTAACCGTTTCCAGTTTGCCGGTGCCAAAAACAGCCTCTACGTGGTGCAGGGCGACAAGCTTAAAATCCTGAAAGCCAATTATTATTCGATAGGTGGACGCCCATTGCGTCCGGGTATGGATGTGCAGTTTACATGCTATGACTTCATGTACGACGACAGCACATCAATCTATATGTTCTCGGATGGATACCTCGATCAGTTTGGAGGTGATACGGGAGAGAAATTCAACACACAGCGTTTCAAGGACATGATTCTGGAAAACCGCGAGATGTCGATGGAAGATCAGAAAGCCGTATTTACATCCACCATGGACCATTGGAAGGCCGGTCGCCAACAGATCGACGATTTTCTGGTGATGGGCATCAAGCTGGCCTGCATCAATCAGCGCGAAGACGAGCTTAAAGCCATAGCCCAGCAGTCTACATCCGGTATTTAATCTCGAAACTGAAAGTGGTGATGCCCTCGTTGCAGGTAGCCACTAGCTTGGAATCCAGCGCCTTGAGAAACGAGTGGCAGAGATTAAGCCCTATGCTGGTGCCCTGCTCGTATGCCGTGCCGTACGACGATTCCACCACCAGCCCCTTGTTTATCCTTGAAAGCTTGGGCTCAGGTATAGGGTCTCCGGTGTTGGATACCGCTATCCTGATGGTGTCGTTGCCGCTGTTGGCACATTCTATTATCACCACGCCGTCCTTTATGCAGAACTTTAGCGCGTTGGATGTAAGATTCCTTATTATGGTGCTTATCTTGTATTCGTCGGAATACAGCATGGTGTTTTTGCCTATGCTGTTGTGCAGGGTGATGCCCTTCTTTAGCGACTGCGCGGCCGACAGTTTCACTATCGAATCCACGGTCTTGTAGAGGTCAAACTCCGAAATCTCCATCTTCTGCCTGCCTGTCTGCGAGTTGGAATAGTCCAGAAGGTTGGTGAGAAGGTCGTAGCCCTCGGCTGCGCTTCGCCTTATGATGTCGGCAAACTCGCAGGCCTCGGTATAGTTGCCCTGCTCCAGGTTGATGCCGAGAAGCTCGCTGAAGCCTATTATGCCGTTGAATGGGTTCTTGAGGTCGTGGCCTATTATCCTGATAATCCTGTTCTTGCTGTCCACCTCGTCCTTAAGCTCGGCCTGTGTGCGCTTAAGCTCGGTTATGTCGGTTATGTAGCCCAGAGTTCTGATGTTGTTGCCGCTAGGATCCTTTATCAGCGTTCCGGCAATCTCTATGTCCACATGGCGTCCGTCGCTCTTGCGCACGATGGTGGTATCGAAAACGTAGTCGTCGCTGCCCATCAGCACCGTGTTCCTCATGAAGTAGGCTATCCTCTGACGGTCGCCCTCCACCACAACGTTCACGAAATCGTTGTAGCAGAAAACGTTTTTGTAGTCCCAGTCGAAGATTTCGGCGGTGCGCTTGCTTAGCATGAAAGTATCAGCCACCAGATTATAATCGTAGAAACTGCCGTAGTTGAACAGCATGTCGGCATCGTATTTTACGCCGTCGTGCTCGTCCTGCCTTACGTACTTGTAGCACCACGACATGTATTTGTTGCCCAGGTTGCAAATCTCCTTGCAGGCTATCTCTATCTGGCTGATTGATAGTATCGGCGCCGTGCATGAGCTCTGTTCTGCATCGGCGTTGGATGTAAAAAACAGGCCCATGAGTATGTATGCGAAACATTCGCCGTTCAGGAAAACGGGAATCTCTATCACCAGGCGCCCGTCGCCCACGCGCTGTATCACGCAGTTGGGGTTAGGCGAGCTGAACTTGCTCTGAGCCTCAGATATTATCAGGTTTTCGAAATGGTGGTTCTCGTGGGTCTTGAAAAACTTCGACCTCTTGCCGAAAGGCGTTTTTGTTACCGCCACAATCTCGATATCCAGCATCTTGGATATGATGCTTATCTCGTTGGAGGTGCTCACATATTTCAGAAACATCTCACCCAAGGCCACTGGAGATACCTCGCTGGAGGTATTTGAGTAGCTGATGCTGCCCCACATTGTGATGGCGTTCTCTGTGTTGATGTCCTGCATAGTGATAAAAAACTTTGGTACAAGATACGCAGTTTTTTTCAATTAATGAAATTTATGAGGGATAATATTATTTTTTTTCATAAAAAAGGCAAAAATATTTATTTTCTTGATATAAAAATGATATATTTGCATTGTGAAATAGATTGCACTTATTAGTACTCTATTATAAATAAAAACATAAATTAATTTCCAAAATGCAGAAGATTGACAATTACAACTTCAAGGGCAAGAAGGTTATCGTTCGTGTTGACTTTAACGTGCCTTTGAACAAGGAGACCGGTGAGGTTTCAGACGACACACGTATCCGCGGCGCATTGCCTACCATCAAGAAGATCATCGAGGACGGCGGCTGCGCCATTCTCATGTCTCACATGGGCAAGCCAAAGAACGTAAACCCTGCCGAGGGTGATGCTAAGTTCTCTCTCAAGCAGATTATCCCTGCCATCGAGAAGTACACAAAGGAGTTTGGCGTTCCTACAATCGCTTTTGCTGAGGACTGCGCCAATGCAGATGCTGCTGCCAGCGCTCTCAAGCCTGGTCAGATCCTCCTTCTCCAGAATCTCCGCTACTACGCTGCCGAGGAAGGCAAGCCTAGAGGCATCGAGAAAGACGATCCTAAGTTCGACGAGGCCAAGAAGGCTATGAAGGCCGAGCAGGCTGCTTTCGCAAAGAAGCTCGCTTCTTACGCCGAGGTTTACGTAAACGACGCTTTCGGTACAGCTCACAGAAAGCACGCTTCTACAGCCGTTATCGCCGACGAGTTTGCTGAGGACAAGAAGATGTTCGGTTTCCTCATCAACAAGGAGCTCACAGCTATGGACGGTGTTCTCGCTGCTCCTAAGGCTGGTTTCACAGCTATCATGGGTGGTTCTAAGGTTTCTGACAAGATCAACATCATCACAAACCTTCTCGACCGTGTTGAGAACCTCATCATCGGTGGTGGTATGGCTTACACATTCGTTAAGGCTCAGGGCGGCAACATCGGTAACTCTCTCTGTGAGAACGACAAGCTCGACCTCGCTCTTGATATCATCGCCAAGGCCAAGGAGAAGAACGTTAACCTCCTCCTCCCTGTAGACGCTCTCAACGCCGACAAGTTCGACAAGGATGCTGCTACTCAGGAGTCAGCTATCGACCAGACTCCAGACGGCTGGATGGGTCTCGATATCGCTTCTAAGTCTATCGCCAACTTCCAGAAGGTAATCGAGAGCTCTAAGACTCTCATCTGGAACGGTCCTATGGGTGTATTCGAGTTCGACAAGTTTGCTGCCGGTACTACAGCTATCGCCAAGGCAGTGGCTGCTGCCACAGAGAAGGGTGCTTACTCTCTCATCGGTGGTGGCGACTCTGTAGCTGCTATCAACAAGAACAAGCTCGCCGACAAGGTATCTTACGTATCTACAGGTGGTGGCGCTATGCTCGAGTACATGGAGGGCAAGCAGCTCCCAGGTATCGTTGCTATCCGCGGCTAATTGCATAGCTTGTAAATCAGGCTAAGATACAATAGAAAAATTTGAGCCCCGCGTCATTTCGATGATGCGGGGCTCTTTGTTTGGTGTGTGTTTATGTGTAGTGATAAATTGTGACTGTTGCGGGCGCAGAGCTTATCTGCTGCTTACTGGGCAAAGTTCTGATCCAGATAGGCCAGGAACTTCTCCTTGTACTGCTCGCTGATAGGAATAAATGTATCCCCGTCAAACACGATGCGTGCGCGCTCTATGATGTTTATCTTGTCGAGGTTTACGATGTACGAGCGGTGGATGCGCATGAAACGGTCCTTTGGCAGATAGTTTTCCACGGCCTTTATGGTCAGGAGGCTCATGATAGGACGGCTGTCCTCGATGTGGAATCTCACATACTCGCGCATGCTCTCCACATACTTTATCTGGTCGAGGTTTATCTTCATCACCTTGTACTCGCTCTTGATGAAGATAAACTTGTTGTTGCCTACAAATTTGTCGGATCTGGCCTTGCCCATTGCTACCGACTCGCAGCTCTTGCAATACTCGGCGGCTTTCTCCACTGCCTTGCAGAAATCCTCATGAGCCAGAGGCTTCAGAAGATAGTCTACGCAGCCGGCCTTGTAGGCGTCGTAGGCCTTGTCGGTGCTGTTAGATACTATCACCACGGCAGGACGGTCTGCCAGCGATTTCATCAATGATATGCCGTTGGTATCAGGCATTTCTGCCTCCACGAATACCAGGTCAACGTCATTCTTCTCGTTCTGGAGGAATTTCTCAGCCTCTTGAATATTCTCAAACTTAGCCAGTAATTGGAGATTCGCATCCTTCTCTATGTAGGAGCTTATCTGCTTTAGCGATTTGGCATCATTGTCAATTGCTATACATCTCATAATAATTTTGTTTTTTTAGTTTCTGCTATACAAAAACAATTGTTTTAATGTGTTTTATTGTGAGTCTTTTTCAGACTTTGGGGTTTCTTTGTCCTTGTCCTTCTTCTTTGGAGCCGGTATGGTGTACTTGTAGTTGAGGGCAAAGATGTGCTTGTTGATGTCAATCTTGTTTTTGCCTCTGTTGAATTTCTCCTCCAGCATGTACTCCAGTCCTATGGTGTTGCGCTTGCTTATCTTCTTCTTCACGCCCACGGTGTAGCGGTCCTTGTCAACAAGCTTGCGCTCCACGTTGTAGAAAAACTCGTAACTTATGTATGGAGTCAGCTTTATGGCCTTTATCTTGGCTGATGCTCCAACCTTTGTTCTCAGGTACTGCAAGTGTACACCGTCGCCATCTCCGCTGTCGTCGGAATAGTTGCAGTATTTTTCCCTTGCCTCCAGTTTCAGTATCCACGGGCTGATGCTTGCCCCTAAGCTGGCTCCAAACCTGCCGCTCCAGCTGCCGCCCTTGTCGTTCTTGTGCTCGTAGTTGGTACGATATTCCACGCCCAGCTGCAGATACTTTATTGGCTGATACTCTATGCTTGGGGTCACGAGTATCTCCTGCGTGCCTGTGGCCTTGCAGAAACGGCTCTCCAGATCCACACCGGCCGACAGTTGTTTCATAAACTCCTTCTCGATGCCGGCGCCCAGATATATCAGCGAGCGGTTGTCCGCATTCTGTGCCTTTGTATCAATGCTGCTGGCCACTATAGCCACCAGCAGCATTATTGTTGCTAGATTCTTCATTTTGTATCCGCAGATTCCACAGCCTGCTGTGGGTTGTTGGTCTTTTTGTCGTAATACACTCTTATGAGAGCTGTATCTTTCAGAAAATCCACCTTTACCACGTCGATTCTCTTTATCTTGAGTCCTGTGCGCTTCTCAACGTCCTGCTTCAGCAGCTCGCGGTCCTGAATCTTGATGTTCTCGATGCGCTCGTATACCACCTCCAGATGGCCCTCGCCGCGTATCAGGAACTTCTCCAAGAGGTATACGCACAGGAGTATGGCGCCATTGGTGAGTGCCAGCTCGGCAAAACTTACCTTCTTGTTGGCCAGCGCGTTTACCACTGCAATGCCTATCACCACAAAGAGATAAGTCATCTCGCGGATAGGAACAGGGTCGGTTCGGTATTTCAGGATGCCGAACACGGCAAAAAGTCCAAGGGCAAAGCCCAGCTCTATCTTTACACCTTCCAGCAGGTAACAGAGAAGGAATATCGCTGTACCAAGCGCAAAGTAGGTGAATACAAATTCCTTGCGTCCTGTGCCCTTGTCGTAGATAAGCTTTATCAGCACAAAGAGCACTGCTACATTAAATGTGAGACGGAAAAGCAGTTTTCCGAAATCATTGTAGTCAATAAGGTTGAAGTTGAAGATCTTTATGTCCTCAGCTGTCTGTAATAAAATATCCAGCATTTTTTAGTTTTAATTAAAAATTGTTTTACTAAGTTCCTCGTCCATCAGCGCGCCCTGCAGCGACTTCTGTATTTTCCTTATCCTCTCCTTGAAGAGGTTGTGCTTGATGCCGTCCTGCATGCTAAGCACCCGGCCTATGCAGTATTTGCTGAAACCCGATTGTTTCACCTTGTTTATGGCCAGCACCTTCTGCAATGGCGATTTCTCGGCGCCCTGCTCGTGCTTTAGCTCCACCATGGAGAATCCGTTGGTCTCGGTGTTGGTGTTCAGGTCCTTGAACCCAAGCTCGCAGTCTATCGTGCAGCGCTCGCCCATATCCTTGCGCACCAGCGTGATGCGGTGGAAATGGTTCTGTATCACGGGTATCAGCGATTCGGGATCGTATGGAATGTGCAGCCTCAGGAAATCGTATTCCTCCGGAAAAATCTCGTAGAGGCTGGTGGTGATCTCTATGCGTTTCTTCTTGGTTTTGCCCTTGTTGTTTTTGTGCTTCACCTCCAGAAATACGTTGCCGGTATCCAGATACGTTCGCTTGCGTACCTTGTAGCGGTCCAGCTTGCCATTGTGATGCGATGTAAAGAACTTGTTGTCGGGCGTGTCGAAATACACTGTCTCGTAAGCCATGTACCTAAGCCCGTTTATTTCCACAATGTAGTACTCGTCAATAATGTCGGGCAGTATCTTCTCGAACAGGACGTCGGTCCTTATGGGGAACTTGGTATCCACCCTGTTCATGAAGTTGGCCTTTCCAATGTCTTTGAGCCCTATCGATGCGAAACTTTGCAAAATGCTTTTGTCCATTGGTGTGTTGCTATGATTGCTGTTTTTCATGTAATACACCACTGTTTTTTTCTACCATTATGACTCCGAAAATGTTAAATGGTTTAAAAAAAACAGTGGTTTTTTTTTATGATTTTTAATATTTTATAAATAAATGTGCTTTTTAGAACCCTCTGTTGGCAGATGTGGATGTCATTTGCCCGGTGCTGAGGCTTATCTCAGTGCCGGTTCCGGTGGCCTTGTCGGCTGGATAGTATAATCCTGTGTTCTTGGTGTGCTCGGTTCCTGATACTGTGGCATTGGTGATGATGCTGTATTTTCCGCTGCCAAGCTCAGGTGCCGACATTGTTATTACGTTGTATGCCTGAGGCGCTTTCCACGCCATGATGTTCTTGCCCTTGGCATCGTTTATGGCCAGTATCTCGCCGGCCGATCCGTTGGCCTCGGTAAACAGGGCTGTCTGGGTGGCGTTGGGTGCTGATGCCATGCCCTTGGTTCCAATGGCTATCACCGTGCCTCCGTTTATTGTAGGCTTGTAGCCCTCGCCGGCGTCGATGGGCTCGTTGCCGGCGCCGTTCTGGCTCACCAGCAGTATGCCGTTGTCTATCACCAGCTCGCCGTTGGAATCAATGCCGTCGCCCTTGGATGTTACCATTACGAAGCCGCCTTTCATATACAGGCCCACGTTGCCGCCTGATGGCAGGCCGGGTTTGCTGCCGGGCATTCCCGGACGTCCGCCGAAACCACCACCGGGCTCCTTGTTGCCGCCCTCGCTGGCGTTTATGGCGTCGTCAAGAGAGTTTATTATAAGTGTGCCGCCGTTGATGTTTACCTGAACGCCCTGCACGCCCTCGTAGCAGTTGCTGATGTTGATGGTGCCGCCGTTGATGTTTACGCTGCCCAGACGCTTGCCGGTCTCGGTTTTCTTAACGGTGATGCCGTGGCCGCTGCCGCTCTCGGCGCTTGTCTTGGTGGTGGTGGGGTTAAGGGTGAATGTGCCGCCGTCTATGGTGATGTTGCCCAGGGCGCAGATGCACTTGTCGGATTTCTGGATGTCGAATGTGCCGTTCTTTATCACGATGTGGGCGCCCGATGATATGCCGTCGTCGCCCGACTGCATGGTGATCCTGCCGCCTATTATGTTGATAGAGCCCTCGGCGTGGATGGCGTCCTTGCCGCTGTCCTCGCTGGCTGGCTGCTGCGACAGAAGTGTAAGGTTGCCGCCGCTTATGTATACGAATCCCTTGTTCTCCTTGGTGGATGTGGCCTTAAGTGCGTGCTGATACGCGCTTATGTTTATGTTGCCGTCCTCTATCTTTATGAAGTCCTTGGCCTGTATGCCGTCGTTCTGTTTCGACGATATGGTGTATGTTCCCGATTTTATTATTATGCCGTCGGATGTCTTTATGGCATGGTTCCTGAGGCTTGATACCTCCAGGCGGCCGGTCTTGCCCGACTGTGCCGACAGGTATATGCTCTGGTTGCTCTGTATGGCTGCCGATGTGTCGGCCGTGGTGGTGGATATCAGCTTGCTGGTGGTGCCGTCTTTCAGCAGTATGGATACCTTGGGGCAGGTTTTTATCTTGAGGGCCGCGCCTGTGGATGATGTTACGCTGGCATTGTCGAGTATCAGCTTTACAACGCCCTTGTCTTCCTTGTCGAGGTCTACGGTAATTCTTCCGTCGCTGATGCTGCCCGATATCAGATAGCATCCGCTCTTGGTGATGGTGGTTTCCTGTCCGTTGGCCTCAGCTCCCGATCCTTCCACCTGAACGCTGCTGTTCTTGCCTGTAATCTTGTTGGCGGTGGCAAGGTCGAATACGTAGTCGTCGGGCGATTCGTCTATGGTGGCCTCTATTACGTTGTCGAGATTCTCCTCGCTGTTGTTTACCTTGTCCTCGGTTTCGGTGCCCGCCGATGGGTCGTAGGTCTCGTCGCTGTTCTCGAAAGCCTTTTTGCAGCTTCCAAGTGTACCGGCTAGCAGCAGGGCCAGCATCGCAGATGTCAGAAATTTGGTTTTCATAATGTTTTAAATGTTGTATTTTATTTAACTTTCAGTATGCTTTTTTTATACAATGATATAAGAGTCAGATTAGTAATTTTTGGTGAGGTTGGTGATAAATATGCTGCAAAATTAGTGATTTGTTGCAAATCCACAAATTTTTATTTTGTATTGTTTCGTTTTTTATTTCTACCTTTGCACCCGTCATTAAAAAATCAACAATAAAATACTACACTCCATGAGCATCACACCTCAGATAATCATTGCCATTATAATATTGTATGTGGCCATGCTGATGATAATAAGTTACATAACCACCAAGAAAAAGGCCGACAGCAAGTCGTTCTTCACTGGCAGCCGCAAGAGCCCCTGGTATGTTGTGGCCATAGCCATGGTGGGTACCTCCATATCCGGAGTCACCTTCATAAGCGTTCCCGGCATGGTGGGTGCCTCGCAGTTTGGCTATCTGCAGATGGCCTTGGGATTTGTGGCCGGATATTTCGCCATTGCCTACGTGCTGCTGCCATTGTATTATAAGCTAAACCTCAGCAGCATATACACCTATCTCGACCAGCGTTTCGGCAACAGCAGCTACAAGGTGGGTGCGGCGTTTTTCCTCATCAGCAAGTTTCTGGGATGCGGTGTGCGCATGTATCTTACAGCCATTGTGTTGCAGCTGATAGTTTTCGACGGGCTGGGTGTTCCGTTCTGGCTTAATGTGGCCGTTACGATGGTGGTGGTGTGGCTCTATACGTATAGGGGAGGAGTCAGGACCCTCGTATGGGTGGATATGATACAGACCTTGTCGCTGATACTGGCCGTGGTGATATGCATCTGGTGCATAATGCAGAACATGGGCCTCAGCTTCCCCGATATGGTGGGCTCTGTGGTGGACAGCGGCATGTCTAGGATATGGTATTTCGATGATGTTAACGACCGCCAGTATTTCTTCAAGCAGTTTTTTGCCGGAATGTTCACCACCATAGCCATGACGGGACTCGATCAGGATATGATGCAGAAAAACCTCAGCTGCAAAAACCTGAAGGACGCGCAGAAAAACGTGATAAGCTACGGATTCTCTTTCCTGCCCGTAAACCTGCTCTTCCTGGTGCTGGGTGTGCTGCTGTATCAGTTTGCAGCCAGCAAGGGTTGCTATCTCGACGGCGTAATCTCCGATCTTGACGGCAACAGGCTAAAGCCCGACGAGCTGTTCCCGTATCTGGCCACTGGCCGCACTCCCGACGGTGCACAGCTTATATCAGTCTGGGTGGCAGTGTTTTTCATCATAGGACTTATATCGGCGGCGTTCTCGTCGGCAGGCTCTGCCGTAACGGCGCTCACCACATCCTTCACCATCGACATTCTCCGTGCCGATAAGAAACACGACGAGGCGTCGCTGGCCCGCGTGCGCAAGATAGTGCACGTATGCAACGCGCTCATGATGGGAGTGCTGATATATTCCTTCAGCGTTATCGGCAACAACAGCGTTATCGATGCCGTGTACGTGGTGGCCAGCTACACATACGGTCCGCTTCTGGGCCTCTATTTCTTCGGCCTGTACACCAGGCGCGTGGTGCGCGATGGATGGGTGCCTGTTGTGTGCATCCTGTCGCCAATTATATGCCTGATACTCAACCTTAACAGCGCCGAATGGTTTGGCGGCTACAAGATGGGCTACGAGCTTCTGCTCTACAACGGCGGCATCACGGCCTTGGGCTTGTGGCTGGCTTCCTCCTCTGCTCCAGCTCCTGAGAGCGGAAAGTGTCCTTCATCAAATTAAACTCGGCCAGCTTTTCGGGAGTAAGGTTGCTGTCGGAGTTTTTGCCCCAGCGGCGGCAGAAGTACAGCACGTCGTAAATCCTTGATACCTTGTATTTTCTGCTCAGACGCAGGCATAGGTCGTAGTCCTCGCCGTAGCTCACGTTCCTGAAAGGGTTGGCCCTCACTAGCTCGGTAAGGTAGCACCTTGGCGCGCCAAAACCGTTTACCCTCAGGGCGTTGTTGGCGCCGTTCTCCTGAGTGTATTCGCGGTGGTCTATCACTATGTCGTTTATCGGCTTCATGTTGATGTCGGTGAGCCTGTAGCTGCCTATCAGCACTCCGCACTCCTCCTCCATGAACTTGTCCACGATGCGTTGCAGCGTGTTTTCCGACGAGTACACATCGTCGCTGTCCAGCTGTACGGCAATGGCTCCGCACTCGGGGCTCTGTATTCCTATGTTCCAGCATCCGCCAATGCCTATTCCGGGCTCGGTGGTCTCTATCACATGCAGGTTGGGGTATTGCTCGGCGCATTGGGCCAGTATGTCGCGTGTGGGCTGCTGGCTCTGGTTGTCCACCACTATTATATTATAGGCAAAGTTGGTTTTCTGTCCGGCTGCCGATCTTATGGCGTCGGCTATCACCTCGGGCCTGTCTTTCACGGGTATTATCACTGATGCTTTGGTCCTGAAGCTGCCCACTATCTCGGCAAATCCCTCCACGCCCCTTGTGGTCGGAGTTATGTATCCGCCGGTCATCTTCAGATATTTTGTGAAAACCTCCTCAGCCTCTTTCTGATACTCGCGGTTTCTGGGGTCGCAGTATGCGAAATGGGCCTTCTCGAAATCCTGGTTGCTGCTTGCGGCGCATACCAGGGGCTTGCCTGCGCGCTGTATCCTGCCCACTGTCTGCAGCATCAGCCTCAGATCGTAGAAACATGCCATCCTGATGCTGCTGCTCATCTTTGTGGCCGCCTGCCGGGCCATGGCGTTGTCTATTAGCACTGCCGGGCCAAAATCGAAATCGTCACGCACCGATCCGTCGGTAAAGGTGGCCATGCTGTGGTATGTCATGGCATATCCTGATGCTTCCGGCATATCGTTAATGCTGCACTCGGCATCAGTAAGTAATAATAAGGTGTGGCCGTCGCCGGCTTTCTCAAAATAATCCTTCAGCGATGCTATCTTGCTGATGTTTATTGTATTGATGTGGTTTGGGTACATACTTCTGAAATATTTTTTTTGCAATATTACAAAAAATACATAAAAAAACTGCAAAAAAATTTGGATGGTGCACGAAATTTGCATAATTTAGGCTCGTACAACATATCCGGCGGATGGCTTGCCGGATGATATTTAACAACAATAATCATAAAAATATGGCAACAGTAAACTTACCACCCAAATCGCGCATAGAGTGGAGCAAGCTGATTAGCGGCGAGATAGAGCACAAATTCAAGAATTATGTGCTCCAGATTCGTATATATCAGATGCGTAAAGACATCTCTTTGGGTAAGATGACCTTGCTGACTGCTGTAGACCAGCTTTACGAAATCTGCTGCAAGTATTCGCTTGCCGTGCAGGCCGACTGCAAAGAGATTTTCAAGACCTGGTAATACACATTAGCAAGATTGCAATAACAACTTTTTTTATTACAACCAATTACTAATTCTTACTTTTTGTTACTGTATGGAA
Source organism: Bacteroidales bacterium (assembly GCA_024401025.1). Classification (GTDB taxonomy): domain Bacteria; phylum Bacteroidota; class Bacteroidia; order Bacteroidales; family UBA3824; genus UBA3824. Next base: position 53,746 of record JAKSLV010000001.1, read on the forward strand.
AACAAACTATACACTAAGGCCGAGGTTATCGATTTCATCAACTCTGGCCGCATCATGCTGCTCTCTGGCAGCGAGAAAGCTCTTTCTGGTCTTCCTGCCGGCAAATGGATCGGCGGCACCACTCCTTACTTCATGGATGGCGTGGGCAAGTTGGACGAGGACAAGATTTTCGTAGACGATTTTACGCTTATCGCCCAGGATTCCAAGCTCGAGGTTTTTGACTCTTCAAACATTCAGGAAATTGCAAAGAAGGGATTTAAAAACGGTTTCATCGTTATGACAATGCCTATCGACAGCGATGTTTATTTCAAATTCTCTGACCATTCTCTTGAATACGACAATATTTACGACAATCCTCTTGTAGGTTTTGTGTCATGCTGCAAGTTTGAGGATTTCGGCAATGTGCAGACATACTCGGTATCGGGCATCGACGGCAAGCTGGTTTCCGACAAGGCAGTAGCCCTCTACGTGGCTCTCCCTGACTACCTTACAGCACGCTGCGAGATTATGAACTTCGATACCATCGACGAGAACACATCAAAGGTGGTGTTCCCAAAAACATCTTTTGTACAGAGCGACTGCCTCATAGACGGCAAGCCCGGCAACATCTCCGACTATTTCGAGAATGTGGTGAAGGCAAAGCTTGGCAAGTACACTCAGATGATTACATCGCAGAACGGCGCGCTCATCAACCGCGACCCTCGTGTGGTAAACACCAAGACCGGCGAAACTTCGTTCTTCTCGCCAGTGTACGCAGGCGACGAGTATTACCTCGTAAAGAACGGCAGCGACTACTTCAAGATGTTCAACGACAACCTGAAGTCGAAGACCGCCGACGTGGTTACATGCCTGTCATGCATTTCTTACTACTTCGGTGGCAATTTTGAGGGCCGCAGCATCTGCAAGAACGGCGTTTACGCTTTCGGCGAGATTGCCTACCAGCTTCTCAACAAGACAATCGTTACTCTCGAGATCGACCACAACTAATCACAGGTTGTTACCATATTAATGTGTGTAAGGGCGCCCCAGACTATGAGGCGCCCTTATTTTTTTTGTAGGCACACAAAAAAAACGCCCCGGTGATTTTGAGTCGCCGGGGCAAAAAAATAGAGGGATATAAATAAAGAGAATTACATACTTTGTGATAATGGCAGTGATGATGTGCCGTCGTAAACCCGGCCTTCATCTATAATGCAAATCTAATAAATATTTTATCAAAACGTTAAGTTTTTGTGCATTTTTTTTAATTTTTTTTTGGTACGGAAATTGCTAGTTGATTAATTTTTGCTTTTCTTAAATTGTTTTTGCAAAATTTCATCTTTTTTCAACGAAAAGTATTTATATTTGTGTCTTATAATGGAGAACATTTTAGATACACTGGTATCCGCGCATCATGAATGCATGGAGCGGGCCCTCGGCGGCCGCAAATACTCCCTCGACGATCTCTACGCCGTAGAGCAGCGTCATCTTCAGGGTGGTGTGTTCAGGCAGCATGCGTGTATGTGTACCGTGCAGGGCCACAGGGTGAACGCGCTTTCATGCGGAAACGGCAGCATCAGGGTGATGGCCTGGAGCCAGATGCACGGCAACGAGCCCGTATCCACACTGGCGCTGGCCGATGTGATGAATTTTCTGGAGGGCGGCAGCCCGATAGCCAGTATGATATTGCAGAATCTGACCATCGTGGCCATTCCGCTGCTGAATCCCGAGGGACATTTATCCGCCAACAGGCGAAACTCCATGGGCATCGATGTCAACCGCGACGCCTTGGATCTGGTATCGCCTGAGGCTGCTTTTTTGATGGAGACCCACGCCGCGCTGAAGCCCGATTTCGGACTCAACCTCCACGACCAGGAGCTCTACCACATCACCGAGCCTCTGCGCCGTCAGACTCTTGTGGCTCTTTTGGCTCCGGAATGTGATGAGGCAAAGACAGTTACCCCGGCACGATACAAGGCCATGCAGGTGGCTGGTTTTGTGGCCAAACAATTGTTGGAATCGCCGGTGGCTTCGGGCAGAGTGGCCAAGTATCAGGACTCTTATACTCCTACAGCCTTTGGCGACACGTTCATGAGGAAGGGCACATCGTCGGTGCTGATAGAGGCGGGATCGGTGCCAGGCGATCATGAGCGCAATACTGCCAGGCAGATGGTGTTTGCTTCGATAGTGATGTCGCTGTATGCCATGTGCGGAGCCATGTACGGTGAAGAGGCAGTATCAGCCTACGACGCCTTGCCGCTGAACATATACAACACCATGTACGACATTGTGTTGCACGGGCTGGAGGTTTCCGCCCCCGGGCGCAAATACAGGGTGGACGTGGCCATACGCCGCACAAAGACCTCATGCAACGACGAGGATTTTGCCGACGACAGCACCGATTTCCGTATTGCCAACATCGGAAACCTGTCCGCTTTTGCCGCAATAATGGATTTCGGCAATGCCGACATAGCATACAACGGCCCATACAACGGCCTGTATGTGGGCCGCCCTGCCGATTTCGACATAGTGGATGCCGCCGGAAATATTATTAACGTAAGAGATTTGCTAACCAATATCTAACAGATGGAAAACAAAACTAATGTGAAGCCTGCCGAGCCGCTTACCGAGGAACAGCGGCGAGTGCTCATAGGCAACTACTTCAGGATCAACCACGTGGAACTGCCTTCGTTTACCAAGGGCAGGATTCTGCTTACATATATTTTCGTGTTTCTGGGTTTCTTGATGATGCTGTACCTTAAGAGCGCGGTGCCCACTGTTATTTTCTGTTCGGCGTGTTTCGTGTTCGCATTCTGGCAGTTTTATCTTTTCATAAAACCCTATTTCCACGAGCGCAGGCTTTTCGCCAAGCGTCCGCAGGAATCCGACATGTGCTCATGGCTGGTAAAAGACCTCAAGGAGGTGGTGAAGCCCAGGGCCGTACAGACCCTGAGCCTGAATATGAGCGATGTAAGGCCCGAGAATTTCATCATAATACCGATACCGATTTTCTGGCTGGCTCCGGGCATCAATGCCGACGATGTGCTAAGGTCGCCCCTGAGCGACGGCTCGTACATATACTCGATGTGGAGGGTGCAGATAATTGTGCTTACAAAACACTACATCAGCCTCTTCAAGTGCAACTACTGCTGGACATCCAATACCATAAGCGGCATCAGCACCAACGAGTTCTATTTCCAGGACATCACATCCATCCGAAACGATTTCAGGGAGATAGAGTTCAGCTTTGTGGATAATCCCGAGCAGCCCATTGGCGCTGGCAAGGTGTTCTGCGTTACCAATTTCTCGGGCGAGTATCTCACAGTAATCAACAACATACCATCGCTTACGGCGCCCAAGAACGTGTCGGTGGATCTGGAATACATGGTGTCGCTGCTCAGGATGGTGATCCGCAACAGGAGGTTCGGCATCACACATGAGGAGGTTTCCAGGGAGGAGGTTTCTCCAGTGGACGAGAATCCTGATGCCGAGCAGAAACGCGACGAAAACCGCGAGGCCATCAATTCCATCCACGGCCAGTATTTGGACGATGCGCCCGAGCAGATGCCGTCGCAGTTCGACGATGCGCCGCTTTCCAGTTTCGGAGATGCCGGTGCTGATGCTGCCCCCAATGCCTCATAGAGCGTAAGTATATGAGTGTTTGCGTGTTCAATATTTCAAATAAAAAACTGATAGGGAGATTTTGCTTATGAGAAGATTGTGTTTTTGCCTGTTGCTTTTCCTGATGCCCCTTCTGGCGGCTGCCCAGGAGATAAGTCTGGACGACGATGATGATTACGTGAAGCCTCCAAGCCAGGTTTCCGATTCCATAATTGTGGCCTTCCAGAAGGATTTCAGCAATGCCAAATGCGAGTTCATACAGCTGATGCAGGGCGACGACGTGGATATCAGGTATCAGCACTACATAAACGACAGCGGTCAGCTGGTATCTGACTCCCTGTATTGCGATTCCGACGGCAACTACAAGTATTGCCGTATATCGCAGATGGGCGATATGGTGATGGCCGAGTATTTCTCGGGCATCTACAGCGACCTCCAGATGGAGGACCAATGGACATATTATTACAGCCATGGCCGCCTGATACAGACTGTGAACCTGCACAGCCGAGTAAGCCTGGATACCGAGGACGATTTTGGACAATACGAGTATCTGGAGGAGAAGAGGGTGATTTTCGATCCCGTGAGCAAGTATCCGCTATACATCACCCGCGAGGGCGAGGGATATTCGTCGAAGTTCAGCATCAACGATGTGCCTTTCGAGCAGCTGGATGTGCGCAGGCTTATTTACGACAAGTACATGTTTGAGACCGTGGGCAGCAAGATCCTGAACCACGACCTTGATATATAGTTTATCATCTGATATATTATTTGCAAAAATGGAAGTAAAACCATACGCCGGCAGCAGCAAATCCAAGCGTGAGCAGGTGGAGGAGATGTTCGACAACATTGCCCCAAAATACGATTTCCTCAACCACTCGCTTACAGCCGGTATCGACAAGATATGGCGCCGAAAGGCCATAAAGCTGGCCAACGAGCACAGCCCCGAATCCATTCTGGACATTGCCGCCGGCACCGGAGATTTCTCCATACTGGAGGCCAAGCGTACCAACGCCACCATTACGGCCATCGACATCTCTCAAAACATGCTTAACATAGCCATCGAGAAGGCCCGCAAGGAGAACCTCCAGGACAGGATAACCTTCATGAAGGCCGACTCGCTCGACATGCCTTTCAGCGACAACTCCTTCGATTCGGTAACGGTGGGTTTCGGTGTAAGGAATTTTGTGGATATTCCCAAGGGCCTTTCCGAGATATTGCGTGTGCTGAAGCCCGGAGGCCGTCTTGTGGTTTTGGAGCTGAGCGAGCCGCCCAATCCCGTGGTGAAGGCCTGCTACAGTTTCTATTTCCACAGGGTGCTGCCGTTTTTCGGTCGTCTGGTTTCCAAGGACAAGGAGGCCTACACTTATCTGCCCAACAGTGTGGACAATTTCCCCTACGGCGATCGTTTTGTGGATATCATGAAGTCATGCGGATACTGCAACACAATGCTCAAGTGGCTTACGATGGGCATATCGGCCATATACGTGGGCGAAAAGCCCGTGCAGCAGTCATAGCCTGATGCCTGCTATTATCTGGTCGTCTATCTGGTTTACGGCCACGTTGTAGATTTCGATGCGGGTCCACTGCTGGAATACGGCGGCTATGGTGGATTCTTGAATGTTTACCGGAAGGTCGTGGATGCCCGACAGCAGCTCGTTGAATCTCTTGCTTCCGAACTTGGTGTGGCTGTCGATACCGCCAAACTGGTCGGAGAGTCCGTCGCTGAACATGTATATCATGTCGCCGGGTTCGTAGTCCACAATGTTGGATGCAAAATGGCCGCGGTCCAATACGTTGTAGCCTATGCACATTCTTGTGGGCTTAAACTCCGTAACCTCTCCGTCGTTCACCATCAGCAGCGGGCGGTTGGCGCCCGAATATTGCAGCCTGTTGTTGGCGCGGTCTATCTTTATCATAGCCAGGTCTATGGAATCGTTCATCTGGTTGTTGCCGTTGCCCAGCAGGGATGTGAATCTCTCCTTCAGCAGGTCCAGGAATTGTCCTGTGCTGGTTTCTGATGCCTGCATATCTAGCTCGGCCGATATGTCGTTCATCATAGATATGCCCAGCATGCTCAGGAATGCGCCAGGCACGCCGTGGCCTGTGGCGTCGGCCACTATCATGTATGTGTATCTGCCGGCCTTGCGCAGCCAGTAGAAGTCGCCTGATACCGGGGCTACAGGTTTCCAGTATATGAAATAATCCTTCAGACATTCCTTCAGGTCTTCGGGCGTCGACATCAGCGCCTCCTGTATTGGCTTGGCCAGCCTTATGGTGTTGGTCATCCTCTTGGTGAATATCGATGATATCTTGGCCTGCTCTTGCAGCGTGTGCAGCTGTTTCTTTATCTTTGATGTCTGGGCCTCTATGGTGTCGTGTATCTCCATCAGCTGAGCGTTCTGCCCCTCTATCTCGGTTTTTGCATCCTCCAGACGGCGGCGTATGCGCCTCAGCACCAGGCTGTTTATTATCATCAATATCACTATGGCGGCCACTATCAGCATGTTCACCTTCAGGATGTTGTTGCGGGTTTGCAGATGCTCGCTCTTTATCTTGAATTCGGTTTCGCGGATGTTCTTTTTGCGCTCATACTCGTCCATTATCTTGTTGTACTGCATCATGGCCGTGTATTTGTGCGATTGGCTTGCGTTCTCGGTGTTGAAAGTCTTCAGGTTCAGCTTCTCGTTTTTGTCGAAATATTCCAGCGCCTTCTTGTAGTTGCCGGTCAACTTGTAGAATTTGTACTTTATCGGATACAGTATGGCCAGCTGCGTTTCGTTCACCTTGCTCTCGTCTATTTTTGCCAGTAGTGCTGATGCTTCTGATATGCGCCCCAGATTGATGAGGGCATCAGCCTCGTTGATCTCGAAAAAACTCTCAACGCCCTCATGCGCCTTTTTGGATTCTTCCTTTGCCTTTCTCGAAAGTATCAGGGCTTCCTCCAGAAACTCCTTGCCCTCGCTTATGGGCACGCTGGTTCCCTTCGATATCAGCACTCGTGTCACTATCAGCTTCATGGAGCTCTTGTGTTCGGGCCTGAGGCTGTCCACCATGGGTTTCTGTCCCTTTATGAGTATTATGGCGGAGTCGATGGCCTCCATAGATCCGGTGTGCTCGTATTCGTTTTGCTTGCAAAATGCCATGCAGTAATGTGTAAACACGTGGAAAGGCGTGTTGCCGTTGGCCAGGAAAAGGCTGTCGGCCTGATTGTAATATCCGAAGGCGGTGGTGTATGCGCCCAGGCTCTTGTAGTTGTCGGCCAGCAGCAGGCGCACGTTGGCCAGCTGAGAGCTGTCGCCTATCTGTATGCAGCGTGTCTGGGCCATCTCGAGGTATTCCATCGACTTGTTGAGCTCCACCGTGGCGGTAAACAGCCAGCTGATGGTTATCAGGTCCTGTATTACGGCGCGCTGGTCGCCTATGGAATCATGGTGATTGAGGTGGTGGAATATTGCGCGGAATATGTTGGATTGGGTGGTGTCGTGCGCAATACGCTGGCCGTTGGCTGCATCTAATGATAGCGCCAACAGCAGTGCTGACAGCAGTATTCTATTGATAATCACCTTCATATTGCGCTTTGTTGTCTTATCGGCTTAGGTTTTGTAATGTGTAACAAATATAACTCTTTTTTTCGGATTCGTTGATGTTTTATTTGCAAAATCTGTGTATCTTTGCAAAGTTATTCACAAAAAATGTACAAATCGATTATGAAATTAAAGTTTTTTGCGTTTTTTGTTCTCTCGGTGCTGATTTTTACAGTCTCTTGCAAGAAGGAGACTCAGCTGGAGCAAGACAAGGACGCCATCAAGGAATATCTCCGCGATAACGGCATACAGGCCGAGACTACTCAGAATGTGTATTACGTGGTATTGAAGGAGGGCACCGGCGCCAAGTGCAATGCCGGCGACGACGTGGCCTACAAATACAAGGTGTCCACTATGAGCCATCCCGATGTTATTGTGGATCAGACCGAAAAAATGGCCGTTACATGCAAATTGCCTCTGGTGGTTCCCAACAGCCAGCTGAAAGAGACCATGGGTTTGCAGGTGGCTCTCACAACCATGCGCGAGGGCGGCAAGTCTAGATTCTATGTTCCCGCCTCGCTGGGATACGGCGATGCCGAGTTTGGTGGCGAAACCAACGCCCACCTTGTATACGAGGTAGAGCTCTGCGAGATTTTGTCGAACGGCAACAAGCATTAAGCATCTGATGAAAGAGAAAGTAGTAATAGGTCTTTCGGGCGGCGTGGACAGCGCGGTGGCTGCATATCTGCTGAAGCAGCAGGGCTACGACGTGCACGCCCTCTTCATGATCAACTGGAAAAACTCGTCGGTTACCCTCTCCGGCGACTGCACCTGGGAGGAAGACCAGATGGTGGCCCGTATGGTGGCCAAGCAGCTGGATATTCCGCTCCACGTGGTGGATAGCAGCGAGAGGTATATGAGCCATGTGGTAGATTACATGTTCGACGAGTATGCCAAGGGACGCACACCAAACCCCGACGTGCTGTGCAACAGGGAGATAAAGTTCGAGATTTTCAGCCAGTATGCCAAAGAGCTTGGCGCCGACTACGTGGCCACGGGCCATTATTGCAGGAAGGAGATGTATCAGGCCCCTGACGGCAACACATACGCGCGCCTGCTGGCCGGCACCGATCCCAACAAGGACCAGAGCTATTTCCTGTGTCAGATGAGTCAGCAGCAGCTAAAGAATGTGCTGTTTCCCGTGGGCGACATCATAAAGCCCGAGGTAAGGCGCATTGCCGCCGAGATTAATCTGGCGTGTGCCAAGCGTAAGGATTCGCAGGGTATATGTTTTGTGGGAAAGGTGGATCTTCCGGTTTTCCTTCAGCAGAAACTTAAATCCAAGGAGGGAAACATCGTGGAGATGACCACCGACGCCTTTGTGTACCGACGCCGCCATGACGATCCCGACGACTACCGCGCTCTCAGCAAGCCATACATATATACCGAGGACGACGGATTCATTATCGGAAAACATATCGGCGCGCAATATTATACCGTGGGTCAGCGCAAGGGCCTCAACATAGGAGGCCACGTAAACTCCACATACGTTTTGGCCACCGACATTAATACCAACACTATTTATATAGGAGAGGGCGACGATCATGTGGGACTTTTCCGCAAGGCTCTGTTTATCCGCGATTCCGAAATCCACAGCATCCGTCCCGATCTGGCCCTCAGCCCCGGCGACAGAAAACGCTGCATGGTGAGAATCCGCTACAGACAACCCTTGCAGGCCGCCGAACTGATACGTGAGCCCGAGGGCATGTACATCCTATTCGACGAGGCGCAGAAGAGCGTTACTCCAGGACAGTTTGCCGCATGGTATTATGGCGACGAGCTTGTGGGCAGCGGCCCGATAGCCGAATAATGTAAAAAAGTTTTTTTTTGAGGCAGGAGGTATTGGAAATTACTTCCTGCTCATCTTGAAGAGGAATTCCTTCTCCTCCTTGGTGAGGTTGTTGTATCCCGATTTCGAAATCTTGTCAAGAATCTCGTCGATGCGTTTCTGGTCGTCGGCCTTCTGCTGATTGAAATCGCTGTCGCTCATGTTTCTGGCGCTGTGCTCGGTGTATTCGGTGTTGATGTACGATATGTGCATCTTGGTTTTGGTGCTTGCTTTGCCCGGACGCGATGGCCATATCGAAACCACCTTGTCGATGATGCTGTTCAGCCAGGCGGTGATGTCCTTGCCGCGGCGTATCATCATTGCAAACAGAAATCCCACAAGTGCGCCGCCAAGGTGGGCAATGTGTCCGCCTGAGTTGCTGCCGGATATCTGCACCACATCAAAGACAACATATATTATGCCCAGCCACTTAAGGGTTACCGGCAATATTCCGAAAATCCTCACCTCCATGTTTGGCCTTGCCATGCAGAGGGCTATCACTATGGCCATTACGGCTGCCGAGGCTCCCACGCAGGTGCTTATGGCCCTAACGTGGTGGAATGCTGGTATCAGATTGTAGAACAGGGTAAACAGCAGCGCGCCGCCAAGGCCGCCCATCAGATACAGGCCCAGGGCCTGCTTGTTGTTGAAATTCTCCACAAAGATTTTGCCCATGAAAAACAGCCAGAGCATGTTGCCGAATATGTGCCAGAAGTCGTAATGCACAAACATGTATGTTATCGGAGTCCAAAACCTCATTATCAGACGCTTGGGCTCGGCAGGCAATGACAGGTAGCTGCTGGAGAATATGTCGAAGATGGCGTCGTATTCCATCAGCGCCATTACAACCCTTACTATGGTGAGCACAAGGTAGATGGCCACGTTTATCAGCAGCAGCTTGTTTATCATCGATTCCTTGTAGAATGATTTTATGTCCATTTCTTTCAGCTTTGTTTAGTTAAACAATTCGTTGTGTGGATTTTTCTTCCACCAGAGCATCAGCATCAGACCTATGAGCATGCCGCCCAGGTGAGCGTAGTGTGCCACATTGTCCCACTGGAAATCGTTGATGCCGAACACCAGCTCTATCACGCCATACAGCGCCACAAAGTATTTGGCAGGTATGTCGATGGGGATAAACATTATCTGAAGCTTCAGGTTTGGAAACATCATGCCGAAAGCCAGCAGCAGTCCGAATATGGCTCCCGAGGCTCCCACCATGGGCTGCCAGAGGTAATGCTTGTTCATAAGGTCCTGTATCTGCGATATGCTCTCGTCTATTATGGCCTGAGGCTCCATCTTGCCTGCCCGCCAGATATCAGCCCACTGACACACCACATCCGGATTTATGAAGCGGCTGGTGTTGGCCATGCTCTCCAGGGTGTCGGGGGTGGGATTGCTGAAGTATGCGTTTACGGCGTCCAGAAACGGCGACAGCTCCAGATGAGTGGCCACCATGTTGATGAGGCCCGCGCCTATTCCCGTGGCCATGTAGTAGAATGTGAACCTCTTGATGCCCCAGATGCTCTCTATGGCGCTGCCAAACTGTATCAGGGCAAACATGTTGAAGAATATGTGCATGATGCCGCCATGCATGAACATGTAGGTGATAAACTGCATGGGCTTAAAGTATGGCGATTTCACGTAATACAGCGCCAGATAGTTGTCTAGCCTTATGTCCCAGCAGCCTAGCACATATTCCAGGGCAAACAATATTATGTTGGCCCACAGTATGTATTTTACTCCATTGGAAATCCTTAGCATATATATAATAAAGTGTAGGTTTCGTTAGTTGAACCGTTTTTCTATCTCGTCAAGCGATACTATCACCACGGCGGTTTTGCCGTCGGGCGAATAGTTGGGCGCCGATGTCGCAAACAGCGCGTCGGTAAGCTGGCGCATCTCCAGCGGCTCCAGGCTGCGGCCCGATACTATGGCCTCGCTTCTGGCTATCGACTTGGCCAGCACGTCCCTCATCGATGATGATATGTTTCCGTGCTCGTTTTTGTAGCTGTCTATTATGCACATCAGCACATCCACGGCCTTGTTTTGCTCCAGATACGGCGGTATGCCGTTCAGCATCACCTTGCCGTTGTCCAGAAACTCCAGCTCGTATCCCACCGACAGCAGCTCGTCCCTGGTGTCGTAGGCCATGGCCATCGAGTTTGGGTCCAGCTCCAGCTCCTGAGCGTACAGCAGCTTCTGCACGGTGTCGGAGTTTATGTCCACGCTGTTCAGGTATTGCTCGTACAATACCCTGAAGTGGGCCCTGTGCTGGTCTATTATCATCAGTCCGCTCTTGGCGGGCGATACTATGTACTTGTTTTTTATCTGTATCAGCTTGCTCTCGGCCTGTGTGGCGTCCTGCATGGGCATACTGGTCTGTTCGGCTTTTGGAGAGCTGATGCTTGCCGTATATGCGCCCGTGGCATCGCCGGGGCTGTCATACAGTTTTTCCCAGTTGTTCAGGTTGTGCCTGTCGGTAATGTTTTCGGAGGACTGATACTTGCTCCTATAGCTGCCTGCTCCGCCGCCGCGCATTGTTGACGTCGACTTCTCTGTGCTCACGAATGGGTTGTAGAATGGGTCGTACTGTATCTGAGGCTCGCTGGGCATTGGCTCGCTCTTGGGAAAATACGGAATCTCGCCGGCCTCCTGATTGTCGAAATCTATGGCGGGGGCCACGTTGCACTTGCTCAGGGTCTCCTTGATTCCGGCCTGAAGCAGGCGAAACACGTCGGGCCCGTTCTCGAAGTTTATCTCCGTCTTGGTGGGGTGCACGTTTACGTCTATCGTCCTTGGGTCCACCTCCATGTAGAGGAAATATGGCGGAATGCAGTCGGGGAGGGTAAGCTTGTCGTAGGCCAGGGTTACGGCCTTGTTGAAGTACTGGCTCTTCATGAACCTGTTGTTCACAAAGAAATACTGCTTGTCGTTCTTGCGCTTGCTGTTGCTGGGCTTCCCGGTAAATCCCGTAATCTTTACTATCGAGGTGTCGATGTCCACGGGTATCAGCTCAGAGTTCAGGCTCTTGCCGAACACTCCTATAATCCTCTGCTTCAGGCTGGCCTTGGGCAGGGAGTAAATCATAGCGTCGTTGTGGTAGAGGGCAAACTCTATGTCGGGATGGGTGAGCACTATCCTCTGAAACTCTGTGATTATGTGCTGAAGCTCAGTGCTGTTGGCCTTCAGAAACTTGCGGCGTGCCGGCACGTTGTAGAACAGCGATTTTACGGCAAAGTTGGTTCCCGGGCTCATGCTGCATGCGCTCTGGCTTACAAACTCCGATCCGTTTATGATTATGTGGGTGCCCACGGTGTCCTCGGGGCGGCGCGTCTTCAGCTCCACCTCGGCCACGGCGGCTATCGAGGCCAGGGCCTCGCCCCTGAATCCCTTGGTGTAGATGCAGAAGAGGTCGTCGGTCTTGTAGATCTTGCTGGTGGCGTGGCGCTCGAAACTCATGCGGGCATCGGTAACGCTCATGCCGCAGCCATTGTCGATCACCTGCACCAGGGTGCGTCCCGCATCCTTGATGTTGACGGTAATCTTGCTGGCACCGGCATCCACAGAGTTCTCCACCAGCTCCTTTATCACTGATGCAGGCCTCTGGATTACCTCTCCCGCCGCTATCTGGTTGGCGAGAGCATCCGACATTAGTTTTATTACGTCTGCCATATTACAATCACTTCTATTACTTCAACCCTTCAATCACTTCAATCACTTCAGTTACTTCAATCACTTAAATAAAGCCAAAGTATCTGTTTGTGAAATACACCACCAGGCCAATGCAGATGGCCAGTATCATGATGCGGCGGTTGCTGCCCTTAAGCTCTTCGTGCCTTCGCTCATACATTCTCTTGAAAGTGCCGTGCTGCAATATGCGCACATCCTGTGCGTCCTCCTTGCCAAGCTCCTTGCGGATTTCGGCGCGGCGGCGCTCAAAGTCTTCCTTGTCCTCGTTGTAGAAGAGGGGGCGGTATTCAAACCTGTGTATCTTGCTCTCAGGAAAAAATCTTGGTAATCCCATGGTATCTTATGTTTTTATTTGTTATCTTCGCAAAGGTAATTATTTTTGCTGACATTTTCATCATTAAAAAAACAAAAAAAATGTTGACCTTTGATAATAATATAGGATTATACAAGTTTCAAATATTGCAGCGCTATCCCGGGGTGCTCAATTTCGTTACCACGCGCCACCGTCCCGACGGCACGGGCAGCGATTTCAACATCGGTTTCAGCGGCGGACCCGAGCACGAATCTCTGGCCAACCGCCATCTGCTGGCCCGTGCGGTGGGGGTGGAGCCCGGCCGTTTTGTGTTTATGAATCAGGTGCACAGGGATAATTGTTTTGTGGCTGATGCTTCTGTCAATGATTTGGGATTCAGCTCCAAGCATACCGCCGTAAAGGATACCGACATACTTGTAACCAACGCGTCAGACGTATGCCTCGTAACTCGGTCGGCCGACTGCATTCCGGTGCTCCTGTATTCGCCCGACTCCCATTCCATAGCGGCTGCACATTCCGGACGCGAGGGCACGTATCTAGGCGTGGCGGCCAAGGCGGCGCATCAGCTCGTAGATAGATATGGCGCCAAGGCTGATGGAATTGTGGCGTGCATAGGCCCGGGAATCAATGGCGATTGCTACGAGGTGGATCTCGACTGCGCCGCCAAGTTCTTGAACGACAGTCGTTTTGCTCCCGATACCATCGAGCTTAGGAACGGAAAAGCGTATCTGGACCTCAAGAAAATGATTTTTTATGATTTATTAACATTCGGACTTGTTGCAAACAACATCGAAATTAGTGATATTTGCACTAAATGCTGTGCCCGGGATTTCTTCTCGGCACGCAGGGGCGAAACTCAGCGTTTCTGTGCAGGCATCTGCCTAAGGTAGCATCAGCCCGTATGTATTAACTTAAATTTTTGCCTATAAAGTGATGAAGAATTATTGCATTATGATACTGGCCCTATGCGCATGCGTGGCAATGTCGTGCGGCAAGGGCATAAAGCCAAGACCCCTGGCCGCCAATTCGTCGGCTGCCGTAAGGGAAACCATGGCATCAGCACCATCCGAGGCCAAGTCTCAGCCCACTCCGCTCGACGAGTACGACCTCAATTTCTGGGATTCGCTCGACAACAGGGCTTTCCCCGATCCCCACTTGAGGGCTGATACTTCGGGATCGCTGTATAAGCGCGGCTCCAAGTATGCCACGGCATCGCGCCCAAATCCATCCCGGCATCCTCAGGCGCGCAGCCGCATGCACGCCGCCTACAGGCTTGGCATCGCTTTTGCTTCCAACGATCCCGAGCAGGTGCAGCAGCGCCTCAGGCTTGTCCGCATGACCACGCCATCGGTGGTGAGTGCTGATACTGCCTCAATTGTTGGGGCCGACGTGGATTCGCTATTCCTGCAGTGCGTGGCCCGGGCCGACGGCGACAACGAGCACGGAATGGCAGCCGTGATGGTTTCGGGATATTATTTCGGAAACCTCAGCAAGATTCTCCAGAACGTGAACCCTGATACTCAGCTCCCCGACGAGAAAACCGTGGAATCAGCCATCAGCCGCATAGAGAATCTAAAGAAATACATCAACCAGGCTCTCACATCGGAGCGCGATGTTAATGCCACAATGCTGCTTCAGGACATTCAGGCCCGGGCCGACAGCATCACAAAGGTTTACGGAAACCTTACTTTCGCTTCTCAGGACAAATTCCAGCAACTGATTGGCGACATCAACAATGTCGACAACTGTTTCTGATACTTAAATATTTTACACACAATTTTTTAATACTGGAAAAATATGGAAGATAATAATAAAGTAACCACAGTGGAGCGCTACAACAGGCGCACACTCACACGCATACTCTCCGACCTCTTCAAGAACAATCCAATGCGCGATTATTCTACCGACGAGCTGGTGGAGACACTTCAGATAAAGGACGACGGATCGCGCCAGATCCTCGACCTCGTGATAAAGGACCTGATGGATACCAACCGCATCAGCAAAAACTCCTACGGCGACTATCACGCCCAGATAAAGACCGGCGTGGTGATAGGCACCATCGACCTCAGCAAGAAGGGAATGGCCTTCGTGACTCCCGATGAGAGCGATATCGAGATAGCCATATCTCAGGAGCATCTCCGCAACGCCCTCAATGGCGACAAGGTAGAGGTCTCGCTCTTTGCCGCCTCGGCCGACGGCCGCCAGGAGGGCGAGGTGATCCGCATAGTAAAGCGCGCCCGCACCACATTTGTGGGAACCATTGAGAAATCCAAGAATTTCGCGTTCCTGGTTCCCAACCACAAGACAATGCCTTACGACATCTTTATCCCTCTCAGCAAGATGATGAAGGCCCAGCCCGGCGACAAGGCCGTGGCCAAGATCACCGAGTGGCCCGAGGGCGCCAAGAATCCTATCGGCGAGATTGTGGAGGTTTTGGGCTCCACCGGCGACAACGAGACCGAGATGCACGCCATCCTGGCCGAGTTTAATCTCCCTTACGCATTCCCCAAGGATGTGGAGGAGGAGGCTGCCAGCCTCGACGCAGGCATCACTCCCGAGGAGGTGGCCAAGCGCCGCGACCTCCGCGACATACTCACCTTCACCATCGACCCAGCCGATGCCAAGGACTTCGACGATGCCATATCTTACCGTGTGCTCCCAAACGGAAACTACGAGATTGGCGTCCACATTGCCGACGTGTCACATTATATTATAGACGGCACCCGCCTCGACGAGGAGGCTCAGGCCCGCGCCACCAGCGTTTACCTCGTTGACCGCGTGGTTCCCATGCTCCCTGAAGCTCTCTGCAACGGCATCTGCTCTCTCCGTCAGGACGAGGACAAGCTCACTTTCTCTGCCGTATTCGAGCTCAACGAGAATGCCGAGATTCAGAGCGAGTGGTTCGGCAAGACCGTAATCCGCAGCAACCGCCGTTTTGCCTACGAGGAGGCTCAGCAGGTGATAGAGACCGGCGAGGGCGATTGCAAGGAGGCTATCCTGAAGGCTTGGGACCTCGCAAGCAAGCTCCGCGACGCACGTTTCAAGGCCGGTTCCATCTCGTTCGACAAGGCCGAGATCAAGTTCGACATCGATGAGAACGGCAAGCCGCTCCGCGTTTACTTCAAGGAGACCAAGGAGGCCAACTGGCTTGTGGAGGAGTTCATGCTCCTGGCCAACAAGCGAGTAGCCACTTTCATAGGCGCCAAGAAGGACAAGCGCCATCCAGCCAAGACTTTCGTTTACCGTATCCACGACGAGCCGGATCTGGAGAAGCTCTCCTCTTTCCAGAAGTTTATCGGCAAGTTCGGATACTCTATCAATATGAGCAACGAACAGCTCATCGCTAAGACCCTCAACGAGGTGCTCACCAAGGTGAAGGGCCGCGACGAGCAGGAGGTGGTCTCATCTCTCGCCGTCCGCTCTATGGCCAAGGCTGTGTATTCCACCGAGAATATCGGTCACTATGGTTTGGCGTTCCCATACTACACCCACTTTACATCGCCTATCCGCCGCTATCCCGATTTGATGGTTCACCGTCTGCTCTTCAGCTACCTCAATGGCGAGAAGTCGGCCGACAAGAATTATTACGAGAAGCTCTGCAAGCACTGCAGCGACCGTGAGTATCTGGCAGTACAGGCCGAGCGCGCCTCCGACAAGTACAAGGAGGTGGAGTTTATGCGTGACCACCTTGGCGAGGTGTTCCCGGCCGTAATCTCAGGCATCACTGAGTGGGGCGTATACGCCGAGCTCGAGGAAAACAAGATAGAGGGCATGATCCCTATGCGCGACCTTGATGACGATTTCTACATGTTCGACGAGGAGAACTACTGCCTGATTGGTCACTACACCAAGCGCAAGTTCCAGCTCGGCGACAAGATTCAGATAAAGATTGCCCGTGCCAATCTGGAGCGCAAGCAGCTTGATTTCGTGCTCGCCACTTCCGACAAGTACATCGAGACCGATCCCGACAAGGCCGACGCCATCGACAAGCGCAACGGCGGCGGTTCGTCCAAGTCCGGCGGTCGTGGCGGACGCGGCCCCAAGAGCGAGGGCAAGCGTGGCGGCGACAAGTCGTCATCAAAGCGTTCCGGCAAGAAATCCGGCAGCAAGCGTTCCGGCAAAAAACGCAAATAATCCGCCGCGTCTCCCAAACATAAATATACAATTATCGCCCGTTGCTTTGATAAAATGAAGTGAACCCCGAAAGTTTTTTTGTCCAACTTTCGGGGTTCACTTCTATCATCGAAAGCAGCGGGCGATTTTTGGTTTACAAATCTCCCAATTCGTCAAAGACAAAATCATCAGCCGATTCTTGTGATGTATGCTTAAGAAACATACAATAATAAATGGGCATATAGAGGATTTTATCTTTCTCGAATACTTTTCCTGAATTGCTGAATACAATAGCACGAGGAATATTGTATGATTCGTTGCTCACAAAACGGTCGAGTGCGGAATGTACGGTGTAATCTTTCCCTGATTTTATCTCCAACGGCAAAGCCGCAAGATTTTCATAATCATCTATCAGGAAATCAACCTCGCCCTGTTTTTTGTTGTCGTAATAATACAAATGGAATCCATGGGCATTAAGTTCCTGAGCCACTACAGATTCGTAAACAGTGCCAAGATTTATGCTGCGGATGTCTTGCATTATAGCATTGGCATTGTTTCCGTAAAGGATATTTGTGAGTATTCCCACGTCGTTGAGATAGAATTTCAAGAAATTCTTTATCTCTGATTCCTTGAGCGGAAACTTTGGATTGCTTATGGAATTCACTTCCAATGCAACTCCCGAGGCGCTAAGATACTCAAATTCATCAATATAATCTGAATAATCCTTGCCTTTCTTTTCTTCAATACTCTTGTATACCACACGCTTTTTCTTGTTTTCAAGATTGCTTGGTATCAAATCATAGACACGCCGTATCTTGAGTTTTCGCTCGGTGTCATATTGCGAGGCATCAATTTTATAAAGCTCATAAATCTGGTTCTGTACTTCCCTAACTCTTTGCAAGTGTCTGTCTCTCAAAAACATATTGACTGACTCGGGCATTCCTCCCACCAACAGGTAATATTGGAAACGCTTCATGATATTCTCGTGGAGCGCATCGTGCAAAGATTCGTGATTTACAAAGTGCTGATGCATACTTTCAATAACCTCTTCTCCGCAATTGACAGCCCACAGGAATTCCTCAAAATCAAGGGGATACATTTTTTTTACTGTTACACTTCCTATAGGCACAGATGGGGTTTCGGCCAAGGCGATTCCAAGCTGAGAGCCACTGGCTATAAAACGGAAACGTTTCTCCTGATTCAGGAACTTCAACATTGTCAGCAACTTGGGATAGCACTGGATCTCGTCAAGGAATACCAATGTGTCCTTGAAACTGCCAAGTTTGTTTTTAGCAAACATTGCAAGCTGTATATACAAATCCTGACACGTATTTACTCCGTCGAAAACACGTGGGCCTTCGATGTCTTCCTTCAAATTGATTTCAACAAAATTCTTGAACAATTTGGATCCAACATATCTGATGATATACGATTTGCCGATTTGACGGGCCCCGTCAACAAGTAAAATTTTGTTGGGCTGGTCCTTTAGAAACGACTCTAAAACAGGTGTGAATTTTCGTCTAAGCATATTAGTTGATATTTCTGCGCTAAATTACTAATAATTTTGGACTTATAAAAACATTTGTCACTTTTTCTGAAAAATCCAAGCTGTTTTTGTCACTTTTTCCGAAAATTTCTGTCACTTTTTCCGAAAAAAATTGGCTTGTTTTTGTCACTTTTTCCGAAATAATGATGGATTCCTTATTATTTTCAAGATCCATTCCATCCGCGTTATCTGTGTTCTTTTTATTTTTAACATTATTTAACTTTTTCTCAAAATCCCCTCTCCAATATCCTGTAATCACGATTTTGAGTTATAAAAATATAAATTTCTGTATCAAAACAGTATCAGAAAATATCTAAAAGATGAAATAATTAAAGAATAATTTGCAAAATATAAAAATATATTGTATCTTTGTGTCATCAAAATAATCAAATGATGATTTTGATGGTTGATTTTTGAATGACAGATGATAAATAAATAAGCGGCCACACGGCTGGGGAGTCAGCCAGGTCCGCAATCCGGTTAGATATGGAAACCGGACAGGTATTAGGAAATGCGGCGTTACGAAGCCGGAACATTGGTAGTCGCATTTTCCTTCTACTTAACAAAACGAGCAAAACAGTTAAGTCTGTTTTGCTAAGTAGAAGATACTTTTTTTATAATTATTCTGTGAAAGGGTCCTTGGCGTGCTCCGGAGTTTATCTCCCGAGCCCCGGACCTATTTTTTTTGTATATATGTCATCCGGATGTGAGCGTGTCAGTTACTCGTTTTTCAAATCTCTTATTATCAGTATCTTAAAAAATATTTTTCAAAAAAGTGGGAAAAAGTGGGGCAAAGTGGTGCAATTTGTCAAAAATTATATCTAATTTTGGAACACATTTTAAGATGAACTATCATGTGCATTTTTACTGGAGATTTTCAAATAAAACTTGACTCAAAGGGTCGCTTCCAGTTCCCTTCTGCCTTCATGGAGCAGATCGGGGCGGGGGAGGACAGCTCTGTGCGTACCTTTGTGCTAAAGAAGGATCTCTACGAGAAATGCCTGACTATTTACACTTTAGGCAGCTGGCAGTCTCGCATAGAGGCTGTAAAAGCGCACCTCAACCCATTCAACCGTCAGCACAACGCCTTCCTCCGCGAATTCTTCAAGGATACCGCCGAGGTGGAGCTGGATGCAAGCAACAGACTGCTGGTTCCGAAGCGCCTGTTGCTCCAGACGGATTTGAAGAGTGATATCTTTGTTCTCGGCCTCGACGACAAGATCGAGGTCTGGGACACTGATACTTACGAACAGAGCCGCCCGTCGGCTGAGGACTTTGCGCAGATGGCCGCCGATTTTCTGGGTAGTATTAATATTTAATTCCTTTGGATGTTATGGAATGTTTCTATCATAAGCCAGTGATGCTGGATGAGTGTCTCGAGGGATTGAATATCAATCCTTCGGGTGTGTATGCAGATGTTACATTTGGCGGAGGCGGCCACTCTAAGGCCATCCTCAACCGTCTGGACGACGACGGCAGGCTCTTCGTGTTCGATCAGGATGCCGATGCCATGGACAACGTGCCCGACGACCCGAGGATCGTTTTCTTCAGAAGCAACTTCAGATATTTCGCTCAGTTCCTGAGGCTGGCGGGATATCCAAAGATAGACGGCGTTTTGGCCGACCTAGGCGTATCAAGCCATCATTTCGACGATGCGCAGCGCGGATTCTCGTTCCGCTTTGATGTTCCGCTCGATATGAGGATGAATCAGGCCGCCAAGTTCTCGGCCCGCGAGCTGGTGAACACATATTCTGCCGAGCAGCTCAAACGCGTTTTCCTGGAATACGGCGAGATAAAGAATGCCTGGCATCTGGCCCAGAACATCGTGGCCTACCGCGGACAAAAGCCGATAGTTACAGTAAGCGACCTGATATCAGCGGCCGGTAAATGCGTTACCCTGCATCAGGAAAACAAGTATCTGGCCACCATGTTTCAGGCCCTTCGCATAGAGGTGAACGGCGAGATAGAGGTTCTCCACGAATTCCTGAAGGCCACCACGGGAGCCATCAAGGAGGGCGGACGCCTGGTGATAATGACCTACCACTCGCTGGAAGACCGCCCCGTGAAAAACTTCATAAAGGCCGGCAACCTGGAGGGCAAGGAGGAGAAGGATTTTTACGGAAATGTGATTGCCCCGTTCCAGGCAGTAAACCGCAAGGTGATAACTCCGAGCGACGAGGAGCTGGAGCAGAACTCCCGAAGCCGCAGCGCAAAGCTCAGGATTGCAGAGCGCACGATGTACAATTACGATTAGTTGGTTATTTAGTTTAAGACTTTTTGATACACATGACAGAAGACGACGAGCTTTTTGACAGGGATAACAACCGCGACAATATAATGGAAAATGAAGATGAAGACTCTCTGAACGGTGCCTACGACCGTGTGTCGGGCAGTGGCGAGATGCCTTCGCTGGAGGATTTCCTGGGGCAGGATTTCAACGATCCTTCCGACGGAGTATCAGCCTACAACGACGGCATTGGCGACGAGTACGGCGATCTCAGGCTGTCCGACGACGCCATCCCCGACCCCAACGAAAATATGGACAGCGCCGCCGGCGAAAATGACGATGACGACGAAGGGGTGGAGAATTTCAGCCCTATGTCGATACTAAGCGGCAAATTCTTCAAGAGCAAGTTTTTTATCCGAAATATTCCATTCGTGTTGACGCTGGGTGTTTTGGCCTTGGTGTATGTTGCCAATAGAAATTTCTCGGAATTCCAGATTGGCAGATGCATCAGGCTCCAGAAAGAGGTGCGCGACCTCAGGGCCGAATCCATAACCATAGCTGGACAGCTCATGGATATCAGCAAGGAGACCGAGGTGGCCAAGCGGGTGATTGACCACAAGATTGGAATCCGCGAGCAGAACACTCCGCCCCTGTATTTCATAATTGACAGGTACGAGGCTCCCGATTCTCTGAAGAAGAAGGACGCAGCTCCCAAGCGTGACTACATCAACGACTTCAACGATTTTGAGGACGATTTTAAAGAAATGAACTGACAATGGAAAACGAAGGAATTGGAAAAAGCGTTGTAGCATGGCTGTTTGCCATTCTGGTGATTGTGACTCTGCTTTGCATCCTGGTGGTGGTGAAGGTGGTATTCCTGCAGAGCACTTCCGACTGGCAGGAAAATATTGCTACCATAAAGCAGGTGGACGTGGAGCCTTTCCGCGGCGACATCTGCGCATACGACGGCAGGGTGCTGGCCACATCCATGCCGTCGTACTCCGTGTACTGGGACCTCACTGTTAAGGGCCTGGGCGACTCCGTTTTCTACAAGAACATAGATTCGCTGGCATCCTGCATGAGCAGGTGTTTCGAGGATACCACCAAGGACGGATACGTGCGCCGTTTCACCGAGGCATACAGAAAGGGCCTGAAATACTATTGCGTAAAGAAGGATATAACCCTGTCGCAGCTTAAGGCAATGCGAAACTTCCCTATTTTCAACAAGGGACGCTACAAGAGCGGTTTTATATCCGAGCAGAGATACAAGCGCGAGCAGCCCCACAAATCGCTGGCATCGCGCACTATAGGCAGCATCAACGAGGGCAGCACCAACAAGATGAACGGCATGGAGGCCGCCTTCGACGACAGACTGTCGGGCATCAAGGGCATCAAGCTCATGAAAAAGCTTTCGTCGGGCGAGATGTATCCCATAAGCCCCTACGGCGACATCCACGACGAGGACCCCGTAGACGGCCTTGACGTGATTTCCACTCTGGACGTTAACCTTCAGGACATTGTGGAGAAATCCCTGAGGGCACAGCTGATGCGGAGCGAGGCCGAGTTTGGCACCGTGGTGGTGATGGAGGTGAAAACCGGAAAGATAAGGGCTATATCAAACCTCGACATCATAAGGGACACTGTAAACAAGAAGATATCGTATGCCGAGCAGTTCAACCATGCCGTGGTTACCCAGATAGAGCCGGGCTCCACTATGAAGCTGGCATCAGTGATAGCCTGCATGGAGAAAACCGGAGCCAGCATATACGATACCGTGGATGCCGGAAACGGAGTTTTCGAGCTTCACGACATTGTAATCAACGATGTCGACCACCCATTCAAGGGAAAGTTCACCATAAAGGAGGGTTTCGAGAAATCATCAAACGTGATTATCTCCAAGTTTGCCTACTACACATTCAGGGATTGCGAGGCCGAGTTTGTGGACCGCCTCTACAAGATGGGCCTCAACAAGCCTTCGGGCATCGACCTGGTGGGCGAAACCACGCCAAACATCAAATACCCCGACAATCAGCACTGGTCGGGAGTGTCGCTGGCGCAGATGTCGTACGGATACGAGCTTACTCTTACACCGCTTCAGATACTGTCGTTCTATAACGCCATTGCCAACAACGGCCACATGGTGCGTCCTCACCTGATGGAGGGTGTAAGGTCGCACGGACAGATGATAGAGGTGGTGGAGACCGAGGAGACCAACTCGTCGATATGCAGCAAGGAGACCTTGGAGAAGGTTCAGACCCTGCTGAAGGGCGTGGTGGAGAACGGCACGGCCCAGAACATCAAAAACCAGCACTACAGCATAGCCGGAAAAACCGGAACTGCACAGATAGCCAAGGGCCGCTCGGGATACGCATCCGACGGCAAGAAGATATACACGGCATCGTTTGTGGGATACTTCCCGGCCGACAATCCAAAATACTCGTGCATTGTGGCCATATCAAACCCAAGCAAGGGTTCGATATACGGTAGCTCGGTGGCTTGCCCGGTGTTCAAGGTTATCAGCGACAAGCTCTACTCCAAGGACCGCGAGCTGTATTCCGGCAAAAACTTCAACCTCCTGGCCCAGGTCGACAACAGCGACAAGGTGCCGCAGATAAAGTCGGGCGATATGGCGGTGGTTGACAGGCTGTGCTCCAGATTCAACATTCCTATGTCGAATCTGGAAAACTGCGTAACGCCATACGTGTATGTGTCGTCGCAGGACGGCAAGGTAAAGCTCGATCCCATGAGTTCCAATCCCAACACCGTTCCCGATGTTATAGGAATGGGCCTCAGCGATGCCATGTACCTGCTAAGGCAGCGCGGCTACAAGGTGGGCGTTACGGGCCGTGGCGTGGTAAAGAAGCAGTCGGTGGCCCCGGGCAAGACAGCCTCCAAGGGCACTAAAATCAATATCGAATTGGGATAAATAATTAAATAAGGAGACGGAAAAATGAGACTATCGCAGATTTTGGAGCGTATCGAGGTTGCCGGCATCACAGGCAATCCCGACATCGAGATATCAGACATCACCTCCGATTCCCGGAGTGTGGATGGCTCAAAGCTTTTTGTGGCAATGCGCGGCACCAGGGTCGACGGTCACGGGTTTATAGCCGATGTGGTGGCCCGGGGCGTGGCGGCGGTGGTGTGCGAGCAAATCCCGGATAATCTGCCGGCATCAGATACAGTATTTGTAAGGGTGTCTGATACTGCTGATGCTATTGGAAAAATCGCGTCGGCCTTCTTCGGCTATCCCTCCGAGCGTCTTACTCTTGCAGGAGTTACGGGCACCAACGGCAAAACCACTACGGCCACTCTTCTCTACAAGCTTTTCAAGAGCTTCGGCTACAAGGCCGGACTGCTGTCCACCGTGGAAAACTACGTGGACGATGCTGTGTATCCTGCCAAGCAGACCACTCCCGACCCCATCACCATCAACCGTCTGATGGCCCAGATGGTGGAGGCCGGATGCCAGTACTGCTTCATGGAGGTAAGCTCCCACTCGATAGTGCAGAAACGCATCTCGGGCCTCAGGTTTGCCCTCGGAATATTCTCCAACATAACCCTGGACCACCTCGACTACCACAAGACATTCCAGGAATACATCAGGGCCAAGAAGATGTTTTTCGACAATCTGCCCTCTGATGCTTTCGCCCTTGTAAACACCGACGACAAGAACGGCCGCGTGATGGTTCAGAACAGCAAGGCCATTGTAAAGACATACGGACTAAGGGGATTCAACGACTTCAACGTAAACATTCTGGAATGTAGCCTTGAGGGCATGCTCCTTAATGTGTGCGGCAGGGAGATGTGGACATTCCTTCCGGGAAAATTCAACGCATACAACATATTGGCCGTATACAGCTCGGCGGTATTGCTTGGACAGGATCCCGAGCAGGTGCTCACCAGCCTGAGCGCGTTGCACTCGGTGCGCGGACGTTTCGATATCGTAAACATTGCCGGCAAATCTGCCATAGTGGATTACGCACACACGCCCGACGCCCTCGAGAACGTTATCTCCACCATCAACCAGATCCGTCAGGACATGAACCGCCCGTCCACACTTATTACAATATGCGGCTGCGGCGGCGACCGCGACAGGAGCAAGCGCCCCAT
Organism: Bacteroidales bacterium; assembly: GCA_024401025.1. Taxonomy (GTDB): domain Bacteria; phylum Bacteroidota; class Bacteroidia; order Bacteroidales; family UBA3824; genus UBA3824. Next base: position 78,763 of record JAKSLV010000001.1, read on the forward strand.
AATGGCGCAGCTTGCGGTAAAGCTCTCCGACAAGGTGATCCTTACATCCGACAATCCACGCACCGAGGACCCCGAGGCCATACTCGACGAGATGATGGCAGGCCTCAAACCCGGCGACATGGCCAAGACTCTCCGCATATCCGACCGAAAGTCGGCCATACAGACCGCCTGCATGATAGCCCAGCCCGGCGACATTATCCTGATAGCCGGAAAGGGCCATGAGGATTATCAGGACATCATGGGCGTAAAACACCATTTCGACGACAAGGAGATTGTTACAGAACAGCTTAAACTTCAGATTGCCAAATAAAGACTCAAGAAACAAAACACGTTATAATCAACCATAAAAATGCTATACTATTTGTTCGAATACCTTCAGCAGTACGACTTCCCCGGAGCGAGGCTGTTCAGCTACATATCGTTCAGGTCGGCCACTGCTGTCATAATATCGCTGATTGTTACAATGACATTCGGCAAGTTCATGATAAGGTTCCTTAGGAGCCGCCAGATAGGCGAGAGCGTCCGCACACTATACCTCGACGGGCAGAATCAGAAGGCCGGCACACCCACTATGGGAGGCCTTATAATAATAGCGTCGATCCTGATACCCGTGCTGCTGCTCTGCCGGCTCGATAATATTTACGTTATCCTGCTGATATTCACCACTGTGTGGCTGGGTTTCCTGGGCTTCATGGACGACTACATCAAGATATTCAAGAAAAACAAGGACGGACTCAGCAGCCGCAAGAAACTGGCTGGACAGATTCTTCTGGGCGTGGTGATAGGCCTGTTCATATACCTGAGCCCTGATATCGTGGTTCGCGAAAACGTAAAGGTGGATACATCCAACCTTACCGAGATGCTGGATTCCGACAGCAACCCCAGCGAGGTGGTGGATGCCAAAACCGTTGACGTAAAGTGCCTGAAAACCACAGTGCCGTTCCTGAAGAACAACGAGTTTGATTACGCCAAGGTGCTATGGTTCCTTGATCCCGAAAAATACGGCTGGGCCATCGGCATAGTATTCATCCTGGTGGTTACGTTCATCATAACCGCCGTAAGCAACGGAGCCAACATCACCGACGGACTCGACGGTCTGGCGGCGGGCACATCGGCGGTATCAGCCACCACGCTGCTGATATTCGCATACGTATCGGGCAATGTGATATTCTCGCAATACCTCAACATCATGTACATCCCCGGAGTGGGCGAGCTGGTGGTGTTCTCGTCGGCCTTTATCGGCGCCACATTCGGATTCCTGTGGTTCAACTCGTATCCGGCGCAGATATTCATGGGCGATACTGGCAGCCTCACCATCGGCGGCATCATAGCTGTATTGGCGGTGCTGGTGCGCAAGGAGTTGCTGATACCCATCTTCTGCGGAATTTTCGTGGTGGAGAACCTTAGCGTGATACTCCAGGTATGGTGGTACAAGCGCACGTTCAAGAAATACGGACAGGGCCTCCATCTGTTCCTGATGGCGCCGCTCCACCATCATTACCAGAAAAAGGGAATGCCCGAGGCCAAGATAGTGACGCGTTTCATCATCGTGGCGCTGATACTTGCCGTGGTATCGGTGCTTACACTTAAGATAAGATAGTTTTTCATCATCAAAAAAAATATAAGCATACAATGAGCAAGCTTGTGATATTGGGAGCCGCCGAGAGTGGCATAGGAGCCGCAGTGCTCGGCAAGAAGATGGGATACGATGTTTTTGTATCCGACTATGGCAAGATAAAGGACAGCTACCGTCAGGTTCTCGACAGCCGCGGACTCTGCTACGAGCAGGGCGGACACTCCGAGGACAGGATTCTTGATGCCGACATCATCGTGAAATCGCCGGGCATCCGCAACGACGCGCCCATAGTAGCCAAGGCCGTGGCCAAGGGCATTCCCATACAGTCGGAGATAGAGTTTGCCAGCAAGTATGCCAGCGCCAAGTATATATGCATTACCGGCAGCAACGGCAAAACCACCACTACCGAGCTTACATACAAGATCCTGCGCGATGCCGGATACAACGTGGGCCTGGGTGGCAACATAGGCAAGAGCTTTGCCCTTCAGGTGGCCGAGGACAGTTTCGACTACTACGTGCTGGAGCTCTCTAGTTTCCAGCTCGACAATATGTATGATTTCCGTGCTGATGTGGCCGTGCTCATGAACATCACCCCCGACCACCTCGACCGCTACGACTACAAGATGGAAAACTACGCCGATTCCAAGTTCCGCATCACTCAGAACCAGAAGCCCGGCGACGCATTCATTTACTACGCCGAAGACCCCGTTACCATAGAGCAGATGGCCAAGCGCACATTCTCGCAGAAGCTTCTGCCATTCTCTCTTGATGCCAAGCCTGCCAGCGGCGCCCACTATTTCCAGGGCGGAAACCTTGTTGTAAGCTGTCAGGGAGCTGATACTGAAGTATCAGCCAAAGACTTCAAGCTGATGGGCCGCCACAACAGGTGCAACATCATGGCCGCCACGCTGGCCGCAATGCAGGTGGGAATTCCGCTCGATAAGATAAAGCAGAGCATAGACTCCTTCATGCCGTTGGAGCACAGGGTGGAACCTTGCGGAGTGGTGGACGGCGTGTCGTGGATAAACGACAGCAAGGGCACCAACGTGGATTCGGTATGGTATGCCCTCGATACAGTGGGCGATGGCGTGGTGCTGATACTGGGCGGTGTCGACAAGGGCAACGACTATTCTCAGCTGTATCAGCTCGTAAAGAAAAAAGTAAAGGCCATAGTGGCTATGGGTGTGGACAACGCGCCTATCCACAAGGCTTTCGACGATATGATAAAGGTGGTGGACGTGCGCAGCATGGCCGAGTGCATACAGGTGTGCCGCTCTCTGGCTGTGCCGGGCGATACCGTGCTGCTATCGCCGGCTTGTGCAAGTTTCGACCTCTTCAGCTGCTACGAGGACAGGGGCGACCAGTTCCGTGCGGCTGTAAAGGCAATGATGGCATGACCCCATGCCTTGTATGTATAAAAAAAGTGAATGAATATGGAAGATTTTGCAGTAACAACCGACACCGCAGCCAACCAGAACAAGTGGCTGCGCATGTTCAAGGGCGACCCCGTGATATGGTTCATGGTGGGCATACTGATGCTTGTGGGCATTGTGGAGGTGTATAGCGCCACATCCATGCTGGCCTGGAAGGAGCAGCATGGCAATACCACATATTATCTGGTGAAGCACCTCGGATTTGTATTCATGGGCTTCCTGGTGATGGTGGGATTGTGCCGCGTGTCGTACAAGTTGCTGTTCAAGGCCTCCAACGTGGGCCTGTATATATCTGTGGTGCTGCTGTTTCTCACCATCTTTACCGGATCGTCCACCAACGATGCGCGCAGGTGGTTTACCATTCCGCTCATAGATATATCGTTCCAGACCAGCGATTTGGCCAAGCTTACGCTTATGATATACCTGGCCAAGGTGTTGTCTACCTGTCAGAATACGTTGGAATCCAAGAAGTTGGTGTTCCGCAAGTGCATGATTGCCATATTGGCGGTTTGTGTGCTGATACTGCCCTCCAACCTATCTACCGCGCTGCTCATAGGCGGCACCAGCGTGATGCTGATGCTTGTGGGTCAGATTCCGGTAAAATGGATTGGCATCATGGTGGGCGGTCTGCTGCTGGCCGGAGTGCTGTTTATTGGCGGATGCAAGCTGGTGGGATTCCACACCCGTCTTGATACCTGGGTAACGCGTATCACCACATACTCGTCGAGCGATGCCGACAAGTCGGGCGCCGACTATCAGAGCGAGCAATCTAAGATAGCCCTCTCCAGGGGCGGCATACTGGGTCAGGGTGTGGGCAAGAGCCTTCAGCGAAACGCCATTCCGCATCCATATTCCGATTTTATCTTCGCCATCGTGGTGGAGGAGACCGGTCTCATGGGAGGCATTGTGGTGGTGGCCTGCTACATAATATTCTTTTTCCGGTGCGTCAGGATTGTGAAAACCACGGAGCGAACGTTCCCGGTGTTCATAGTGGTGGGGCTGTGTCTGAATATCGTATTGCAGGCCGTGTCGCACTTTCTTGTGGTGGCCGGCATAGTGCCCGTTACGGGACAGCCGCTGCCCTTCGTAAGCATGGGAGGTACGTCGCTGCTGTTCAACTCGGTATCTATAGGCATCATCCTTAACATATCTCGCTATGCTGGCAAGAAGGAGACCGTTACCGAGATAGAGGAGGAGCCAGTGCAGGAGGAGATTCAGGATTTCCCCTTCATGGCGGGATAGCCAAATGCTGTATTATTATTAATTCATGATTGAAGAATATGAAAGTTCTAATAGGAGGAGGCGGTACAGGCGGACACGTGTTTCCTGCCATAGCTATCGCACAGGCTCTCAGGAAGAAGCAGCCTGATATCGACATACTGTTTGTGGGCGCACAAGACAAGATAGAGATGGAGAAAGTGCCAGCTGCCGGATTCAAGATCATAGGATTGCCGGCTGCCGGATTCCAGCGCAAGAATATCTTCAGGAACATCACTCTGCCATTCAAGCTTATCAAGTGCATGGCAAAGGCCCGCGGCATTATCAAGGATTTCCGTCCCGATATCGCCGTAGGCGTGGGCGGATATGCCAGCGGCCCCATCCTGAGGGCTGCCGCCAAGCAGGGCGTGCCCATAGTTCTTCAGGAGCAGAACTCCCATGCCGGAGTCACCAACCAGATACTCTCCAAGAAGGCCTCTAGGATTTTTACAGCCTACGACGGCATGGAAAAGTATTTCGACGCCTCCAAGATAAAGTTCACCGGAAATCCGGTGCGCTCCGATATTGCCGACAATGCCTGCACCCGCGAGGAGGCTCTCAGCGAGTTTGGCCTCAGCCCCGACAAGCTTGTGGTTCTGTCGGTGGGCGGAAGCCTGGGCGCCGGCACCATCAACAAGAGCATAATGGCACACCTCGACGAGTTTCAGGAGGCCGGAATCCAGATTATCTGGCAGACTGGCAAATACTATTACGACGACATCATGGCTAGGTTTGATAAGGACCGCTACACCAACATACATCCAATGGCATTCGTAAAGCGCATGGATTTGGCCTACAAGGCTGCTGATGTGGTTGTTAGCCGTTCGGGTGCGCTCTCGGTATCTGAGCTTTGCCTGGCAGCCAAGCCTGTGATTTTTGTGCCATCGCCCAACGTGGCCGAAGACCATCAGACCAAGAACGCCATGGCGCTCGTAAGCAAGGACGCCGCGGCCATGCTGCGCGACTCCGAGGCCGAGCAGCAGTTTTTCTCCGCAGTATCAGCTCTATGTGCCGACAACGTGAAAAGAGCAAAGTTCTCGGAGAATATTGCAAAACTAGCTGTAAAAAATTCAGCTGATTTGATTGCCGACGAGATTATTGGAATGGTAAAATGAAAAAAAATTAATTTTTATTTTACAAAAATTATTTATTTTTAAAAAATTATTCGTATTTTTACGCTGAAAAAAATTGTAACGATATGAAAGACACAAAATTTTATATAATGCTGGTGTTGGCCGTAGCATTTTCTGTAGTTTTGCAGGGCTGTGGAACATCTATCGGTGAGTCTCTGACACTCACAAAATCCAAGATCGAGAGCCGTCTTGCATTGCAGGGCGAGCTGCTGATGGACAATATGATAGACTCCTACAAGGAGTTGCAGGACATCAAGTTCGATGGCGAGTTCAGCGCCTCTCTCGCAGGCGTGTTGTCGGAATCGGGCGCGCAGTACGAGCCCAAGCAGCTTGTGGATTCGCTTACCCGCAAGAAGCTTCAGGTGCTATATCTCTACAAGCAGGCTCTCCATGAGTATGCCCTCCTGGCCGACGATGGCTTCACCGGCAAGCAGGCAGCCTTCGCAAGGTGCGGACAGTCTATCGTAGAGGCTTTCCAGGATCTTAACGACCAGGACGCTCTGGCCGAGGTAAAGCAGATAGAGACTCACGTAAAATCCAACAGATACAACGAGAACCTTGTGGCTGGATACCTTTCTAGCGGTCTTGGAGTGATGTGGAACCGCGACGTGGCCGAGTGGCACAAGTCGGTGAACGCATCGTTTGTAGAGTATCAGAACAGTGTGGCTTCTATTCCCGACAACGCATTCAACGAGGACAAGCTCCTCAAGTACGTTTATCAGCCATACGAGGGCAAGCACAACCTCGTGGAGGTATACAAGCTAAACCTCATAAAGGGCCGCCGCGACGTTCTCAACGCTTTCGAGATCCGCATCGACAACATCACAACAGCTCTCCAGTATCTGGGCCTCGCATTAACCGAGCTTCAGAAAAACAGTTTCGACAAGGACGTGGTGCTCAACTACGCCAACAGAATACAGGTGCTGCTAAACGACGAGAGCCTTCACAACACCGAGGAATAGTTTTTTTAGTGGCAGGGAGGCCTTTTGAGAAAAGAGATGAACTTTTTCGACAACATAGATAACGTATATTTCCTTGGCATAGGCGGCATAGGCATGAGCGCACTGGCAAGGTATTTCAATAAGCTGGGCAAGAGCGTCAGCGGATACGACCTTACGAGGTCCGACCTCACAGACCGACTTGTGAGCGAGGGCATCAGCATATCGTATGCCGACAGCGTGGATTCCATACCCGCCGGGGTTAGGAACAATCTTGACAGAACTCTGGTGATATACACTCCGGCCGTGCCTGTCACCAACGAGATATTCGTGTATCTTCAGCAGTCGAAAGTAGAGATGCACAAGAGGGCCAGGGTGCTGGGCATGATAGCCGACAACTACAGCACGATAGCCGTATCAGGCACACATGGCAAAACCACCAATTCGTGCGTGATAGCCAACATCCTGAGCTGTGCGGGAAAGGACAACTTCGCTTTCCTGGGCGGCATTTCCCGTAATATCGACAGCAACCTCATGATGCCGGAGGCAAGAGAGCGTTTCGAGTCGGCTGATACATGGCTTGTGGCCGAGGCCGACGAGTTCGACCGCTCGTTCCTTTGGCTGCATCCAAAAATTACAATAGTGACATACGTGGATGCCGACCATCTCGACATCTACAAGGACCGCAACGACATCATACAGACTTTCAACAAGTTTGTGGATCAGAACTCGGAGGATGGCGTTGTTATATTAAATAAGGTGGTGGATCCGCTGGTGAGGGTGGAAAAGTGCCGCAAGGTTACATATTCGGAATCTGATGCTTCGGCCGATTTCCATGCCGCCAACATCCGTCTCAGCAATGGCGTATACACCATCGACGCCGTTACACCGGAGGGCGTCATCAGCGATATCACGATAGGCGCCAAGGGCCGTGTAAACATCGAGAACACTATGGCATGCGTGGCCGCAGCGGTTTCCGCAGGCATCAGCCACGATAGCATACGCCAGGGCATAGCATCCTTCAAGGGTGTGAAACGCCGTCTGGAGTTCCACGTGCAGAAGGCTGGATGCACCTACATCGACGATTACGCACATCATCCAAGGGAGCTGATGGCCACCATAAAATCGGTGCGCGAGCTTTTTCCGGGCAAGAGGATAACGGGCATTTTCCAGCCTCACCTCTTTACACGCACAAGGGATTTCGCCGAGGGTTTTGCCGAGAGTCTCGATCTATTGGACGATCTGATACTCATGGATATATATCCGGCCAGGGAAAAACCGATACCCGGCGTGGATTCCAAGATGATAGCGGGCCTCATGCACAACAAGAATGTTACGCTTATGAGCGACCACAAACAGATTGTGGACAAGGTTCTGGCCGACAAGGCCGAGGTGGTGTTAACTCTGGGAGCCGGAAGCGTCGACAAGCTGATAGCTCCATTAACTAAAGCACTTAATGAAAAAGATTAGCAACAGAAGCATAGGAAAACTGGTGTTTGCCGTGTCGCTTGCTATCGTGATATATCTGTCGCTAAACAAGTTTCATGAAACTGTGTTTCGCAGCATAGATATCAGCATACAGGATTCGCTTGAGCTCAACTTTGTCAACAAGAACGATGTGCTTGATATGGTGTACTCCAACACGCCGTATGTATCAGGCTACAAGATGGACAATGTGGACATACATGTGCTGACAAAAGTTATAAAGGAGAATCCGTATGTGAGGAACGTGGCAATATACAAGACATTGTCGGGCAAGCTGAAGATCGACGTGCAGCAGCGCAAGCCGATTTTGCTGGTGATGGGCAACAAGCAGGACTACTACATCGACGAGGATGGCTGCGTGTTTCCGGCCAGCGACAAGTATCCGGCCCGCACTCTTGTGGTGACCGGATGCGTGCAGGATATGTTTGATTTTAATGCTCAGCCTTATTATCAGATATACAAGGGAAAGAATTCGGAGCCCAGTATGACTTTGGATCTCTTTAAGCTTGGACGCCAGATAATTACCGACGATTTTTGGCGCGACCAAGTCTCGCAGATTTATGTTACTACACTTAACGAGTACGAGCTGGTGCCCATGGCTGGAAAACACATCCTGGCGCTGGGCTCCATCGACGATTACGACAGGAAAATGTATATTCTGAAGCAGTTTTATCTGAAGGGACTCAATAAGACTGGCTGGAACAGATATAGTCTGATCTCTGTGAAATACAACGGTCAGATAGTTTGCAAAAGAAATAAAGATAAGATTTCATAATAAAGAGTATTTTCATTATGTCCAAAACTCAAAACGTAGCAGCGATAGATATCGGAACAAGCAAGATTGTGGCTATCGTTGGAAATAAGGATGAACTAGGAAAGATAAAGGTCCTGGGTTATGGCGAGGCTCCCTCCAAGGGAGTGGCGCGAGGCACTGTACAGGATGTGGCTGATGTTACCTCTGCCATCAAGGAGGCGGTAAGGAAGTGTCAGGACATGTCGGGATTGCAGCTGAAGCAGGTGTTTGTAGGCATTTCGGGCCAGAACATACGCACTGCACTCACCTCGCATACCAAGTTCATAGCCAACAATGTGATTTCTCAGGATGATGTTGACCAGCTTACCAACGAGGTCTACGGCCTCAACAAGGAGCAGGGCGAGGAGATCATACATGTGATTCCCCAGCAGTATTCGGTCGACAACGGCACTGTGGGACTGTCGCCTGTAGGTTTTACGGGCAGCAAGCTGCACGGCAGTTTCTACGTAGTGTTTGGCAACGCCACATCCAACCGCATCATCAAGCAGGCGGTGGTGAACGCCAATCTTAATATTATGAAATTGATTTATCAGCCCATCGCCTCTGCCGAGGCCCTCCTCTCGCAGGAAGACAAGGCCAACGGCGTGCTTGTGGCTGATATCGGCGCCGGAGCCACAAATGTGGCCATTTTCAAGAACAAGGTGCTGAGGGCTTCGTCGTCGATACCTTTGGGCGGCAATGCCATCACCAACGACATCAAGAGCGCATGCTCTTCCATCATCTGGAAGCAGGCTGAGGCTCTCAAGAGAGAGCACGCATCAGCACTTGCCCAGTCGTCGGACGGCAAGAAGATTATTTCCATAAAGGGTATCGGAGGCCGCAGCAGCAGCGAGATTTCCGTGCTGGACCTCTCGTATATCACCAATGCCCGCATGGACGAGATACTGGCCGGAGTGGCACACGTGATGCAGCAGTCGGGATACGCCGACGGCATAGAGGACGTGGTGCTTACCGGTGGCGGATCCAAGCTTACCAACATCAACCAGCTGGTGAAATACCGTCTGGGCCGTGCTGTAAGGATAAGCAAGCCAAGAGACCTTTCCGGTGAGAGTAAGATGCCTGACGGCGAGGAGTATTCAGCAATCATGGGATTGCTCGCAAAGGGCATAGAGTATGTGGAATCGTTCCTGGAGAAGCAGAGCAGCAAGCCTCAGAAAAAGGAGGGCGGCGATGCATCCGGATCTCAGAAAAAGGGCGACAATCCTGATGCCAATGCAAACGACAAGAAAGAGTCGGAGGGTTTCTTCCAGAAACTCAAGAAGTTAGCCAACCGCATATTTGAGGATCCTGAGGACCATACCGTGTAAATATACTTATCTTTATTATCTAATCTAACACTTACTTTTTTATTAACAGAGTTTCAATTATGCATGATAATATCGACGCAAATCCACCTGCTGACCAGCTTATAGATTTCGGCTGTGATGTTAGGACTAATATAATAAAGGTGCTTGGCGTGGGCGGAGGCGGCGGCAACGCCGTAAACCACATGTTCAAGTACGGAATCAAGGATGTGGATTTTATAGTGGCCAACACCGACAACCAGGCTTTGGAGATAAGCGAGGTGCCGGTGAAGATACGTCTTGGCCAGACCCTTACCGAGGGTTTGGGTGCGGGCAACAATCCTGAGCGTGGCCGCAACGCCGCTCTCGAGAGCCACAACGAGCTTTGTCAGGCGCTGGGCATTCCGCCAGACGGCAACATTACAGGTCCGCTGCCCACCAAGATGCTGTTTGTAACAGCTGGTATGGGCGGAGGCACAGGTACAGGCGCCGCTCCGGTAATCACAAAGATTGCCAAGGACGCTGGCATACTTACAGTGGCAATCGTAACTCTGCCTTTCCGTTTCGAGGGTCCAAAACGTGTCAACCAGGCCATCGAGGGTCTCAAGGATCTGGCCGACAACGTGGATTCTCTGCTGGTGGTAGACAACGAGCTGGTGCTAAAGCATTATGGCGACGAGGCAGTTGACGACGCTTTTGCAGCTGCCGACGATGTGCTCACCAAGGCTGCCAAGGGTATCGCAGAGATCATCACCACCCGTGGACATGTAAACGTCGATTTTGCCGATGTTAATACCGTGCTCAAGGATTCGGGCATAGCCCTTATGGGTACGGGATACGGCGAGGGAGAAAACCGCGCCATCAAGTGTATCGAGGCCGCCCTTAATTCGCCTCTACTCAGCAACAACAACATCACCGGAGCCAAAAACATGCTCATAAACGTGATGTCGAGCAAGGACCACAAGCTTACAATGAACGAGCTGAACCGTATCAACAGATACGTACAGAAGGCTGCCGGAAAACGTGCCGACCTTATCTGGGGTAAGTCGGAGGACAACACCCTGGGCGACCGTCTCAGCGTTACTCTCGTGGTTTCAGGTTTCAAATCTTCCAAGATCGTGAATCCTTTCGACGACGACAATTCTGATTTCTTTGAGGATGACGACAGCCTTGGCCAGATAATTATTACAGACGACGGCCAGACCGATGCCGACAACGAGGAGGTTGCCTCAGAGACCGCCGACGAGACTCCGGCACAGACCGATGCTGAGGCTGGCAATGATGTTGCTGAGGAGCCTCAGGCCGACGAGCAGGCACATCAGTTGGGCGACGAGGTGGATCTCGGCGATGTTGATCAGTCGCTTTACGACGACGAGACCACTGCCGACGACGAGGAGGAAGACCGCGTGATAGAGCCTAGCGGCAATTTCAAGCCAATTGATTTTGCCTCGCTCCCCAATATGGATTCGTACGACCGCATACCGGCATATCAGCGCAAGGGATTGCAGCTGAACATCAACAACTACGATCCAAAATACAAGCGCACTCCTCTCAATGAGGCCTGATACTTGCAACGGTTTGGCATTTTTATTGTAGTGTAAAAATGTTGATTAACACATAATACTGTTATATATATGGCACAAGAACTCACCAACAACCTTTTCGATATCGCCTTCCAGCTCTTCAACAGAGTGGGGGATAGGGATTTCGAGTATGTGTACAAGGGATACTTCGACCACGACATCACCAAGAAGATTCTCTTCCTGGCCGATTCCAGCATAGGAAGGCTCACCGGTTTCTCGCAGGCTACACTGCAGAAACGCATCTACTATATCATGGTGGAGGGCTTGCAGAATATCACCCACCATCAGGACGAGGTGGCCAACGAGCCCAGCTTCGACAAGTATCCGCCCGTGTTCGCAATACAGAAGTATGGTGACAGGTACTATATATCTACAGGAAACATCATTGCAAATCCCAACATTGATCCGCTTAAGGTGAAACTGGAGCGCATCAATTCCATGGACCAGGAGGAGCTAAAGAAGTTCCACCGCGACATGCTCCGCAACGGATCCATCTCCGACAAGGGCGGCGCGGGTCTTGGTCTTATCGAGATGTCCAGAAAATCGGGCAACAAGCTGCTGTACAGCTTCGTGCACCTCGACGACGACTACTCGTATTTCTATATGCAGACCCTGATACCTACCGATGCCAATTTCGGCGTTGCCGATATGGACAATGGTCAGGCCTTCAGCTCGCTGGAGAACGTTAAGACTCTCCATTCCCACATGAACAAGGAGAACCTCTCGCTCATGTTCAACGGTTTCTTCAATCAGGAGAACCTCCTGAGCCTGCTCTCCATCATCAAGAGCCGTCCTAACCTGCCGCTCACCACTATCAAGATTTCTAACGTGATGGTGGAGATGATTCAGAACATCATAAAGCATGGATCGAAGCTCTCCGAGGATCAGGTAGGAGTGCCTGGCGTGTTCTTCCTTGGTCAGACTGGCGATGAGACCCATCTTACAGCAGCCAACCTTGTGCAGGCCGGTGCCGCCGAATCGATCTCCAGCAATATCGAATACCTCAACGGACTCGACCGTGAGCAGGTTTCGGATCTCTACGACCAGATTCTGCTCGATTTCGCGGCCGAGACATCAGCCAAGAAAACGGGTCTTGGACTCTCTGACCTCAGAATCAAGAGCGACCGTCCGCTCAAGTATCAGTTCCGTGATGCTCAGGTGGGCGATTCCAAGTTCTATATTTTGCAAACTTCTATCAAAACAAAAAAATAACAGTACGAGATATGGAAAAACTATTCATAGAAGAGACAGAGGACACTCCCGAGGTAACACTTGATCCTCAGGAGGGTGTATTCAAGATTTCTAAGATTTCTGTGCCCGAAAATGCTCTCGATTTCTACCGTCCTATCCTGGATTGGATAAAGGAGTATGCCGAGGACCCAAACGCTCAGACCGTTTTCGATTTCGATCTTGAATACGTAAACACAGCCTCCAGCAAGCAGGTTATCCAGGTGATACTGTTGCTTCAGAAGGTTGCGGAAAAGGGCGACGTAAAGGTTAACTGGTATTACGAGTCGATAGACGAGGATATGAAAGCCCTGGGTCTCAGATACAAGAAACTTGTGTCAGTGCCATTCGAGGTTATCGAGGTAGAGTAAGATAAAGATCATTTTTTTTATCACATATAGGCAAAAAATAGAGCGGCTTCGTCAAAATTCTGACGGAGCCGCTCTGTTTTATTTAGCAATGCTGCAATGCCTTACATTCCAAAAGCGTAGAAGGCCTTGCGTCCGTTGGGGTACATGCCCTCTATGTATATTCCGCTGTTGCGTGGCACACCTTTTATAATATTGCTGATGTCGCCTGGTTCAGATACGGGATTGTTGTTGATGGCAGTGATTATGAACCCCTTCCTTACACCTGCGCTCAGGAACTTGCCGCTGTCTATGCTGGTTACTGATACTCCGTTGCTTAAGTCCAGTTCTTTCAGCAGGTCCTTGTCGGTTTTCTCGAAAGTGGCTCCATACATCTCCATCTTCTTGGATGGCGCGTTCACGGTCTGGTTGTTGTCCAAATCCTTGAATGTTATCTCTGTGCTCTTAAGCTCGCCCTTGTGCACATACTGTATAGTGGCCTTGTCGCCGGGGCGGTAGGTGGATACCAGTTCCTGAAGTTCGGGACATGTGTTTGTGGCCTTGCCGTTTATTGATAGGATCACGTCGCCCTCCTTAAGTCCGCAATCGTAGGCTGCGGTGTTTTCCATCACACCTTTTATTACTACGCCGTTCAGGTTGCTGAGTTTGTTGGTGCGGGCGTCGTCGGAGGTTACGTCGGCTATGTTGATGCCTATTATGGCGCGCTGCACTCTTCCATACTCCTTAAGGTCGGCCACCACCTTCTTCACTATCGATGTCGGCACTGCGAAGGCGTATCCCGTAAAACTGCCGGTCTGCGATGCTATGGCGGTGTTGATGCCCACAAGCTCGCCGTTGGTGTTTACCAGGGCGCCGCCGGAGTTTCCAGGATTAACGGCAGCATCAGTCTGGATAAAAGACTCTATGGCGCCCTTCTGGCCTATGCTTCTGGCCTTTGCGCTCACGATGCCCGATGTTACCGTGGATGTAAGGTTGAAGGGGTTGCCTATGGCCAGCACCCATTCGCCCACCTTCAGGGTTTCGCTGCTGCCCAGCGGAATCACCTTTAGCTCTTCGGCCTCTATCTTCAGCAGGGCCAGGTCGGTGGATGGGTCGCGGCCTATCAGCGTGGCCTCGTAGCTGCGGCGGTCGTTAAGCACCACCTCTATCTCGGTGGAGTTTTCTATCACGTGGTTGTTGGTTACTATGTAGCCGTCGCTGCTTATTATTACGCCGGATCCTGATGCCTGGGCTCCACTGCTGGGATGGCTCGGCATGCCGAAAAAGTATTGCAGGAACGGGTCGTTGTAGCCGTTGTCCTGGTAGTACTTGGTCTTCACGTGCACCACGCCGTCGATGCAGTTTTCGGCCGCTGTTGTAAACTCTGTGGGTGTGGCCGACGAGAAATATTGTGGTGCGGAAGCAAGAACTACCTCGCTGTTCTGTGGGAGTGCTGATGCTGGGGTTTCCACTTTGTCGCATGCTGCGTGCGACAATGCGTAGCCGGCCAAGCCACCGGCCATACCGATCACGAAAACAATCGCTCCGGTCTTCAATGTGTCTGATGCGTTCATTTTGTGTCCTTTTTTGTTATGGTTAACGAATGTATTATTTGTTTCAACATCGCAAATGTAGACACAGATTTTTTCTTGAGCAAATATGTTAACACGGATTAACAAACTTTGAACCTAGTTAATTAATCCGTGCTAAAATTAGATAAAATTAATGAAAAACGGCGGCGTTATTCATTTTCTGATGCCGAGAACTCCCTCTTCAAAGTCATGTTCAGGGAATGGTTTTTCTGCGCTGTTACCTGGTCCAGATAGTCCACAGAGCTGTTTTCCTTGCCTGTAGCCGCCGAAGCTTGGGTATCGGAGCAGGACGATGCGGCCACAGCAGCCAGGGCCAGCATCAGGGCGCTTAATGTAAGCTTTACGGTGCGTCTCATAATAATGATGGGTTTGATGGGGTTTTTAAACTAAAGTGTATGCGTATGCGCAAAGTAGAAAATAATGTTCATTCAAAATTGTTTTATTTTCTGCCGTAAATGTAATTATTATAATTATGGATTACAAATTTTTCAGGCACTTTTTTTTATTTATTTATTTTTTTTCAGTTGGCATCAGCAATTGCAACTAAATAAGATAGATATTGCATTTGCAAATATTTATCAATTTTTTGTTAACAATTTGGTAGTTACTAATAAAATACCTACTTTTGTGCAGTAATTCTAAAATTGGATAATAACGAATATTCTAATACTTAAATGAAAGGATTCAAGATTATTGTTTTGGCAAAGCAGGTGCCTGACACACGCAACGTGGGCAAGGACGCCATGACTGCCGAGGGTACAGTAAACCGTGCTGCATTACCCGCCGTCTTCAATCCAGAAGACCTTAACGCCCTGGAGCAGGCTCTCAGACTCAAGGAGCAGTTCCCCGGCTCAACAATCTCGGTTGTAACAATGGGCTTGCCCAAGTCTGCCGAGGTTATCCGCGAGGCTCTCTACAGAGGCGCCGACGAGGGTTATGTAGTAACAGACCGCACTCTTGGTGGTGCTGATACTTTGGCTACATCATACACACTTTCTCAGGCTGTAAAGAAGATCGGTGATTTCGATATCATCCTCGGTGGCCGTCAGGCTATCGATGGCGATACCGCTCAGGTAGGTCCTCAGATTGCCGAGAAGCTCGGTCTCACCCAGGTTACCTACGCCGAGGAGATTCTCTCTGTAGATCCAGAGAAGAGAAAGATCGTTATCAAGCGTCACATCGATGGCGGTGTGGAGACCGTAGAGGGTCCATTGCCATTGGTAGTAACAGTAAACGGAAGCGCCGCTCCTTGCCGTCCACGCAACTGCAAGCGTGTATGCAAGTACAAGAAGGCCACCATCCCTGCCGAGCGCACTGGCGACAACGCCGAGGCTCTCAACGCTTTGGTTGCCGAGCGTCCTTACCTCAACATCACCCAGTGGGGTGCCGCTGATATCGAGTGCGATCCCAAGCAGATCGGTAAGGCAGGCTCACCTACCAACGTGAAGGCTGTCAAGAATATCGTCTTCATGGCCAAGGAGAGCAAGACTCTCACAAGCTCTGACGAGGATATCAACAATTTGGTTGTAGAACTTATTAACGATAAGATTATTGGATAATGAATAACGTATTTGTATATTGCGAAATTGAGGGCACCCAGGTAAAGGACGTTGCCCTTGAGCTCCTCACAAAAGGACGTAAACTTGCCAATACTCTTGGCGTAAAGTTGGAGGCTATCATAGCCGGTTCTGGTCTCGACGGCGTTGAGAACCAGGTAATGAAGTTTGGTGTAGATAAGGTACACATCTTTGATGCTGAGGGCTTGTTCCCTTACACATCTAATCCTCATACAGCTTTGGTTGTTAACCTCTTCAAGGAGGAGCAGCCTCAGATCTGCCTCATGGGCGCCACAGTAATCGGCCGCGACCTCGGTCCACGCGTATCTTCAGCTCTCTTCAGCGGTCTTACCGCCGACTGTACCGAGCTCGAGATCGACGACTTCGAGATGAACGTGAAGAACGCCGACGGCACAATGGAGAAGAAGCTCTTCAAGGATCAGCTCATGCAGATCCGTCCTGCATTTGGCGGCAACATCGTTGCCACCATCGTAAACCCAGAGCACAGACCTCAGATGGCTACTGTTCGCGAGGGCGTTATGAGCAAGGAGGTTCTCGACGAGAACTACAAGGGCGAGGTTGTCCGTCACGATGTTGCCAAGTACGTGCCAGCCGCTGAGTACGTTGTAAAGGTTCTCGACCGTCACGTAGAGGCTGCCAAGCACAACCTGAAGGGCGCTCCTATCGTTGTAGCCGGTGGTTACGGCGTAGGCAGCAAGGAAGGCTTCGACAAGCTCTTTGAGCTCGCCAAGGTTCTCCATGCCGAGGTAGGCGCTTCACGTGCCGCAGTAGACGCAGGTTGGGTAGACCACGACCGTCAGATTGGTCAGACTGGTGTTACAGTTCGTCCTAAGGTATACATCGCCTGCGGTATCTCTGGCCAGATCCAGCACATCGCCGGTATGCAGGACAGCGGTATCATCATCTCTGTAAACAGCGACCCAGAGGCTCCTATCAACAAGATTGCCGACTACGTTATCAACGGCACTGTTGAGGAGGTTGTTCCAAAACTCATTAAGTATTACAAGCAAAACAGCAAATAATCATGGCAAACTACTATAGCGATCATCCAGAATTGGAATTCCACCTTCATCACCCATTGATGAAGCGCATTGTGGATCTTAAGGAACGTAACTACGAAGATAAGGACAAGTTTGAGGATGCACCTGTTGACTATGAGGATGCCATCGAGAACTACAAGCAGATTCTTGAGATTACCGGCGACGTTGCCGCCAATGTAATCGCCCCTAACTCTGAGGCTGTAGACCTCGAGGGTCCACACTTGGAGAATGGCCGTATGATCTACGCGTCGAAGACTTACGAGAACCTCGACGTTACCCGCAAGGCTGGTCTCTACGGCGCATCAATGCCTCGCCGTTTCGGTGGCTTGAATCTGCCCAACACCACATTCTCTATGCTCAGCGAGGTAATCTCTGCCGCTGATGCAGGTTTCCAGAATGTATGGAGCCTCCAGAGCTGTATCGACACTCTCTACGAGTTCGGCAGCGAGGAGCAGCGCGCAAAGTACATCCCACGCGTATCAGCCGGCGAGACAATGTCTATGGACCTCACCGAGCCTGATGCTGGTTCCGACCTCCAGCGCGTAATGCTGAAGGCTACTCAGGATCCTGACGGCACTTGGAGATTGAACGGTGTAAAGCGTTTCATCACCAACGGTGACTCTGATATTCACCTTGTACTTGCACGTAGCGAGGAAGGCACACACGACGGCCGCGGTCTCTCAATGTTCATCTACGACAAGCGCGACGGCGGTGTTGACGTTCGCCACATCGAGCACAAGCTCGGTATCCACGGCTCTCCTACATGCGAGCTCACTTACAAGAATGCAAAGGCAGAACTTTGCGGCGACCGCAAGCTTGGTCTTATCAAGTATGTGATGGCTCTTATGAACGGCGCCCGTCTCGGTATCGCAGCTCAGTCTGTTGGTGTTGAGCAGGAGGCTTACAACGAGGCTCTCGCTTATGCTAAGGACCGTGCACAGTTCAACAGCAAGATCATCAACTTCCCTGCTGTTTACGACATGCTTTCAAGAATGAAGGCTAAGCTCGATGCTGGTCGTTCACTTCTCTATATGACAGCACGTTACGTAGATATCTACAAGGCTCTTGAGGATATCCAGCGTGACCGCAAGCTTACTCCAGAGGAGCGCGCCGAGCTCAAGAAATACTCTAAGCTCGCCGATGCTTTCACACCACTCGCCAAGGGTATGAACTCTGAGTACGCCAACCAGAACGCATACGATGCAATCTCTGTACACGGCGGTTCAGGCTTCATCATGGAGTACAAGTGTCAGCGTCTCTACCGCGATGCACGTATCTTCTCTATCTACGAGGGTACCACACAGCTTCAGGTAGTTGCAGCCATCCGCTACATCATCAACGGCACCTACAATCAGGTACTCGCTGATATGCTCGCTCAGCCAGTTGCCGAGAATCTCCAGCCACTCCAGGCACGTGCCAAGGCTATGGCCGAGAAGCTCGCCGCTTGCATCGAGAAGGTAAAGGCATTCGAGAACCAGGAAGCTCAGGACTTCCTCGCTCGCAGTCTCTACGACATCACCGGCAACACAGTAATGTCGCTCCTCATCCTCGACGACGCTACACGCGCTCCAGAGCTCTTCGAGAAGAGCGCACGTGTTTACATTCCATACGCTGAGGCCGAGGTTGCACGCGCTGCCGCTTTCATCGAGAACTTCGATATCAACAACATCGAGAACTACCGCATGGCCTAGTATCAGGCTTTTCGGTTTTCTCCGATAAACTATAATAAGAGAGGCGACCTCAGCAAAATGAAGCCGCCTCTTTTTTATATTTCCTTGCTATTGATGCAGAGAGGTTATTTCCAGAAAACAAGACCCACGGCTGCTATCAGGAGTATGAACGCCAGTATGTGGTTCCACTGAAGATGGAGGGCTCCAAACAGCATGCCGCTCACAATGGTGAATACTATCAGGGAGAGCGCTTCCTGAATCACTTTCAGCTGTATCAGCGAGAAAGGACCTCCGTTGTCCACGAAGCCTATTCTGTTGGCCGGCACCTGGCAGCAGTATTCGAACAGGGCTATGCCCCAGCTGATAAGGATTATCAGATACAGAGGAAGGTTGGAGTACTTGGGAATCTGAGCCATCTTGAGGTGGCCATACCATGCAAGGGTCATGAATGTGTTGCTGACAACGAGCATCACGATAGAGATAATGCCTTTTTGTAACATATTTTTTGTTTTATAAATTAGGGTTTTTTGTATTAAACGTGTTATAATTTTGGAAGTCTAAATTATATACATTTCATCAAAAATGGCTTTAAAAATACATAAAATACTTTTTATATTTCTGTTAACTATCACGTTTGTGTCATGCGCTGGAGATGACGATGACGAACCTGGATCGTCCAACGAAGCGTTTGATGCGTCTCCCGGCAGCTCCGGTCATGAGGAAGGATTTGTGATAGGACAGCCATGGTGGCTTTTTGCGCCTTCTGTTGCTTCTGATACTGTTCAGATTTCTGATACGCTTGCAGAATTTCCTACTCAGGAATCATTCACCACGAAATCTGTGGCATACGTGTTTGGATTTCAGAGGCTGGCTTCTGATATTGTGAGTCAGCTTTTTGCCCTTCCGGCAGATTCCGAAAACAAGTGGATGAATTTCTTTACATCCAATCTGGGCACTTTTGTATCACTCAGCGATTCCAGACCCAAGCAGTGGCAGCTGGATTATGATGCCGAGTATCAGGGCAAGGTATGGCCATACCATCTGGAGATAAGCGATTTGCCCGATGGAAGCCCCGACGGCAAAACCAACAAGGCCATAGATTTTTTTTATGACGGGGAATACAAGAATGGAATTTTGTTTTTTGCGCCCCAGTATCTTAATCCCGTGATGTATCCCGAGAAGGTTATGGGACATGGGATGAAGTGCAGCCTGTATTTCAGCTCCCGGAGTGGAGTGCTGGAAAACATACTTAGCGTAAGCAATTTTGCCGACGACGGTCGCCCAAACGTATACGGCAATGTTTACTTATATACCAGAAAATATTCGAATGCCATATCGTTTGCCTCGATAGTGGATATGCCGCATCTGTGGTTTGGCAAGAAGGAAGACATCGGCTATTCGGTTTTGATGATTGGCGGCATAGATTGCGCTATATCCAATATGGCGGTATCAGCGGCCCTTTGCCCAAACACCACCACAAACAATCTTTCCGAATCGTTGATACGGGAGTATGGAGTGGAGAAAACGATGCCTAAAAAATGCCGACAGTGGAATGTGGTAAGCGGATGCGATACGATATACGAGTATCAGACTCCTGCCTTCATGAATTCCAACACATACATAGGCGCCGGCCGCGAGGTGCCAGACCGCACCGTATTCAGCAAGGCATTGTCGGTGATGGAGGATGCCAAAATCCTGGAGTATCAGCTTTCTCCATACAAAGTATCCATTCAGCAGATAGAACAATAGCAATTGTAGAAAAAAAATATATCAATTTGTGTTTATAAATTGAATATTTGTTATATATTTGCAACATTATGCGCTTTGCAGCGTTATAATGCTGAAAGATCATCAATCAACTAACATTATTAACATTTTGCAAGATGAATAGACTATCAATTATTATTGCAGCCTTGTTGTGCCTTACTTTGCAGGTGAGCGCCCAAACAACGCCTGAGATGGTGAAGGTGGATGGCGGTACTTTCAAGATGGGTAATTCCGGAAAGGGAGATGCCGACGAGAAACCTGTTCATACTGTAACGGTAAATTCCTTTTACATATCTAAATACGAGCTTACTGTCAAGGAGTACAAGCAGTTTGTAAACGATCACTCTGTAAATGAGTTTGCCGCCAAGCGCGAGCACGTGATGCCTTCCGCTCCTGATACTACCTGGATGCGCGAGCATCCCGACACCAAGAAGTATTATCCGCTGCCTGCCGTTTCATGGTGGGGCTGGCAGGACAACATGCCTATGCACCATATCACTTGGTACGACGCAGTGGCATATTGCAACTGGCTGTCGGCCAAGGAGGGTTTGCAGAAGTGCTATTCTGAGGACGAGGACGGCGCTGTTTTCCTGGACCTTTCCAAAAACGGATACCGACTTCCTACCGAGGCTGAGTGGGAGTTTGCCGCACGTGGTGGCAAAAATTCCAAGAACACCACTTATTCCGGTAGCGAGAGCCCTGAGACTGTGTGCTGGTACGACGACACTTCTCTGCTGAAGGGACCTCAGAAGGTGGGTTCCAAGGCTCCAAACGAGCTCGGCATCTACGATATGAGCGGCAATGTATGGGAGTGGTGCTCCGACTACTATCAGAAAGATTTCTACGCAAAATCTCCTGCCGCCAATCCTATGAACAACACCATAACATCTTACCGTGTTCTAAGAGGCGGTTCATGGCACTATCAGGTGGACCACGCAACTGTAACATCGCGTGATGGTCCAGAGCCTGCGTTCACCAATTACAATTATGGCATGAGACTTGCAAGAAACGCACAGTAGATAACCAATTCTTTTGTTTTATGAGACTATCCGGAATATTTGGCAGGATAATGTCTGCTGTTTTGTTGCTGGCCTTATCGTCAGCCGGCCTTATGGCTCAGATTACAAATCCCCCAGCCGTAGTTATGGTTAAGGGTGGCACTTTCAGTATGGGATGCAAGGATGGATATTCCGACGAGGCTCCTGTCCACAAGGTTACCCTCAGCGATTTCTATATTGGAAAGTACGAGGTTACTGTGGCTCAGTATCGTCAGTTTTGCAACGAGACCGGTCGCAGAATGCCTTCATCTCCCAAGGACGAGTGGTACGAGGAGCACGACAAGGCTGTAAAGTGGCAGTGGAACGATACCTATCCTATTGTGAATGTAAACTATAACGATGCCCTCGCATATTGCGCCTGGCTGTCGGAGAAAACGGGCGAAACCTACACCTTGCCTACCGAGGCCCAGTGGGAGTATGCCGCTCGTGGTGGTCAGCAGTCGCACGGATACAAGTATTCTGGATCCAACGACATCAACGAGGTGGCCTGGTACGACGAGAATACCCATGAGAAGGGTATCCGTACTGTGGGACGCCTGAAGCCAAACGAGCTTGGTATCTACGATATGAGTGGCAACGCCTGGGAGTGGTGCAAGGATTATTGGGGAAATTACACCGACAAGGCTCTCAAGGATCCTACTGGTCCCAAGTCAGGCACATGGCGCGTAATTAGAGGCGGCGCATGGTATAATGTGGATGATATGTCGCGTGTTACATCGCGTGACGGCCCACTTCCTACTTTCACAAACTTCTATTATGGCTTCCGTGTGGCAAAGTCTGTAAAGAAATAATTTTTCATCTTCATTATGAACCGTAAATTTATCGTAAGAATCTTTGGAATAGTGGTTGCCCTATTCTTGATCCTGGCAGGTGATGTGGCGCACGCCCAGCTTCGAACGCGTGTGTTTCTGTCGCCAAGGCTCAAGATTGGTTGGACTTTCTATTCTGGATTCAATTATGGTTTAGAGATGAATATCGGTCTTTTCAACTTAAAGGAGGAGAAACCGGAGATCAATGTTTGCCTTGCTCCTCAGTATATGCTTGTAAACTACAAGGGTAATGTCCACAGCCTTATTTCCGTGAACGCCGTGCTTGAATCCGATTATTACAGGCTTACACTTGGAATGGGAGAGGCCCTCACCAAGTGGGGTTTCAACAACCGAAACTCCAACAAGGCTTTCGGATATAATGTGGGTCTGGGGCTTTCCACTTCCAGCAAGTTTACTCCCTGGGTGGAGGCCAACGGTTTTGTGCTGAAAAACGGATATTGGGAATTCTACGGGCGTCCATACTACCTATCGGTATCAGGATTTTTCAGGCCTGATCCTTACGTTGTCTACGAGACCAACTAACATAAAAATATCAACGGCAGGAAACTTTTGATTGTTCAAATGTTTCCTGCCGTTTTTGTTTTATATTGCTTTTTAGAATCTCTTGGTCTTGTTTATCTCCATCACCTCTCTCAGGTGGTCCACTATGAATCTCTGAGCTTCCATTCCGTATACCACTTTGGTCATGATGTTGCCGTTGGATAGAAACTCCTTTATCACGATGCCTAGCGCGTTGCCCTCGGCTGTGGGTATCACCTTGCGCCTCTCGCGCTTTATGTATCCGTATGTGGTGAGCACCTCTATCGCGCTTATGCCTTTCAGCTTTCTCATTTTCGATGATTGCCTCAGCGAGTTAAGCCTGTTGCAGATGTCAGCCATGGTGATGGGTGTCTCGGAGAATTCGTATTTCTGCGATTCTTTGGTTGTGATGTCGTATTCCTCCAGAGTGTCCTCGGTTTTTCCGTGGGGATTTCCCATATATCCATCTTCGCACTTGCGTATCTCGTCCTGCAGGTAGTCCGAAAGGAAATCCAGCTGTCGCGATACCTTGTATTCGTATATCACCTCCTTGGTGCTTATCGATTTGCCTGTTACGGGGTTGATGCCGTCGATTAGTTTGTCGATATAGTCCTTGGTGGTCTTCAGTTCTTTCAGAAGTTCTTCGGGATCGAGATTTTTCATATTGGTATATTATTGTGGTTTTTAAACTTTTACAAAAGTAGATATTCTTTTTTAATATACCAAATAATCTTTATTTTTTATCTAATATATTGTATATTTTTTTACTTCTCATTACTTAATATCGATTTTCCCGAGATTTTCGGCGCTTATGCTTACCTGATTCATTATGCTTGTGATGTCTTGCTGAGTGATGTTGGCGTAGTCGCAGGGTCTGGAGCACGGTATCAGGCCCGCCATGTCGGCGAATCCCGGCGATACCAGTATTCGGCTGTCGTCTTCGCGGTAATATTCGCTTGGGCGGTGTTTCTCGCGCGGGAAAATGGCTATCCGGTATCTGTCGCCAGTATACACCACTCCCAGGTTGGCTTCAGGCTCTTCCATTCCGTATGTCAGGCTTATCTGCTCAAGGACGTGTTGCAGCCTGTGCGCAGCATCGCTGGCATCAGCACTCTCTATAAGGATGATGCCGCGCGTGGGTTCCTTTATGATGTGTATTCCGTTTGCGCTATTTATGGAGTATTGGCGTATCAGGCTGTCGAATTCCATGAACACTGGCAGTTTGCTGGCCTCTCCGGCCTGAAAATGGCAGTGGAATGGGGCCGACGCGCCGGATTTAGGGCTGTTGTAGAATACGCACATGCCGGGCATGGATGATGACAGCCGCATCAGCCTGCTGCTGTGTCCGTGGATGCTTTGCGGTGTGTGCTGCCGGCTGATGATTGTGAGATGGTTTTGCAGTATCGGGAACGGGTTTACGCTTATGAGAAACTGCTCGTCGTAGTTTTCCTTTATCTGATACTCGGGCATGTTGGGCACGCACAGAAAACACGCTTTCTCGTCAAGCGGCTTCTGTATGTTGGCCGTGGACGATTTTATTCTGGCGGGGTTTAGCTGTAGTGTGTAGCTGAAGCCCTGATACTGGATTTTCCGCGTCTGGCTGTTGGCAAGGTTCGCGAATGCGGCCCTGAATTGCTCGCTGCTCTCCATCTGCCTCTGGAAGAGCCGTGTGGCTATGTTGTCTTGCATGTTGGTTGCTGTTTAGTAGTCGAGTTCCACCACGGTGATTCCGGCGCCTCCCAGGTCCACTTTCTCGTCGTAGCTTCTTAGTACGATGGGCTGAGTGCGCAGGTAGTCGCGTATCATCGATTTCAGGGCTCCCGTGCCGGTGCCGTGCAGAATCTTTATCTCGCGCTTGCCCGTGGTGAGGGCCTCGTCGATGTATTTGGCCACACGGTTTATGGCCTCGTCGCCACGCATTCCGCGTACGTCGAGTCCGTAGAGAAATCCTCCGTTTTTTTTCTCGGTCTGGAAACTGATGCTTACCACCTGTTTCTTTGGCTCCTCCTTTTTCTCGGGAGACGATTTGTCGCGGCTAAGGCGGTCCATGTTCACGAAAGTCTGCATCAGGCCCATCTGAAGCAATGCCTTCCCGTCTTTTATCTCCAGCACGAGTGCGGTTTGTGTTCCGCCGTCTATTGTTACCTTGTCGCCGGGCGTTATAGGTTTTTGGGCGGGCGGCATCAGCTTTTCCTTCTGCTCCTGTTTTTCCTTGAGTTTCTTTGCCTTGCGCTCGGCCTTTTCCTGCTGCTTGCGGCGTATGCGCTCCATCATCTCGTCTATCTTGGTGTCCTCGGCCTCCAGCTCCTGAAGGGCCTCCTCCTTGAATGTCTCCAGTTCCTTTCTGATTTCCCTTGTCTGGTTTTTCTCGGCCTGGGCGTTCTTTATTTCCAGAATGGTGCGCTCTATCATTCGGTTGGATTCCTTCAGGATCTCCTCGAATTTTGTCTTGTATGCCCTCAGCAGGTTTTTGCGCTCGCTAAGGGTGTATTCGGTTTCGGTTCGGTATTTCTCTTCCTGAGTCTCCAGGGTTTTCTCCCTGTTGCTGGCGTTGCTTAGTGCTATCGAGAGTTTGCGTTTTTCCTCCTCCAGCTCCTGCATTCTGCGTTCGTAGTCTATGTGGTCGCGTCCGGCTATCTCTTCCGCCATTTTCAGCAGCGATTCCTGTATGCCCATCCTGCGGGCGGTCTCGAATGCGAACGAGTTTCCTATCTTGCCGGTCTCCAGCATGAAGAGTGGTTTCATGTTGGTGTTGTCGTACATCATGGCTCCGTTTATGAGGCCTTCCGTTACGGTGGCGTAGTTTTTCAGGTTGGTGTAGTGGGTGGTGATTATTCCCTTGGTTTTGCGTCGGTTTAGCGTGTCCAGTATGGCCTCGGCTATGGCTCCGCCCAGTATGGGTTCTGTTCCGGTGCCGAATTCGTCGATAAGTATCAGCGAGTTTTTGCTGGCGTTGTCGAGGAATTTTTTCATATTGCTGAGGTGGCTGCTGTATGTGGAGAGGTCGTTCTCGATGCTCTGCTCGTCGCCTATGTCTATGAAGATGTCCTTGAAAATTCCCAGCCGCGAGTTTGCGCTTACGGGAGTCATCAGGCCGCACTGATGCATGTATTGTATTATGCCCACGGTTTTCAGGCACACGGATTTTCCTCCGGCGTTGGGGCCTGATATCATCACTATGCGGTTTTGGTGTGAGATCTCGATGTCGAGCGGCACGGCTTTCTTGCCCTCGGCCTTCAGTGTGGCTTCCAGGATGGGATGACGCGCCAGGCGGATGTCGCACACCGGCTCGTCGGTCATCTGAGGCATGCATGCGTTCATGTC
This sequence comes from Bacteroidales bacterium, assembly GCA_024401025.1. Classification (GTDB taxonomy): domain Bacteria; phylum Bacteroidota; class Bacteroidia; order Bacteroidales; family UBA3824; genus UBA3824. The sequence goes on from JAKSLV010000001.1 coordinate 105,216, forward strand.
GATGGCCATCCTTGCCTTGGCTCTTGCAAAATCCAGCTCGGCCAGTATGTCGTTGCACATCATCAGGTCGGGTATGTATGGGCGTATCTTGTCGGATGTCTCTATCAGGATTCTGGTAATCTCCCTTTTCTCCTGAAACTCCAGTTCCCTTACAGCGTTGTTTAGCTCTATGCTCTCCAGCGGCTCTATGAAGGATGTTTTTCCTGATGCCGACTCGTCGCACACGATTCCTGATATCTTCCTCTTGCTGGAAGCCTGTACCGGTATCAGCATCTTTCCGTCGCGTATGTTTATCTCGGCGTCGCTGTCGCACCATCCCTGCTGCTTGGCGGTCCGCATCAGCCTGTGTACCACGGAGGATATTGCTGATGCCTTGGTTCTGATGTCGGCCCTTATCTTGCGCAGCTCAGGCGATGCGTCGTCGCGTATCTCGCCGTTGTCGTCCATTACGCGCTGCATGCACTGTATCAGGGGCTGCTCCACGAATATATCAGCGCACAAAGCCCTAAGACTTGGAAACTCATCGTCCTTGATGCGCTTGAAGAATTTTATGATGTTCTTAAGCGTATCGCAGCTTTGTTTCAAGTCGTAGAGCTCTTGCTGAGTAAGGTATGTGTTGGCTATTGATATTTTCTTGAGTCCGTGTCTGGTATCCAGATAGTTGTCTTGCGGAAAATCTATCGAGAGCAGGCATATTTCCTTGAATTCGCTGGCCAGGCTCAGCTGTCTTTTTATCTCGCTGATGTCGGTAGAGAAATCCATTGATTCCACCTTGCCGGCTCCCAGCCCGCCTAGGCATTTGTCTTTCAGGATGGCCCTTATTCTTGCGAATCCTGTCTTGTTTTCAAAGTTTTTGGGATAAATCATTTAGTCTCCTCGTCCTTTTTTTCTTCGTTGTTGCCGGAGTTGTCGGTGTCAGTCTTTTTGTTGGACTTTTCGTCCTTGCTTTTGCCAGCCTCCTTGTTCTTGTATTTGCTCTTGAGGGTCAGGAATGATTTCTTGTAGAAGTACATGTCGCCAAAGCCGTCGGTCTTGGCTGCCTTTCCGGTATCCACCCATTCAAACATGCCCTCCAGCTCGTCGGGCCATTCGCCTTTCTCGAGTTGCTTCTTGTACTTGCTGAAGATGGCCAGTTCTTCGAAATAGCCCTTGTGGACATAGGTTTCCCAGTTGTCCAATACGAATTTTGGTCTTTTTTTGAGTTTGTCGATTTCGCTTTTTACCCGATCGATCACTTCCATTACGATGCGACCCACACCAAGGATCAATACGATAGCCATTGCGAAGCCTAAGCCTTTGCCGAGTCCTTCCCTGATTACATCTGCCATGTTGTTATACGTTTTAATGATTTTTGATGGAACAATTATTTATGATAGTTCTGCAAAGTTATGCATAAATTTCCATTCAAAAAAACATCTTTTTGCTTTATGGCAGTCCAGCCTTTGTTGTGCAAATTCAATTATTTGCGTAATTGAGACAAAATAAATATCTGTAAATCAGTCAATACTTTATCGGCTCCGTTTTGCCGCCGCGCCTTATGATTTTTTATGTTAAAAAATATTAACGCGTTTTTGCGCTCCAGCTCCGCGCTTGCATTGCGTCATGGCGGCGGCATCAGAAGGCTAAAGATCGTTTAGGATTGCGCTGCTGTTTCCGTCTGTTGCCCTCACCCTGTCGATGTAGGTAAGCTGAACCTCGGTGCCGAAGTTCAGCACTATGGTTCCGTTGTCTACAATCCACGCGCGGCTCATGCACACCCTGTATCCGTATTCTTCCTTCACGTACATATCGGGGTATTCCTGATACGCGCCATACTTTACGGTAAGCCACTTGCTGAGGTTGTGGAAGATGTCGGGCGATACCGACTGATACTCGTTGAATCTCACCTTCACGTTGGCTATTATGTCCTCCTTCTTGTTGGCCATTCCGTTTGCCGAGTTCAGCACTATGGTGCAGTAGTATCCGCCGAAGTATCCCTTCATGCTGTTCTTGGTTACCTTCTTGAAGCCCTTTGTCTCCATTTTGGCGGAAAAGTCCTCCACCGTGCCGTCTATCGATGTGCCCATAAAGTTTAGATGCTGCGCCATCAGCGGGCTTGCCATCATCAGCAGCATCAGCATCAGAATAGTAATTCTCTTTCTCATCATGTGTGTGTTTGGTTTGTGAATTTTTGGGCTGATACCCGCCTTATATTATGCAATCTATGCGCCAAACTTTTATCGCATATATTATATAAGGTGTGCCCATTTTTTTTCTTTATTCATTTTTCCCTGAAGCTGCTTTTTTTTCTACATTTCGCCAAAATTAACAAAAAATTAATATATCGGTTTATAATGCTGATACTTAGTTATTTATGTATTTTGAGCACTTTATATATATAATAGTGTGTAAAAATCTTTTCCGAAACATTTGGATAATTCATTATAATTGTCTAATTTTGTAGCTCAAAGTATTAATTAATTAAGTTCAAAGAAAAATGCCTACAATTCAACAGTTAGTTAGAAAAGGTAGAAAGACTATTACTGCAAAGAGTAAGTCTCCAGCATTAGATTCTTGCCCACAGAAGCGTGGCGTATGTACCCGTGTGTACACCACCACCCCTAAGAAGCCTAACTCGGCAATGCGCAAAGTTGCGAGAGTAAGACTTTCGAATTCCAAGGAGGTAAATGCTTACATCCCTGGTGAGGGCCACAACTTGCAGGAGCACTCAATCGTAATGGTAAGAGGCGGTCGTGTTAAGGACCTCCCTGGTGTACGTTATCACATCATCCGTGGTACTCTCGATACCGCTGGTGTTGCAAACCGTGGTCAGCAGAGATCTAAGTACGGCGCCAAGAAACCTAAAGCTAAAAAGTAATTTTAAAGTTCATTTAGTAAAATGAGAAAGAGCAAACCAAAAAAGAGAATGATTCTTCCCGATCCAGTTTACGGTGACACTCTCGTTACACGCTTCGTAAACGACATGATGATGGACGGCAAGAAGAGCATCGCTTTTAAGATTTTCTACAAGGCCATGGAGATTGTTGGATCCAAGACACAGGATTCTGGCAAGACCCCTACCGAGGTATGGAAGAAGGCTATGGAGAACATTACTCCAGACGTAGAGGTTAAGTCTCGCCGTATCGGTGGTGCTACATTCCAGGTTCCTACCGAGATCCGCGCTGACCGCAAGGAGTCTATCGGCGTTAAGAACCTCATCAAGTACGCACGCCTCCGTTCTGGCCACTCTATGGCAGAGAAGCTCGCAGCAGAGATTGTTGCAGCTTTCAACGAGGAAGGCGCAGCCTTCAAGAAGAAAGAGGATACTCACAGAATGGCAGAGGCCAACAAGGCTTTCGCTTTCTTCAGATTCTAAGACATTTAATTAATTTCAGTTCACAGCAGACACATTATTATGAACAACGAACTTGTTAATACGAGAAATATCGGAATTGCCGCTCATATTGATGCCGGCAAAACAACAACTACCGAGCGTATTTTGTACTATACCGGTGTTACTCATAGAATGGGAGAAGTTCATGACGGGGCTGCCACTATGGACTGGATGTCTCAAGAAAAGGAGAGGGGCATCACGATTACTTCGGCGGCCATCACCGCTTACTGGAACTACAACAACATCAAACACACGATTAACATCATCGACACCCCGGGTCACGTGGATTTCACTGTCGAGGTAGAGAGATCGATGAGAGTTTTGGATGGTGCTGTTGCCGTTTTCTGCGGAGTAGGTGGCGTAGAGCCTCAGTCAGAAACCGTTTGGCGTCAGGCTGAGAGATACAATGTACCAAGGATTGCTTTCGTCAACAAGATGGACAGAATTGGTGCCGATTTCTTTACCGTGGTTCAGGAAATCGAGGAGAAACTGGGTGCAAACCCGATTCCCGTTCAGATTCCTATAGGCGCGGAAGACAAGTTTGTCGGCATCATCGACCTCATCGAAATGAACGCATACGTCTGGAACACCGACGACAATGGAATGACGTTTGAGAAAACCTCCATTCCTGCCGACCTTAAGGACCAGGCTGATGAGTGGCGGGAGAAAATGCTTGAGAAATGCGCCGATCTGGGTGATGACAATTTCCTGGAGAAGTATCTCGAAGATAGTTCATCTATCACAGAGGAGGACATTAAGGCTGCCCTCCGAAATGCGACAATATCACTCAAGGCTGTACCGGTTCTTTGCGGCTCGTCGCTCAGAAACAAGGGCGTGCAGAAACTCCTTGATGCTATTGTGGCTTATTTGCCAAGTCCAGTGGACGTGGGTGCAGTAAAGGGACACGATCCTTCCGATCCTGATGTCGAGATTCTCAGGAAGCCCGACAACAAGGAGCCTTTCGCGGCTCTCGCATTCAAGATTGCGGTTGACCCCTTTGTAGGTCGTCTGGTATACATCAGAGTATACTCCGGCACTCTCAAGACCGGCGAGATGGTCTACAATGTAAGAACAGGCAAGAAGGAAAGGGTGATGAATCTGTACCGAATGAGCGCCAACAAGCAGCAGGCCCTCGACTTTGTGGAGGCCGGTGATATCTGCGGCGCATCTGGTTTCAAGGATATCCGCACAGGCGACACCTTGGCGGAGCAGAAACATCCCGTGGCTTTCGAGTCGATCCAGTTCCCAGACCCCGTTATCGGAGTGGCAATAGAGCCTAAAACGCAGGCAGATCTTGACAAGATGGATGTGGCTCTTCAGAAACTCTCTGAGGAGGATCCTACCTTCAAGGTAGAGACCGACAACGAAACCGGTCAGACACTTATGAAGGGTATGGGCGAGCTTCATCTCGATATTCTGATTGACCGCATGAAACGCGAGTACAACATCGAGATTACACAGGGCAAGCCTCAGGTTACCTACAAGGAGATTATCACAAGAGAGGTAGAGCACCAGGAGGTGTTCAAGAAACAGACCGGCGGCAAGGGTAAGTTTGCCGACATCACAGTTAGGGTTTCTCCTTCAGAGGAGGGCGCTACCGGCCTCACATTCAAAAACAGCATCAAGGGCGGTGTAATTCCAAAGGAATTTATCCCCGCAGTTCAGAAAGGTTTCGAAGAGGCCATGAACAACGGACCTCTTGCTGGATTCAAGATGCAAAGCCTTACCGTTGAGCTTCTCGATGGAACTTACCACAGCGTTGATTCAGACGCTCTGTCGTTCGAAATTGCTGCCAAACAGGCTTTCAGGGCAGCAACAGAAAAGGCAAAAGCTATCCTTCTGGAGCCTGTGATGGAGTTGACAGTGGACACTCCCGACGAGTACATGGGAGATGTTATCGCAGACGTCAACAAGCGCAGGGGACAGGTGATAAGCACTGATTCGAAGGCCAAAATGAAGATTATCAAGTCACTGGTACCACTTGCAGAGACTTTTGGATATGTTACTGTTTTGCGCACATTAACATCCGGCAGGGCGATATCGTCTATGCAGTTCCACAGTTATGAGGAAGTTCCAAGTCAAATTGCACAGGGCATCATCGACCAGATAAAAGGTAAAATAGTTTTTATTGACCAATTATAATTGAATTTATACCATGAGTCAAAAGATTCGCATCAAATTGAAATCTTACGATCACAACTTGGTGGATAACTCGGCTGAGAAGATCGTTAAGACTGTTAAGGCTTCTGGTGCAGTTGTTAGTGGCCCAATTCCATTGCCAACTCAGAACAGAATCTTCACAGTTAACAGATCTACCTTCGTTAACAAGAAGTCTAGAGAGCAGTTCCAGTTGTCTTCATACAAGAGACTGATTGACATCTACAGCTCAACACCAAAGACCATCGACGCTCTTATGAAGCTCGAGCTCCCAAGCGGTGTTAACGTAGAGATCAAGATCTGATCCAAGGTTTTAGTTTAGCAAACAAAGTTTTTATCAAATTGTTTTCCTCTTTCGGCCGAGCCCGATATGAAAACGAAAAATTCTATTAAAAATGTCAGGAATAATAGGAAAGAAAGTAGGTATGACCTCTGTCTTCAATGAGAACGGACAGAATGTTCCAGTTACAGTAATTGAGGCAGGTCCATGTGTCGTAACTCAGATTAAGACAGCAGATGGCAAGGATGGCTACGATGCTATCCAGCTTTCGTTCGACGACAAGAAGGCCAAGAACACATCAAAGGCAGAGCTTAAGCACTTTGAGAAGGCCGGCACAACACCAAAGGCTAAGGTTGTTGAGTTCAAGAACATCGAGCAGGATGTTAAGTTGGGCGACGTTATCACAGTAGAGTCTTTGAACGACGTAAAGTTTGTAAATATTAGCGGCATTACCAAAGGTAAGGGCTACCAGGGCGTTGTAAAGCGTCATGGCTTCGGTGGTGTTGGTGATCAGACACACGGTCAGCACAACAGACTTAGAGCTCCCGGTGGATTGGGTGCATCTTCTTACCCTTCAAGAGTATTCAAGGGTATGCGTATGGCTGGTCGTGATGGCGGCGACAAGGTTAAGGTTCGCAACCTCCAGGTCGTTAAGATCATCGCTGAGCACAACATTTTGTTAGTAAAGGGAGCAGTTCCTGGTCCTAAAGGTTCATATTTAATCATCGAAGACTAATAATGGAAATATCAGTATTAAACATTGAAGGCCAAGATACAGGCAAGAAGGTAGTTCTCAACGATTCTATCTTCGCTATCGAGGCTAATGATCACGCTATGTACTTGGACGTTAAGCGTTACTTAGCAGATCAGAGACAGGGCACAGCCAAGGCAAAAGAGAGAAGCGAGATGAGCGGTTCTACCCGCAAGCTCAAGAAGCAGAAGGGTACCGGTGGCGCACGCTGTGGTGATATCAACTCACCAGTTATGGTAGGTGGCGCCAGGGCTTTTGGTCCTCGTCCACGCGACTACAGCTTCAAGCTCAACAAGAAGGTTAAGGTTCTGGCAAGAAAGTCCGCCCTTACATACAAGGCAAAGGACAACCAGATCATCGTTGTTGAGGACTTCAACTTTGAGGCTCCAAAAACCAAGAATTTTGTCGCTTTGAAAAATAATTTGAAAATCAGCGATAAAAAGTCTCTTTTGGTATTGTCAGCTGAGAATAAAAACATATATTTGTCCTCAAGAAATTTGGAGAAATCAAAAATTACAACTGCCTCTAAGTTAACAACTTACGAAGTACTCGATGCTCAGTCATTGGTGTTCACAACAAGCGCAGTTGAGGCTTTGAACAAGATTTTCGAGAATAAGTAACGTAAAAAACGTAAGATAGATAATGGAAATCATATACAAACCCATTGTAACTGAGAAATTCAACGCTCTCGCAAGCAGAACAGTTAGAACTGGTAAGAAGGGTAACAAGGCAGGCCGTCCTGACACAAGAAAGGACAGAACTATTGCTCAGTTCGCATTTGTATGCAACCCTAACGCTAACAAGATTCAGATCAAGCAGGCAGTTGAGGAGCTTTACAATGTTACTGTAGTAGCAGTAAACACAATGAACTACGCTGGTAAGGTAAAGGCACGTATGACTAAGGCCGGCTACATCGTAGGTAAGACAAAGAAATTCAAGAAAGCAATTGTCACACTCAAGGATGGTGACACAATTGATTTTTATAGCAACATCTAACCAAAATGGCAGTAAGAGTTTTTAAACCGACAACTCCGGGACAAAGAGGAAAGGTATTGGGCACCTTCGCTGAGATTACAGCTACAAAGCCTGAGAAATCACTGACTTTCGGTTATGCTAAGTCTGGTGGACGTAACCACACCGGTAAGATGACAGTTCGTTACATCGGTGGCGGCCACAAGCAGAAGTACAGAATCATCGACTTCTGGAGAGAGAAGGACGGCATTCCCGGCACAGTAAAGACTATCGAATACGATCCTAATCGTACAGCACGCATCGCTTTGGTGTTCTACGCTGATGGTGAGAAGAGATATATCATTGCTCCTAACGGTATTGAGGTTGGCCAGAAGATTATGTCTGGAAAGGAGGCTACTCCTGAGATAGGCAACGCAATGTTCCTTTCTGACATTCCTTTGGGAACAATCATCCACAATATCGAGCTCCGTCCAGGCGAGGGTGGAGTACTTGCAAGAAGCGCTGGTTCTTACGCACAGCTTACTGCTCGTGATGGTAAATATGCAGTTATCAAACTTCCTTCAGGTGAGACAAGATTGATTCTCGTTACTTGCAAGGCCACTATCGGAAGCGTTTCTAATGGTGACCACGAGCTCGAGAAGAGCGGAAAGGCTGGTAGATCTCGCTGGATGGGCCGTCGTCCTCACAACAGAGGTGTTGTTATGAACCCTGTTGATCACCCAATGGGTGGTGGTGAAGGCCGCGCATCAGGAGGTCATCCAAGATCTCGCAAGGGTTTGCTTGCTAAGGGTTACAAGACCCGCAGACCTAAGAAACTTTCAAACAAGTTTATCATTGAAAGAAGAAAGAAGTAACAAATATTTAATGCATATTAATTATGAGTCGTTCAATTAAAAAAGGCCCTTTCATCGATTACAAACTCGAGAAGAAAGTTCTTGCCATGAATGAGTCTGGCAAGAAGTCGGTTATCAAATCGTGGGCAAGAGCCTCTATTATTTCTCCTGACTTTGTAGGTCACACAATTGCCCTGCACAACGGAAACAAGTTCATCCCTGTTTACGTTACAGAGAACATGGTAGGTCACAAGTTAGGTGAATTTGCACCGACCCGTATCTTTAGAGGTCACGGCGGTAAGAAGAAATAATTATTAGAGACCATTTAAATAACATATAGCAAAAATGGCTGAAGAAGTTAAGGTTAAAAGAACCAAGAAAAAAGTAAGAGCGGAAAGATTGAAAGAGCAGAAGAAGAACGTTGCTTTTGCTATTTTGAGAAACAATCCAACCTCTCCCAGAAAGATGCGTCTTGTAGCTGGTCTTATCAGAAACCAGAATGTTACAAAGGCATTGGATATTCTGCAGTACTCTCCACAGGAGGCAGCAATAAAGTTGAGAAAACTTTTGCTCTCTGCAGTAGCTAACTGGGGCAAGAAAAACGAGGGCGTTCGTTTCGAAGACGCCGATCTCATCGTTAAGGAAGTAAAGGTTGACGGTGCCAGAATGTTGAAGAGACTTTCTCCTGCACCTCAGGGTAGAGCTTACCGAATCAGAAAGAGATCAAATCATGTTACTATCGTATTAGGTAATAAAGAAAATTCAGAGAAATAATGGGACAAAAAACTAATCCAATTAGTAACCGACTCGGTATAATTAGAGGTTGGGACTCAGAGTGGTATGATATCAAGAACTACTCTGATAAGATAGTTGAGGACGACAAGATACGCAAGTATCTCAATGTCCGTCTCGCAAAGGCTAGCATATCCAAGATAATAATCCAGAGAACTCTCAAGGTTATCACAGTTACTGTCAACACTGCCCGTCCAGGTATCATCATCGGCAAGGGCGGCCAGGAGGTAGACAAGATCAAGGAGGAGTTGAAGAACATTACTAAGAAGGATGTACAGATCAACATTCTCGAGATCAAACGTCAGGACCTTGACGCTGTTATAGTTGCAAACAACATCGCCCGTCAGATCGAGGGCAAGATTGCTTACAGACGCTGTATCAAGATGGCTGTCAGCAACACAATGAAGCAGGGTGCTGAGGGTATCAAGGTTGTTATTTCTGGCCGTCTCAATGGCGCAGAAATGGCTCGTACCGAGGCTTTCAAGGAAGGCAGAATTCCTTTGCACACTCTTAGAGCTGATATCGACTATTCGCTCGCAGTTGCTAACACAAAGGTTGGTTGCGTAGGTATCAAGGTATGGATTTGCAAGGGTGAGGTTTACGGCAAGAGAGATCTTACCAACAACGTTGCTGTCAAGTCTCAGAAGAAAGGCAATTTCAACAAGTCGAGAAGACAGAAGTAGTTTGTAAATTATTAAATTTAAGAGAAAATGTTACAGCCAAAAAAGACTAAGTTCAGAAGAATGCAAAAGGGCCGTATGAGAGGTCTCGCCCAGAGAGGTCATGAGATCGCTTTCGGTACCTTCGCATTGAAGGCTTTGGAGAATTTCTGGATTACAGGACGTCAGATTGAAGCAGCCCGTCAGGCTATCTCACGTAAGATGCAGCGTGAGGGTCAGATTTGGATTAGAATATTCCCTGACAAGCCTATCACCAAGAAGCCTGCTGAGGTTCGTATGGGTAAGGGTAAGGGTCAGCCTGAGTACTTCGTTGCACCTGTTACCCCAGGCAGAATCATGTTCGAGGCAGACGGCGTTCCATTCGAGATTGCCAAGGAGGCTTTCCGTCTGGCAGCCCAGAAGCTCCCAATCAAAACAAAGTTCGTCGTAAGACGCGATTATGTGAACCCTTTAGATAACGCATAATGAAAAGTTCAGCACAGAATAAGGAAATCAAGGAATTGACTACCGCAGAGTTGGAGGAGAAGCTTGCTGCTGCTCGTCTTGAGTACACTAAGATGCAGATCAACCACGCAATCACTCCCCTCGAGAGTCCAATTCAGATACGCGACAAAAGAAAATACATTGCTAAGTTGATGACAGAGAAACGTAGCAGAATTAATAACGCTCAATAATTGATTCAGAATGGAAGAAGTTAAAGAAGGACTTGTTCGTAACTTTAGAAAGGAACGTATCGGTGTGGTAGTAAGCAACAAGATGGAGAAGTCTATCGTTGTAGAGGTTAACCGCAAAATGAAGCACCCTAAGTACGGCAAGTTTATCACTCGCACCAAGAAGTTCATCGCTCATGATGAGAAAAACGAGTGCAACATCGGTGACACAGTTCGCATCATGGAGACTCGCCCAATGAGCAAGCGCAAGAACTGGAGATTGATAGAAATCGTTGAAAAAGCAAAATAGTTTTAATTTATTATGATACAGCAAGAATCAAGAATGACTGTAGCTGACAACAGCGGCGCAAAGGAAGTTCTGTGTATCCGTGTCCTCGGCGGTACAGGACGTAGATACGCCTCTGTTGGCGACAAGGTGGTCGTAACTGTTAAGAGCGCAATTCCTTCTGGTGACATCAAGAAGGGTACAGTATCAAAGGCAGTTGTCGTACGCACTAGCAAAGAAATCCGTAGAGCTGACGGTTCATACATCAGATTTGATGATAACGCCGTAGTTCTGCTTAACAATCAGGGAGAACTTAGAGGTACTCGTATCTTCGGCCCAGTTGCCCGCGAGCTTCGCGCCAACTACATGAAGATTGTTTCTCTGGCTCCAGAAGTTTTGTAATTCTAATTTAGTAGTTAAAAAACAAATGAAACTGCACATTAAAAAGGGAGACACAGTTATTGTTAACTCTGGTGACTGCAAGGGTCAGAAGGGTACAGTACTTGAGGTTCTCGTAAAGAAAAATCGTGCTATTGTTGAGGGTGTCAACATGGTTTCTAAGGCAACTAAGCCTTCTGCTCAGAATACAGAAGGCGGTTTTGTCAAGAAGGAGGCTCCTATTCACATCTCTAACTTGATGGTTATTTGCCCTGAGACTGGCAAGCCAACCCGTATCGGTAGAAGAGTTGAGGGTACTGGCAAGGATTCTAAGATAGTACGTTATTCAAAAAAATCTGAAACAAAAAAGGAGATAAAGTAAAATGCAATACGTACCATCTTTAAAGACAAAATATAAGGCAGAGGTTGTTCCTGCGCTTATGAAGGAGTTCGGTTACAAGAGCATCATGCAGTGCCCAAAGTTGACCAAGAT
>JAKSLV010000010.1 GCA_024401025.1 Bacteroidales bacterium
CCTAGTTCCTTGTATTAATTTTACGCCTTGTGCTTGCTGTCATTATGTTCAAATAGCGTCGTCGGCATTTTTGATTTTCGATTTTTGATTTCGAACTGCCAACTTAGTGAATCCTGCGATTCGGTTGCGGATGCAAAGGTAAGGAGGATTTGTGTATCCGCCAAACTTTTTTGCGTTAATTAATTGTTAATTTGATTTTCGTTCGTTTTATTGATTATTTTGACACGCACGTCCGTGCGTCTCTACGAGCGAGATTAATGAATTTTCTAATTAATTATTACCGCTTTGTCAATGTGCTTGTTTCTGTTTTGCGAGTGCAAAGGTAGATACTTTTGGGGTGGTTTTCCAAATCTTTTTGAATGTTTTTTTCAAATATTTTTCTTGGGGCTGATAATAAGTGTTTTATATATGCTGATAATAGTAATAAAAACAGCCACGGCAATGCTACTGGAACAGGATATTGCCATGGCTATTGATAATGTGTGTAGAATTATATTATTCTGTTTTCTTTACCACCATCTGTGGGTAATCCTCATGGTATGTATCATAAATGGCCTGAGATACGTAGATAGTAGTAAGGTTGCTGCAATTTTTGAAAGCATCATTTCCAATGCTGGTAACGCTATTAGGAATATCAATAGTAGTAAGGCTGCTGCAATTACCGAAAGCTCTAATTCCAATGCTGGTAACGCTGTTTGGAATCTCAATATTAGTAAGGCTGCTGCAATCTTCGAAAGCAGCTTCTCCAATGCTGGTAACGCTATTGGGAATCTCTACATCAGTGAGGCTGAAACAACATTCGAAAGTACTTGATTCAATGCTGGTAACGCTGTTTGGAATCTGGATACGGCTGAGGCTGCGGCAATAGTTAAAAGCACCCCCTCCAATGTTGGTTACGCTGTTTGGAATCTGGATACTGGTAAGTTTATTGCAATTGCTAAAAGCACTGCTTCCAATGCCGGTAATGCTGTTGGGAATCTGGATATTGGTGAGGCTGTCGCAACAATAGAAAGCCATGATTCCGATTCTGGTTACGCTGTTGGGAATCTTAACCTTAACCAGAGAGCCATTTTCGGGAAATTCGGGAAGGCCGCACTCTCCGCCCCACTCCACTTTGTCCTCATCCATTTCCAATTCAGTAACGCCATCAGGAATCACAAGAACGACCTTCTTGTTGGTTGTGGCAAGGGCTACCAATACCGGTGTATGGTCGTAATCTTCCAGATTTACCGTCACCGAGTCGGGACAGGTCTTGAAAAACTCCTCAAGGTCAGCTACCTTAACTTTAAATTCTGGATACTGAAATCCGGGAGCCTCTTTTACGGCTGGAGTCTCATTGCTGACAGGAGCCTCGCTGTTGCCGGAGTTGACTTTGCTGCCACAGCTGGTGAATACTGTGGACGCACCAATCAAGGCTGCGGCAAAAACTGCTGTCAATAAATAGTTTTTCTTCATAAGTTAATGCATTAAACTGTTATAAAATTTCAGCGACAAAAATAGAGAAAAATGATATTACAAACAAAAAAAATATCGTAATACGCTATCGCAGGGTATAGTATATTAAATGTATGTTGCTGTTTATTAACTTTATTTATATTGTTTGTAATATGATTTATATGTAACTTTGCAGCGGTTTTTGTTGGAGGAGAAAGCTTCAGACCAATAATATAAATAATATATAATACAAAAGATGAAACGAATTCTATTTATGATGGCCGCGGTGGCAATGCTGGCTATGGGCTCTTGCAAACCGAAGGACCACGATGATGATGACAAAAGACTGATGGGCTATTTCACCATCGATGGCAATGTTAATGATGGCTACAAGCTGTATCAGGATGGTGGCGGCATTGTGATTCCTTTCACCAGCAGCATAAAGCAACTTGCCGGAACTAATGGTTTTGGCAGCAACGAACGCGCCTATCTCTCTATCAACTACTTTAAATCTAAACTGATGGAGAAGGACGGCGGCGTTATTATTACACAGGCCGAAGTTGTGGAGGGCAGATATCTGCCTACCAGCGACCCACTTACGCTGGCTGAGGCCAACGGGCTTAAGGTGACCGACAAGGACAGCGTCAAGGCCGTATATTTCATAAACGGCGCGTGGGCTTACCGCGGATTCCTGAACACAAACATTAATTTGAATCTGTACAGGGACGTTAATGGCCTGGTGGCTCCTGCAACCAACATCGTGTACTCGCCAGAGAAAATCGAGGAGAACAAGATTGAGTTCACTTTTGTTTTCAACCCCAGAAAGCCAAAGGGCCTCAACGAAGAGGTTAATGTGGACTACGACTGCTCGTTCCCGCTCTACAAGATAAAGGATCAGATTCCGGGAAAGGATTCTGTACAGATAACCGTGAATGCGGAAGGCGCAAAACCTTTTTCACTGAAAATCAGCAGACAGAATCTTGACAAGGGCAACTACGTTCCTTACAGCCTGTAATCTTTTTTCTTTCTAGGGCTGAGGCTTCTGAAAAAAACAAAAGCAGAATTTGCACACATCAATGCAAATTCTGCTTTTTTATTTTATTTTGATTGATTGTTCGGATTAGTTGTTGCGTTCTACAACAGTCTCGCCTTCCTGAGACTCCTCGCCGCGAACCTCTGTGCTCTCGCCGCCCTCGGTGTTTTCCTTTTCGATAACGATTACGTTCTCGTTCTTTTCGTCGCGGATTGTAATGTTGTTGTTTATCTTCTCATCCTTTAGCACCTCCTGGATGATGGTGCTTACGCTCTGGTTTCATTATTATTATGAGTTTATATTGGTTGAACGAAACAAAAAAATCCAGAAAAATAGGATGCCTATATTTCTGGATTTTTCTTTCATATAATTGAGTGCGATAAGATTACTGCTTCTGCTCCTTGAGCACAACATCGTGGGCACCGCCCTCTACGATAGATGTAGATGATACGAGTGTGATCTTGGCATTCTGCTTGAGGTCGCTGAGGGTTGTTACACCGCAAGAGCACATTGTAGACTTGATCTTGGCGATTGTTACGCCGAGGTTGTCCTTGAGCTTGCCTGCGTATGGAACGTAAGAATCTACGCCCTCCTCGAACTTCATGCCGGTCTCGCCGCCCATATCGTAACGCTGCCAGTTGCGGGCACGGTTGCTGCCCTCGCCCCAGTATTCCTTCATGTATGAGCCGTTGATCATAACCTTCTTTGTAGGCGACTCGTCGAAACGGGCAAAGTATCTACCCATCATGAGGAAGTCGGCACCCATTGCAAGGGCCAATACCATGTGGTAGTCCTGAACGAGACCACCGTCGCTGCAGATTGGAATATAAACGCCGGTCTTGGCGAAATACTCGTCGCGGGCACGGGCCACATCGATGATGGCAGTAGCCTGACCACGGCCGATACCCTTCTGCTCGCGTGTGATGCAGATGGAACCGCCACCGATACCTACCTTGATGAAGTCGGCGCCAGCCTCGGCCAGATAGTTGAAGCCCTCGGCATCCACAACGTTGCCGGCTCCAATCTTCACCTTCTCGCCGTAGTTTTCGCGAACCCACTTGATGGTCTCCTTCTGCCACTCAGAAAAACCGTCGCTGGAATCCATGCAGATAACGTCCACACCGGCATCCACCAGCTTGGGAACACGCTCGGCGTAGTCGCGGGTGTTGATACCTGCGCCCACCAGGAGCGACTTCTGGCTGTCGAGAAGCTCCAGAGGATTGGTCTTGTGCGAATCGTAATCCTTGCGGAAAACGAAGAACTTAAGGTGCTGCTCGTCGTCGATGATAGGCAGGGCGTTCACCTTGTTTTCCCAGATAATGTCGTTGGCCTCGTTGAGGTCGATAGGATATTTTGCGTATACAAGCTTGTCGAATGGAGTCATGAAATCCTTCACCTTCTTGTCCATAGCATCGCGAGAAGGACGGTAGTCGCGGCTGGTAACAAGACCGAGGAGCTTGCCGTGTGGAGTTCCATCCTCTGTGATACCTATGGTAGAGTATCCCGACTTTGCCTTAAGGGCAATAACGTCGGCCAGAGTATTCTCTGGAGTAAGGTTGGCATCGCTAACCACGAAACCAGCCTTGTATTTCTTCACCTTGCGTACCATCTCGGCCTGATCGTCGATAGACTGCGAACCGTAGATGAACGAGATACCGCCGTTCTTGGCAAGGGCGATTGCCATCTCTGAGTCTGATACCGACTGCATTATAGCGGAAGTGAAAGGAACATTGAGGTTTATGGCAGACTTTTCGCCCTTCTTGAATTTCACAAGGGGAGTCTGAAGGTTTACATTGCCGGGAGTACAATCCTTGGTTGTAAGTCCGGGAATCAGCAGGTACTCGTTGAAAGTCCTGGAAATTTCGTTGATGATATGTGCCATAATTTTATGATTTTACCTTTTGGGTTTGGGGGTGTTTAAAAATTTTGCAATGTTAATAAAAAAAGCCGATACAAAAAAATCTTTTTCATTAAAAAATTGCTAACGATTATTTCTTGAGCCCTACCTGAATAAGCTTGTTGTCGTTGATCTCGCTGGCCACCGCCCTGATGTCGAGATCCACTTTCTGCAACGTAAAATCAGGCACGTTGTATGAGTGCATCATCTTGTGGTAATAATCGCGTGGATTTCGCTGAGGCAGCATGAAAGGCTTTCCGGCGTGTCCGTTGCCGTCCCAGTGGGCAAAGTAGAGTAGATTGTTGTTGTTGTTGTATCTCCTGCTGGAAAACACTATCCATCTGGATGTTGTGTTCCAGTTGTGGAAAGATTCGGCGCTTGGCGAGTTCACCTCGTCAAGAATCCTCTGCTCGCCGGTCTGGAGGTCCATGATGGCCAGCTCGGCCTCCCTGTGGTGGATTGGGAACACCGAATAGTCGGCTATGGAATACAGCAGATACTTGCCGTCGTAGCTTGGGCGCGGATGCGTGATGGATTTGCCCATTTTGGATGCGGCGATGATGGTGTCCACATGATCGCCGATGCGTCCGGCCACGGGATCGAAAGCCACGCCGCAGAGATCGTAGCGCATGCTGTCCAGAAGATTCTGCTCCACGTATGGCTTTGATGTGCAGAAATATATGTAGTTGCCATCGGCCGAGAAAACCGGATAGCTCTCAAAATCCTTGGTCTTTAGCAATGGCGAAAGTATCAGCTCATGATTCTCCACGTCCAAAACCAAAGCATCAGAGGCCAGATCGTATACCTCGATGTTTTTTGTGGGATTTTCCCAGAAGCTCTGATGCACCAGATTTAGCGAATATGCCACGTACTTGCCTGTGGGGTGCCAGTAGGCGTACATGCAGTTGGCAATGGTGGAATCGTGCTTGGTGTTCATGAGCTCGCGCCTGCCGTCCTTCTGGAAGATGGTGCCGAAGTGGTTGCCCCTTACGTGAATCTGGAAACAGTTGGCATCGCACCTGTTGGCCACGTGGCAGTTCATGCAGTCGGTCTGGATGGATCTGTAGGTGATTATCGGCAGCTCCTCGAACGAGTGGAGGTCGCGCTGATAGATTCCGATATCGGAGAAAGTCTCGTATCCGGGGCGGATACGGCGGTAGGTAACGCCAAACTCGGGCATGGGATCGTCCGACACGAAGATATGTATGGGCTGATACTTGCTCCACTGGCCCGCTGAATCCAAGGCCGTAACATCCACCGAGATGCATCCGCCAGCGTTGTCGCGGGTAAGCTGTCGCCATTGGTCGATGTCGAAATCGGCCCACTCGCCGTCACATTCTATCTGGCCTGAAACCGAGCCACGGGCAGTGGCGTATACGTATGTGGCGCCATCCACGTTGAAGTTGATGGGGGCAATGTCGGCAGGGATTGTGATGCTGTCGATATCGGGGAACACGGGCGGCAGCATGTTGCGCTCGGCCACATTTCCGGGCTTGGGACCTCCGCACGACATAAGCAACGCCAATGGAAGCGCCGATAATATTAAGTTCTTGATGTTTTTCATAATGCAGTTTTTTAGTTAGAAGAAACAACGTATCTCCAATAAGTCTTGGCCAGATATCCGGTCCTGAGCTCCTCGCAGTTTGGATTCTGCGACATGAGGGTTACAAACCTGTTGAAATCCTGCTGAACCACCGGCGATATGTATGGCGGCAAATCCCAGACGCTGCCTCCGCGCTTGTATATCACGTATGTGATGGCCTCCTGATACGCCCTTGGAATATCTACGAAGCCCGTAGTGCGGCCGCCCTGGGTAAGCGGAAACCTCTTCAGGAAATGGTCGAGGTCGCCGTTGAGGAGGTCGAGGCAGAGAGCGTATTCTAGAGCCATCCTGTTATCGTTGTTCATCTGATATAGACCCGTAAAGAGGTTGTTGAGGTGCAGGGTGTTGTGCATAACGTTGTCGTTGATGCGGAAACGCTTTATCTGCGCCCACTTGGGATCCTGCATGATCTTGGAAGGATCGGCGTAGCAGGCCTCCAGCTTATGGGCAAAATCCGAATAGAAGAGAGTCCTTGCCAGAGGGTCGGAATACTTGGCGGCCACCTCATAGTTGCCGTTTATCATGAAGAGCTCGGCCATGCGCCTGTAGCATCGCGCGGTTTTGCTGTAATCCTTCACGCACTCCTGGCTGTCGAAAAACAGCCTTAGCGACGAGTTCACAAGTCCCAGATGGTAATAAGCCTCGGCAGTGGCCAGGGCGGAATAAACCTCGTTCTGGAAATTGCCTATGAGGCTGGTCTGATCCTGCTGAGGAAACTGAAACATGCGCTCGGCCAGCTGACCCTTCATAGCCAGCGCCAGGTTTACGGCGTTCACGGTATAATAAGTGGTCTTGTCGGGATTCTTGTCGCAGTATTCTATCACCTTGTCCCAATTTTCCTTGCCCACCTGATAATCAACGTATATAGTGGCATACCAGACATCAGAGGCAAAGGCCCTTACGCAGCCCAGATACCACGCAGCCACCATGGCCACGGCAAGCACGGGCTTGGCCAGTTTTTTGGAGAGCGGCATCAGGCCAGAAAGCAAAACCAGCAGCACGGCAGCCAGAGCCACCACATGCTGCATTACTGGAACCACCATGCGCAGACGGTAATAATCGTAGCCGAAGAAGATATCCCTGTAGATGTAGTGGAGCATCACGGTGCGCGACACCACCAGCGCCGACACCACATACAGCATCACGCCCACCACGCCGCGCACCACCGAGGCCCTGATGCTTACCTTGTGGTCCACATGATCGAGCGCGGCGGCCACGGGTATGTACACCAGCACGGTGTAGCCCAAGAGCCAATACAGCAGCGGAATTATGACAATATTGGCATACACGCGCCAGGCCGGCCTTACGGACGAATAGCCCCAGGCGGCCAGCAGAGCCAGTATTATGGATACAGGATAGGCGGCCATGGCGTGCTCGTCCACCTGATATATCATTATGAGCAGCGGCATCAGCAAGGCCGGAAGAACGGGCAGGTCCCGACGCTCCGATATCCGGCACGACAGCCTGTGTATCAGCAGCCCCAGAGCCACAAGCACGGCGGCCCAGACGGCGGCGCCAAGCAGCGGCAGGTAGAAAAACTGAACCACAAACTCGCCAATATAGATGGCCAGACCCGACGCATAGCCCAGATGCTCCAAGAGGTATTCACTACCAAACTGGAACAGCTGAAACTGCTCATGGAAATTAAGCCACTCGGGATGCATGAGCCCGTATGTGACAAAAGCCACTGCAAAAAACACAATGGTTGGTATATGTTTTCTCATATCGCAAAATATAATAACTTACTTCTGTAAAAAAACTTATGGTCAGCGCCTTACGCCCACCTGAATCCTCTCGTCGCCGAACACCTCGCCGGCAAAGGCCCTCACATCCAGATCCACTTTCTGCATGGTGAAATCAGGCACGTTGTATGAGTGCATCAGGTTGTCGTAATACTGCCGTGGATTTTGCTGAGGCAGCAGGAAAGCCTTTGACGCATGACCCAGCGAATCCACGTGCGAGAAATACAGCAGATTGTTGAGCCCGTTGTGGCGCTTGCTGGCAAAAACTATCCAGCGGCTGTTGGTGCTCCAGTTGTGGAACGATTCGGGGCCGTTGCTGTTGGCCTCGGTGAGCGGATGGCTCTCCATGGTGGCAAGGTCCAGCAGCCAGAGGTCGCTCTCGGGATGGTGGATTGGGAACACCGAACAGCTGGAAGTGCTGTACAGCAGAAACTTGCCATCGTAGCTAGGGCGCGGATGCGTGATGCTGTAGCCCTGCTTGGAGGCCGCAATTATGGTGTCGACATGGTTGCCGAGTTTTCCGTTTTTGGCGTCGAAGGCAATGGAGCAGAGGTCGTAGCGGATGCTGTCGAAAAGGCCCTCGTCCATCCACGGGCGCGATGTGCAGAAATATATGGTGTTGCCATCGGCCGAGAAAGCCGGATAGCTCTCAAAATCCTTGGTCATCAGCAGGTCGGAAAGTATCAGCTCGTTGGTCTGGAGGTCCAGCACAAGGGCATCTGATGCCAGGTCGAACACCTCGATTGTCTTGGTGGTGTCCTCGAAAAAGCACTGGTTGATGAGGTTGAGCGAATAGGCTATGTACCTTCCCGAAGGATGCCAGTATGGATACATGCAGTTGGCTATTGTGCTGTCGGTGGAGGTGTTTAGCAGGGTGCGCTGTCCATCCACCTGCACCAGCGTGGCCGGATGTTGCCCCCTTATATGGAGCTGAAACTGCGACGCATCGCACCTGTTGGCCACGTGGCAGTTCATGCACTGACCCTGCAATGCGGTGTGGGCCACAATGGCGTACTCGTCGAAGGTGTGGATGCACCTTTGGAAAATTCCTATCTGGCTGAAAGTCTCGTATCCGGGCTCTATCTTGCGGTAGGTAACTCCGTATTCGGGCAGCGGATCGGGGCTCACGAAAATTCCGAAAGTCCTGTACTGGGTCCACTGTCCGTCCCTCAACGCGCAGACGCTCAGATAGATGCTGTCACCGCAGTTTTGCCTTGTAAGCTGGTGCCAGCCCTCGATGTCGAAATCGGCGTATGTCTTTCCTGATGCTGCTGTCAAGCTGCCCTGCCTTCCGCCGCGGGCCTCCACATACACGCACTCGGCATCAGACACCTCGAAATTGAGGGGCGCAATGTCGGCCGGGATTGTTACTCCGGCATAATCGGGAAACATACCCGGAAGCGAATCTTTCTGCACGGCGTTTTTGGGAGCCGGCGCGCACGATGCCGCCATCAGCAATACGGCCAGCATCAGGCAATATATGGTGGTTCTCATAATAATATGCTCAAAATGAATTGTTTATCTGTAGGATACAATGTATCTCCAGTAGGTGGAGAACAGCCTTTTGTCGGGCTGCTGGCGCATCGTCATCATATTGTCGAAATCGCGGAAACTGTTTCTTACCTCCTGCGATACAAACGGAGGCAGGTCAACATTGCCGCCGCTCTGAGTCACCATGGCGTACATGACAGCCTCCTGATACGACTTGGGGACGTTGGAATATTGCGACACCTGATTTTTGCCGGGCTGAGTGAGCGGAAACGCCCTCATGAAATGGGGCAGGTTTCCGTTGAGGAGGTCGCAGGCCATGGCGTACTGCAAGGCTAGCTGATTGTCGGGCGATTGATGATGCAGCCTCAGGAACATATCGCTCATATCAGTAACCGTGTACAGCATATTGTCCTGAACCCTGTGGCGGGCTATCTGCGACCAACGGCTGCTGGATGCCACCTTGTCGGGATGATAGAGGTATCCGGCGGCCTCCCGGGCCCACGCCGAATAGAACAAGGTTTTCTCCAGCATGCGTATGTGCTTGGCTGCCATATCGTAACGGCCCGTAACGAGGTAACTCTCAGCTATGCGGTGGGTAAACCTGGCGCTGCGGTTGCAGTTTACGATGGATGCCTGCGAATCGAAAAACACCCTAAGCACCTGATTGATGAGTCCAAGGTGGTAGAAAGCCTCGCCGGTGATTACGCACGACACGGCGTTTCGCTGAAAATCTCCCACAAGGCCCTCCTGCCCCATCTGCGGAAACTCGAACATGCGGTCGGGCAGCTGTCCCGTTTTGGCAAGCGCCAGGTTGAGGCCGTTGTAGGCCATGGAATCGTCGGGGAGGTATACCTGGCAGAAGCTTATGACATCCTTCCAGCGCTGATTGCGCACCAGATAATCTATCTTCATGAGCGAGTAGGAGAATTTGTCATGGGAGAAAGGCATCAGCACTGGAATGGCCGACACCACCAAAGCTCCACATACCACCTGTACAGCCTTGCCGCCGCGGCCCAGCAGAGCTATGAGGGCAGGCATCAGGACTACGGAAAATGCCGAAAGATGCTGCATGAAAGGCACCACCATGCGGTCGCGGTAGAAATTTACACCGCAAAAAAGATCGATGAAAGGATACTGGCGCATAACAGTGTAGCCCGCCATCACCACGCAAAGCACCGAGAAGGCGGCGTAGGCAGAAAGCAGGGCCAGGCCGGGCAGCCATCCGCGCCAGAAACGGCGAGCATCAGCCATGGCGCAAAGGGCGGCGTACACAAAGACCCCGTAGCCCGACAGCCAGTAGAAAAGCGGTATCAGGAATATCTGGAAATAAACCCTGCGCCTGGAGGCCAGCCTCTGATAGAGCAGAAACATCAGCAGGGCCATCACAAGACACATCGGGAAGGCCAGCATCATATTGTAATCGCCGCAATAGAAGCCCACCAATACTGACGGCACAAGCGCGAGGGCAAGGTGAAGGCCGGAGCTATCTACATTGCCGGAAAGCGCCAGCGAGGCACGCCACACCAGCAGACCCAGCCCGGTAAGCATGGCAGCCCACAGAGCGGCGCCCAATGCCGGGAAAAAGAAAAACTGTACCACAAACTCGGCCAGATAATCCGCCATGCCCGATGCTATGGACAGATGCCCGGCCAGATAATCCCAGCCAAAGAGAAACATCTGATACTGCTCGTGGAAATTGCACCACTCGGGGCGCACAAAAGCGTAAATCCAATATACCACGGCAAAAAATGCCGCAGGGGTTATATATTTCATATCCATAGAACCGACGTTATTATTACAGCCACAAAGTTAGTAAATGTACTACAAATAAAAAAATAAAAAGCGTGTGCTCCGCCAAAAGGAATCACGGAACACACGCCTAATCTCTATTAAAAGGGTTGCAAGCCTTCTAGTTTCTGGTTATTTGCCAGCAGTCGAAATCCATGAGCTCGCCATCGTCGCCACGGAACAGGATGTATACATTGTGGATGCCTGATACTGCCTTGGCAATGTTGGCCGACGACTCCAAGCCTGATACTGGGACGCGGGACAAAAGGTCGCCATCAAGACGGTCGAGATGGAACTCCACAGTGGCGCTCTTGCCGTTCTTCAGGTTCAGGAATCCGGCCTTCATTTTATCCGCCGTGCTGATGCCTGCGCCAAAATCCACTGCCCTCACGCACAGCCAGTCGCCGTTGTGGATGTTGGTGACATAGTGCTGATAGCCGGCCAGGCGGTCGCACTTGAGTCCGTAGGAGTCGGCCATGGTCTCACCCTCTACCCTATTGAAGGGGTTGATGGTTCCCACAGGCTTTACGCCCTCCTGAGTGAATGGGATGAAAGGAATCTTGCCGTCGGCAGTCCACTGAAACTCCTCCACGCAGGTGCTTCTGCGGAAACCTCCGCCGTTGGGCGCCATGCCGTTGTGATAGAACATGTAGCTGTGGCCCTTGTATTCCACATTGCCGCCGTGGATGGTGAAGGAGTTTTTGGCCTCGTCCATTATGCGGCCCTGATATGTCCATGGGCCGTTGATGTTGGTGGCGGTGGAATACGCCATGTGCTCAGGCACACCGCCCGATGGATACGAGAGGTAATATGTGCCGCCGCGCTTCATAAGCCATGGGCCTTCCTCGTAGCCGGTCATGAGCTCGTCCACGCCGCCCTTGCACCAGTTTTTCTTGGTGACCTCAGGACCAAAACACTTGGGATCGTGGAATCCGGGAATCTCCTGATAGCCATTCTTGAACGACACCATGTCGGGATTGAGCTCGCCATACCAGCAGCCCTTGTTTCCCCAGATGAGATATGGGCGGCCGTCGTCGTCGATGAAAACGGAAGGATCTATGAAGGCGCATCCGGTGGCCAGAGGCGCGCCTATGGCGTCCTTGTATGGACCGTCGGGACGATCGGCCACAGCCACTGCCAGGGCGTCCTTGCCATCGGCGGTGTTGCAGCATACATACCAGTACCACTTGCCGCCCTTCTCAACGGCCTGACAAGCCCAGGCCCTGTCGCCCTGTCTGGCCCATTTGAAGGTCTCGAGCGTAACCGGCACTCCGCGGAATGTCCAGTTCACCATGTCGGTGGTGGAGAAAAGGAGCCAGTCCTTCATCTTGAAATAAAGCGCGTCGTCCTCGTCGTGGTCCACAAAGAGGTAACACGTGTCGCCGTGGACGTATGGAGCAGGGTCGGGAGTGTACATGGTCTTTATGACCGGATTCTGAGCCTGAGCGGCTGCCGACATTGCCATCAGCGCCAATGCGGGAATAAGTTTTCTCATAATTTTTCAGTGATGTGTTTGGTTGTATTAAAAAAAGCGGCGTCAGGAAAAAAAATTTCCGGACGCCGCCATAAATATGATAGCTTCAATCAATTTATTAGTTGTCCCAGCCGTCAAGCCACTCGAGTTCCTTCATCTTCTCCTCGTCCTCGCAGAGACCGCGGAGAACGCCGAGGTAAGCAGGTTTCTGCTTCCAAGTGTTTGACCAGAGGCCGAGAGGCTCGCCGCCACGCCATCCGCCAGGAGAATCAGCAATACACCACTGACAGATACCGTACTGCTGCTCTGGAGGGATAATGCGGAAGTACTCCTTGTAGATAAACTCGTACTTATCGGCCATGAGCTTCTTCTGCTTGTAGTTGAGCTTGTCGTACTTCATGCCGGCGCCCCAGATGTTGGAGCCTGCCACAAAGCCCATGTCGAGCTCAGAGATTCGGACGAGCTTGCCTGATGCTGCAAGAATCTTGAACATCTCGGTGATGTGCTGACGTGAGGTTTTCTCGTTCTGAGCGTTCTCGTAGCAAGAGATGTGCATCTGAGTACCGATACCATCCACTACGCAGCCCTTGCTCTCCCAGGTCTCGATCCACTTGACCATAGACTTGGCCTTGCCGTTGCCATCCCAGAACGACTCCAGGTTGTAATCGTTTACGAAGAGCTTCAGGTCCTCAGGATTGCCCTTGAAGTGCTTTCTGGCCAGATTGATAACGATAGGAATATAGTCCTCGTGGCCCAGCCAGTGCTGCCAGTAGAAGTTGTTGCCCTCGATGTTGAAGTTGTGGTCGGCGCTCTGAGTGTAACCCTGGAGGTCGAACTTGCCGTCGCCATCAGAATCGGCTCCCGAGAGAGGCTCGTTTACAGCGTCCCAAGCGTATACGTAACCATCAGTAACCTCCATCATAGCTGCAATCCAGCGGTCGAGCTCGTCGATGAGAGCCTGCTTCTTCTCCTCTGGAGTCTCCTTGGCATTTACAAGGCTCAGAAGATATTGTACCTGCTGCTGAGAGTGCCATGCAAGAGTGTGGCCGTATACATGGATACCCTTGCTCTTGGCTGTCTCCACAAAATTCTTTACTGTGTTTACGTTGATTGTACCATCCCTGCCTACCACCTGGTCATATTTCATAGAGTTGCCGGCCGAAATCTCGTCGTAATTCTTAGGGATAAGCTTAGCGTACTTTGAGTTTGGGTTCATGAAGTCCCAAGCCTCTACTCCACAAGCAAGCAGGAAGTTAGGATGCGCCTCGCGGTTGATCATATCCTTCAGGTTGATTGCAGGGATAGGAGTCTCCACGGTGGCTGGCTTTGCAGGAGTCTCTTCCTTCTTCTCGTCATCGGGTTTCTGCTGATCGTCAGGCTTCTGCTGATCGTCTGGCTTCTGCTGATCATCAGGGTTCTGGATGTCAGGAATCTCCTGCTGATTGTCAGGAGTAGGATCGTCATCTCCACAAGATACGAATCCTGTTGAAAGCAATGCCATCAAAAGCACGCCTGTCAAAAATTTTCTTTTCATATTTATCAGTTTTTCAAAAATTAAGAATTTTACCCCACAAAGGTAAAAAATTATTTTTAGAAACAAGCAATATCTAAAGCAAATGTTTCCCAAAAACGCTAATCATACTTCTTTGAGTTCTCCAGACCCTTCAGGAAGCCATCGAACATAGGCCACTTGTCTGCGAAGTCAAGCTTCCAGAAACCAGCGGGGTCACCGGCCCTCCAGCCGCTGTTCTTAGGCGAATCGGTGAGACACCACTGGCAGATGGCGTACTGCTGGGCAGGCGGAATAATCTCGAAATACTTGGTAACCACCCACTCGTAATAATCAGCCATTTTCTGAGCCTCAGCCTCGGTAAGGTTGTCGTAATGGGCGCTGGTTCCATTCTTGCGCTGATATCCCATATCCAGCTCGGAGATCTTGCAGAGCTTGCCGGTCTGAGCCATCAGCTTGAACATATTCTCGATGGCGCGCTTCTTGTTGGCCATAATACCGTTGTCCTCGTAGCAGGAGATGTGCATCTGAGTGCCAATGCCGTCCACCCTGCAGCCCTTGCTCTCCCAGATCTTTATCCACTCTATCAGCGACTTCAGCTTCTTGTTGCCGTCCCAGTCGGATTCCAGATTGTAGTCGTTGATAAAGAGCTTCAGGTGATCGGGATTTCCGCCATAGAGCTTAAACTTGGCGCGCGCTGTGTTCACCACGATGGGAATGTAGTCTTCGGCACCCAGGAAATCCTGCCAGTAGAACACTCCCGATTCCTTGTTGAGATTGTTGGGGTCGGTGTTGCCGTGGCCCTGAAGCACGTATATGCCCTTGCCCTTGTAGTCGCCTCCTCCTGATATCGCCTCATTAACGGCGTCCCAGCATGTAACGTATCCGTCGGTGGCCTTCATGCAGCCATCGATCCATTTCTCCATCGCCTTGGTGATGGCGTCTTTCTTGTCCAGGTCGTTGTCGTATCTGTTGGCGATGTTGGCCAGATACCTGTCTCTCTGCTGAGAGTGCCAAGCCAGAGTATGGCCATAAAGTGTGATCTGATTCTGACGGCAGAAAGCCACGAGCTTCTTCACGGTCTCGAAATTCATATTTCCGTTGTCGTCAACAATAGATGCGTATTTCTGCTCGTTGCCCATTGTAACCTCGTCGAAATGCTCCAACACGGCCTTGCATGCAGGATTGCTCATATCAAGGAGTTCCCCAGCGCTGATGCCGCAGGCCACGCGGAAGTGCGGATGCGCGTTGTAGTTTACAGCACCACGGAAAGTGCCGTCCACATACTTGCGGTGCTTTAGCACGGGCCAGCCGCTGCCGTCGTCCACCACCTCCTCCACTTTGCCTGAATAATCGATAACACCATCGTCGTCTCCGCACGATGCCATGGAGAGCGACAACATTGATACAGCCAGAAGGCCGGTAAAAATTCTTCTGTTCATATTTTCAACATTTGCATTAAGTGAATAAAAAAACGGGAACCATGACTATGCGACCTGTGGTTCCCGCAGAAAAAAAATCAAATAATTTATTATAACCTACTTTTCGCTGGCAGCTGTGGCTGCGTCCCAGTATTCCTTGAACCACTTGTAGATAGGCACAATGCAAGACTCGGGATCATAGATGAAGTCGCTGTCGTCGGCCTTGTGGTTGGGGTCGTAGCTGGCCATGTCGTGGTCCCAGGCAAATGTAAGGTAGCTTACATTGCCGCACTCATCCATGATCTTCTTGAAATTGGCACCGAAACCCTTGCCTCCGGCCACTCCGGTGATGGAAGATCCCCAAGTGCGGCCCTGATACTTCTGTGATGCCCAGTCCATCTCGGTAACGATGATAGGAGCCTTGTTGCCCACGGTGTTCATGATGGCTGCGGTAAACTGTTTCTTGAAACCGGTGTATCCGCCCTCGCTGCCTCGCCACATGTCGGGAGCTATCTCGCCGGTTTTCTGATAGCAGTCGCTGCCATACCAGCCCGGATAGCAGTGGATTGCGTATCCGATGTTCTTGCCCTGGATAGGATACTCCTTGAAGGCCTCGTAGTTCTGCTGCCAAGAAGTGCCCGGCACCCAGAGGATGTTGTTGCAACCCTCCTGACGTATCACATCCACAATCTCCTGGAAAAACTGGCTAAGCTCCTTGTTGATGAGACCGCCCGATGCGCCTTCCTTGCCGTCTGATGCACGGAACTTAACAGGCTCGTTGGCCAGCTCGAACATAATGTTGGGATTGTTTACGAGGTCGGGATGTGTGGCCACAATCTTCCAAACTGTCTTCAGGTAGTTGTGGTACTTGTCGTCGAGCTCGATAACCTCGGGACATACTCCCGGAGGACGCATCACCACCCTGAGGCCTTGGTTCTGCATATACTTGGCCATAGGCACAAACACCTCGTCGAGGTATTTCTTGAAATTGGCCTGACTGAAATAGAGATGCGCCGTAGCCTCGCCGCCTTGGTCGTGCTTGTTTACCACAGTCCAGTGGGGATCCATGTGGAGACGCACGAAATCCATCGCCCATCCGTTTTTCATAATCTTGTGGATCTTTTCCTGGTTTACCCTCAGGCAGCCAGCCACATCATAATTGCTCCATGTCTCCTTGCCATCCACACGATTGAACCATGGACTGTATGTCTGTGCAAAACCGTGCAGATTCACTATCTGACCATCGGGTCCTTTCAGGTATTTGCCATCCACATGGAGTGGCTCTCCCAATGGCACCAGCCCCGCCTCCAAGGCATTGCTTTCGGCCGAATGTCCGGAGTAATCTATAGGATCGTCGTCGGAGCACGACTGCATGAAGAGCGATGCCGCCATCAACGATGTTCCCAAGATCAAATTTCTTAAATTAATGATTTTCATAGCAGTATATAATTTTTATACAATCAGAATTTTTGCAAAAAAATAAAAAAGCGGAGGCAAAAGTTTCTATATTAAACAAATGCCTCCGCTTGATAGGATTATCCCAATCCGCGAGGATTAGAATAGAGTGAAAATTTCAGTACTAGAGCGACTGACCCTTGAGACCGAGAACAAAGCCCTTGTAAGCCTGGTTTCTAGAGTAGCTGGCGTCGAAGAGAACAGCGCTGTTGTTGTTGTTCTTGATAGCGCCGAGTGCGAGACCCTGGAGATTGCTGCCGAGAACGCTTACGCACTTAGAAGCAACGTAGTTGTAGATTTCGGCAACATCAGCAGTCTCAGCATCAGACAAAGCATCAGAAGAACCTGTGCACTCGATAGAGTTGATGGTAACACGGATGGTCTTGCCAGTCTTGGCGAGCTTGTCGAGCATAGCATCGATAGAAGCCTTGGCAGCGGCTACATCGTCGGAAGCGAGAGTAACCTTGGCGTGGATACCAGAGATATCAGCCCAATCCTTGAGACCAGCGATAACTGGATCGAGGTTCTCAGCAATCTGAGCGTCGTTTACAGCTACAAAGAGCTTGAGATCGTTAGATGCATTACCTGCAAACTGCTTGATGATTGTGGTCATCTCTGATACGAAGTTCTTGCCGTAGTATGCCTTGAGGTCGAACTCGCCATCAGCAAATGGATCTACAACAGCATCCCAGTTCTTTACGTAGCCGTAGGTGTTCTGCATCATGCTGGCGATGAAGTGGTTGACAGCGTAGTGGATGGTATCCATCTTCTCCTGCTCGGTAAGAGGCTTGCCGCCTACGTTAACCTCCTCGGCTGTGAATACCTTGTCGGTGATAGCGACAGCGTATCTTTCCTGAGCATCGTGGAGAGTGTTGCCGGCAGCGTCCTTCTCTTCGCTGTACCACTTGATTCTTCTGAACTGCTCGTGCTGAGTACCTGTCTCGAAGTCGCCGTTCTCGATCTGCTCCACACCGTTGATAGTGAGTGAAACATTGTCCCAGTAGTAAACGTTGCCATTAGGATCGTCGTTGAGGCTGAGAGCGATAGACTGTGTACCGTCGCCCTCGGCAGGAACCTCGGCCTCGAGAGTGATTGTGTTCCACGAAGTGGTGAACTTAACAGCACCGAGAGCCTGGTAGTGCTTGTAGTAGCAGTCCTTTGAGTGGTACTGAGTACCGAACTCTGTGGCAGTCTCCTTCTTAGACTTAACATCAGCCTTCAGGACAACCTTGTCGCCCTTCTTGAAAGCGTTCTTGGAAACAATCCAGAACTGAGTATCCCAGCTCTGAGAAACCTTGTCGAGAGTCTCAACAGCGATACAGTTGCGTGGAGCCTCTGGCTTGTCGGCCCAGTAAGAACCGCTTGTAACCTCCTCCATCTTGAGAACCTTGTCGGTGATGGCCACGGCGTATCTCTCCTGAGCATCGTGGAGAGTGTTGCCTGAACCATCCTTCTCGTCGCTGTACCACTTGATTCTTCTGAACTGCTCGTGCTCGGTGCCCTTCTCGAAGTCACCGTTCTCGATCTGCTCCTCGCCGTTGATGGTGAGCGAAACATTGTCCCAGTAGTAAATGTTGCCAGCAGGATCGTCGTTGAGGCTGAGAGCGATAGACTGAGTGCCATCACCCTCGGCAGGAACCTCGGCCTCGAGTGTGATTGAGTTCCACTCGGTGGTGAACTTAACAGCACCGAGAGCCTGATAGTGCTTGTAGTAGCAGTCCTTTGAGTGATACTGAGTACCGAACTCAGTGGCTGTCTCCTTCAAAGAGCGAACATCAGCCTTAAGAACAACCTTGTCGCCCTTGGCGAAAGGCTTCTTGGAAACAATCCAGAACTGAGTATCCCAGCTCTGAGAAACCTTGTCGAGAGTCTCCACGGCAATACACTTGCGTGGATCCATCTCCTTCTCTACCCATACAGGCTGAGAGTTAGGATTTCTCTTGTCCTGAAGGATGTAGTTGAGGTAATCAACAGGGAGATTGGCCAAATCGATAAGATTCTGACCATAAACGCCAAACTCGTCGGCCTGAGCCTTCTCTACGAGAGCTCTTACCTTAGAGAATGTCCAGTTGCCCTTCTTATCAACGCAAGAAGAGAAATACATCTCCTTGTTGGCTGTAACCTCGTTGAAGTTCTTGGCAGCAATGATGCTGGAAGTACCGTTTGAGCTGTAATCAGCCACATCCACTGCAACTGAAAGATTAACAGAAGGATTGGCTTCTGAAAGGAAACCAAGATAAGAATAGTCTACCTTATTCTTGATAGAATTAGGCATATCTACCGTAATATCCTTCACAGGATCCTCGGCACATGAGCTGAGCAGAAGCGCAGCACCAGCCATTGCAGGAAGAACATATTTAGTAAGTTTTACCATTTTTCAAATAATTAGAAGTCAAGTTTGTAATAAGTTCTAAGTGGTGAATTGTAGTGGAGACCACTGCGCATGTAAACGAGCTGATCGCTTGTCTTGTATACATGCGAGCCCGACTTGATAGTGTACTCGAGTGTGATGAGATCGCGGTCGCGGTCACCCCAGTACTTGCCGGCGCCACCAGAAGTGTATGAACCAGTACCCTCAACAGTGTAGGCAGCGCCCTCTGGAGCTGATACTGTAACCTTGGCTGTAGAAGCCTTGTCGTTGTCGAATGTGAGAACGATCTCCAACTCCTCAGGAGCGAGGTTGGAATCGTAAACATACGAAACAGGCATAGAAACCTTCAAGAGGCCAAGAGTAGAGAGGTAAACCTTCTCATCATCGATGGTGAACTTGTTCTCGAAAAGACGGTCGCTGTTCTTGCCGTCAATAACGTCCTTACCGCTGCGGAGCCATACCGAAGAGTACTTGCTGGTGTAGTTTACGCAGTAGAGCACGAAGTCCTTAGGAGCAACAATCCACTTAGAAGAGTTGCGGTTTGGAGCTGTAGTGTAAATCTCCTTGTTGTACTCGCCAGCCAGAATCTGGTCAACACCAGTCTGATTGGTCATTACGATAGGAATAGCGTATACGCCGTAAGGGAGCTGGAGGTCCATCTTCTCGTCGTAGACAGCAGGAGTAAGTTTGTCCTCGAAGAAAGCTTCCTTGAACTCAACCACAACCTCGCCCTTGTACTCACCATTCACGTCTACGTGAGTAGAAGGAATGCTGTAGTAGCTCTCAGGCATAGGCTTGATAGGAATAGTGAAGGCATCGTCGAGATAGAGGTCGTCGCAGAGCGAGTTGTCTACCTTTACATCAACAGAAGCCTTTGCGCCCTTGTATGAGCCAGCGAAAGCAAAACCGATGGCACACTTGTGAGCCTGATCGAG
This sequence comes from Bacteroidales bacterium, assembly GCA_024401025.1. GTDB lineage: Bacteria > Bacteroidota > Bacteroidia > Bacteroidales > UBA3824 > UBA3824. The sequence continues at coordinate 20,155 of JAKSLV010000010.1, forward strand.
ACTGTTGTCAACCTCGTAGTCATCAGCAAGCTCCAGTGTTCTTACAGGATACTGGTGGCTGAAATATACCGCTGTGGTATTGTTATCAGGGAAAGATACATCACCATTCGTACAAGAGCTGGCTGCCATTAAGGCAGCAGCTGCAAGTGAAAGTGACATTAATTTATTTGTTGTAATCTTCATGATTAATCTAAAATTCAATTAATGTTAAAATCGTGGATTAGTTCCAGCCGTCGTTCTGCTTAAGGTTAGAATAAGCAGTAACATCACTGTAAGGAACAGGACCATAGATCTGATAGGCCTGGAAATCGCGTGACTCAACCTCGAAAGGCTCGTAGGTCTTGCTGCCGGCGGCACCATTGATTCTCATACCCATTACTGGAGCCTTGAGAGCCTCAATGTCGTTCCAGCGGCGGAGATCCCAGAAACGCTTGTTCTCGAAGCAGAAGCAGATACGACGCTCGTTGCGGATCATATCACGCATCTTGTCCTTGTCGTTCTTGATAGACTCAAGATACTGGTCACCATCGGTGATGCCAGAGAACTGACGGATCTGCTTGATAACCTCGTAAGGAGAAGGCGAACCTGCCATAGGACCATCAGCCTCGTTCTTGGCCTCGGCGTAAATGAGGAATGGCTCAAGTACACGGATCTTGCTCTGAATGTGGTTCTCCTTCTTGGCACCTGTAGCAGCAGGGCTGGCGTTAGGATGGAGAAGCTTCTTCATGTAGTAACCGGTACGTGTAGATGTAGACTTATCCACATTGAGACCGTCCTTGGTTTCAGAATCCTCAGCAGTGCAGATCTCTGTACCGTTGATGATACCGCCATCGCGAAGGATGTAGAGGTCGAGACGTGGGTCGCGGCCAGCGTATGGATTCTTAGGATCGTAGCCCGACTTAGAATCGGTGATAGGATAACCATTGGCCATTGGGAATGCGTCAACAAGGTTCTGAGAAGGGTTTGTACGACCCTGTCCGCTCAAAGAGTTAGGGTAGTTGGTCTTCTCCCAACCATTATCATTGCTGATACCGGTGTACCAGATGGTAATGCTTGGAACCTCAGTAGTCTTGGCGTCCTTTACATAAACAGTATCAGCAAACCAGTCGATGCTTCTTTTGTCGATTCTGTTGCGACCACCGAGAGATTTTACACGCTCCTCAGCGTACTGAGCGGCGTTTTTCCAAGAATCCTGCTCGAAAGCAGGGCTGGCAGCCATAAGAGAAGCCATAGCCTTGTAGGTCTTGCAGATACGGCCATCGATAGAACCGATAGAGAATGGACCATTGATACGGTACATGTTGCTTGTGTTGGCACCCATATCCTTGAGTCTCTGAGGAATCTGATCCTCTGTCCACTCGTTGAGGAACTGGTCTGGGAGACGCTCGATAGCAGCATCGAGGTCAGTCATGATAGCATCGTAGGTTTCCTTCCAGCTGGCACGTGACTGGTTGAAGTCGGTAGCACCATTCTCGGAAGCAGTGTGTACAAGCACTCCGGTAAGATTGCCGTTAACAGGACCACCATGAGCCTGAAGCAGGTAGTAGTGGAAGATAGCTCTAAGAGCGTATGCCTGACCAAGATAGTGGTCTACCTGAAGGTTCTGGCGAACATCATCATGATACCACTCCACCTTGTCGAGGTTCTCGATAAAGGTGTTGATGATCTGGAGAGAGTAGTAGCTCTGATCCCACTTTGATACAGGGTTGTTGCTTGATGTCCAAGAACCAGTAGCCATCTTGAGCCAGCCGCTGTTGAGGTCGTTGGTAACAGCATCATCTGTAGCCAAGTCGGTATCAGGAAGGTCGGCAAATGGAAGTCTGTAATATGAAATCATCAAAGAACCGTAGTAGTGGGTAGGGTCCTTGTAGTAAGACTCCAAAGAGTTTGTGTTCTCGATAGCTGGCTCCAAGAGGTCGTCGCAAGAATTAAGCGTGAGACCCAAAGCCATCAGAGAAGCTAAACAAATATGTTTCTTCATTTTAAATTAACTCAAATTTTTGATTGTTAGAAAGTAACCTTGAGACCCAAGTTGTAGAAACGACTCTGAGGAACGTTTCCTACGCTAAGCTCGTAGTGCTTGCGCTCCTTAGCAATTGTAAGAAGGTTGGCTCCCGAAACATATACCTGGCAACCAGATATGAACTTGAGTGCGCCAGACTCGAACATTGAAGAAGGGAAGTTGTAAGTAACCTGAACCTTTGCAATATCGAATCTGTTCTGCTTGAATGTCCAGAAAGTAGATCTCTGGAAATTGTTGGCGCCGTTGCCTGTTGTAAGACGTGGGTACTTGGCGTTAGGCTTCTCCTCTGTCCAGGTGTCACGAACAACAGCTGTGTACTTGTCCTCCTGCTTTACCCAGTAGTAAGAGCCTTCCTTAACACCAGTGCCGAGGAAACCACCTGTACCGAGTACAAAGAGAGACCAGTTCTTCCAGTTGAGGGTGTAGTTGACACCGATAGTGAGAGGTGAGCCGTAAGGCCATGTGCCACGGCCGAGCTCGTACTGGTCGTGAGAATCAATCTTGCCATCACCGTTCAAGTCCTCGTACTTGAGGTCGCCTACGCGTGGCTTGGCACCAAGCTTGCTCTGATCGGCATGTTCTGCGATCTCATCCTCGCTCTGGAAGTATCCGAGACACTTGTAACCGTAGATGCTGCTGAGGTAGCGGCCAGAGTTGAGCTGCCAAGGCTCGTTCTCCTCGTCAACAGCTGTATCGTCACGCTTGCTCTGGTAGTTTACATAGTAAGTACCGGTAACACCAAGCTGGTGTGTGAACTCGCCGAAGGCCTTGCGGTAGTTGATAGCGAAATCAAAACCCTTGTACTCGTTCTCACCGTAGTTGATGTAAGAAGCAAATGTGTTGCCGCCGCTAGTCATGTAGGCAGGGAACATCTCCTTGGTGGCAAGCTGAACAAGACCAGTCTTCTGAGACTTGAAGATAGAAGCATCGAGAAGGAGGCTGTTGTTGAGCATAGCCATTTTCAAGTTAGCTGATATCTCCTTTCTGTGGATAAAGTCGAGGTCAACGTTGGCACCCTGCTTACACTCCATACCGGTGAAAGAACCTGAAGGGAAGTTGAAGTAACCGCCTTCCTTCCAGATACCCTGGTAGAGCATGTAACCTCTAAAGTCGCCAGCAGTGATGTCTCTATCCTGGTTGATATCAGAGATAGAGCCGCTAACTGTGAGCTTGTTGATGAAGCTGCAGTTGAAGAAGCTCTCGTTGCTGATGTTCCAGCCAATAGAAGCCGACTTTGTAAGGTGGTTTCTGTTGCCCTCAGCGAGCTTGGCCGAGTGGGCGATGCCAGCAACAACGTCTAAGTAGTAACGCTGAGCGTAGTTGTAGGCAGCCTGGAAACCTGCGTTTGTGTTAGAGAGTCTGTGGTATGTGGCAGCCTCAGTAATCTGAGTACCATTAACAGAAGCAATAGCGTAAACATTGTGGTCGCCAAAAGAGCGCTTGTAATCGAAGTAAGCGTTGCCGGCAAAAGTTCTCTGGTTGCTAGAACCTGAGATCGACTGGTTACCGGTAATCTTATCCTCAGTAGTAGAAGGAGTTACGCCAGTGATTACAGGACCATTGCCGAGGTCACTCCATGTAGGAATGTATGTACGGTAAGAGTTGTCGAGGCGTGTGCCGTAGTTGGTGGCAAACTGCATACCAAACTGAACGTGGAAAGCAAGACCCTGAAGCATGTGGCCGAGGTCGAAGTTCAACTTGGTGTTGAACTGGAAGTCGCGGCTCTTGCTGTTGGTTTTGCCGAGAGCGTAAGCGTTGGCAATAACGTTAGTCTTGTAGGCATCTCCAGAAATAGCGTTGAGGAAGTACTCGTCATCAACCAAGAAACGAGAGAGGCCGATTGTGTTGAGAGCAGCTGCTGCAGCTGGATCGATACAATCTATTGGAACCAATGGCTCGTAGAGATGTGGACGGTAGTTGCTGGAAGCTACATCCTCCCAGAACTTGTGGTTGTTGGCATCGCCAAAATCACGAACACCTGTTACATTGTACATGTTGGTGTAGGCATCCACCTGAGCTGTGATGCGCTCGTTGAACTTCATATCAACGTTACCGCGGATAGCCAATGTGTTGTTGTGGATATCCTTGGCATCACCGAAGTTGTAGTAATCGGTGTTGTTGTTGAAGAAGATGTTTGTGTAGAAAGTGGCGAAATTGTTACCACCCTCGATCTCTGCATCCACGTTGGTAGTGTTCTTCCAGTTCTTGATGTAGTCCTTAGAGTAGTAGTTTACATCAGGATACTGGTAAGGATACTTGCCAGAGGCAGTGTAGTAAATCTGCTCGTCAGAGAAAGCAGGAGTCTTGCCGTCAGCCTCAGCAGCCTTGTTGTACCAGATCATGTACTCGGCAGCACCGAGATACTCTGTGTAAGACTTGGCAACATCGAAACCAGTATTGGCGCGAACCGAAATCTTGATGTCGTGTGCCTCACCACGCTTTGTGGTAATGAGGATGGCGCCGTTGGCAGCCTGGCTACCGTAGATGGCCACAGCCTGAGCACCCTTGAGGATGGTTATCTGGTCGATCTCCTCGGGACGGAGGTTGTATGACTGACGTGGGTAACCATCAACGAGAACGAGATAATTGTCGTAGCCCCAGATAGAGCTGCCGTTGAAACCGCTAACGAAAGCCTGAATGTTGTCCAGGGCTCCGGTAGAGTAGTTCTTGTCGACTATCTCCTTCATATTAACTGTTGAAACACCTCCGAGAATGTCAGCCGAGTTCCTAGAACCGAACATAAGCTTAACATCCTGGTCTAATGACAAAGAGGCAGAATCAGCAACATCCTGAGCATTTGCACCGGAAGCGATGCAAAGTGCAGCAGCGATAAGTGAAAATATTTTGTTACTTTTCATGTTAATGTTCTAATTGTAAAAAAAGAAATTATAGACTACCAACCAGGATTCTGCTTGAACTCAGGATAGTTGTAGATATGCTTATCCATCCAAGGCCAGAAGTAATGCTTTACAGAGTACTCGCGCTCGAGAATAGTCTCCTCGTGGAAACCAACGAGCTCGGCATCCTCAGGCTTGTTAGCGCTATAGTCGTAATTTGGATCCTTGCGGGTAAACTCGATAGAAGTCTTGAGAGTGTAAGGTCTCTCGGTGAGGAGCAACCAGCGCATGAGGTCTTTCATACGGTGACCCTCGAAAGCAAGCTCGCAGGCACGCTCGCGACGAACCTCATCCATAAAGTTGTTCTTGGTATCCATATATCTTGCAAGAACGTGAGCATTGCCTGAACGGTCGCGGATCTTGTTAACAGCGCCTACAGCAGTGTAGCTGCAAGACTTGGCCTGATACTGAGGACCCTCGGCAGCGGCACCAGCCTCAGCATACATAAGGTAAACCTCGCCGAGACGGAGCCAAGGCATAACGCTCTGACCTGCCTGACCATAACCAAAAGCGTCATCAACCTTGTTGCAGGTGTGTGGGAAGAACTTCTGGCAGAGGTAACCTGTGCGGCTTGATGTTGTAACGGCTCTCATGAGACCGCCGGTGTAGAGTGAGCAGTATACAAGGTCCTTGTAGTCCTCGGTAGCTTTGTTGATGTACTTGCAACCATCGAAAATGATATCGTGGTAGAAACGTACGTCACGATCCTTGAATGGGAACTTCAAGATATCAGGATTCTCCTTTACGGCATCCTCGAATCTTGTACCATCAGCCATACCGTAAGCGTAGTTTACGTAGTTGGCAGTAGGATGGATACAGAACGAACCCTCGCAGAGACCGTTGTTGTTAGGACCCCAGCAAGTAGCCTCACCCCAGCGGGCAGAGTTGATACCGTGGCGTGTACCGCGGAGCATCGCCTCGAGTCCACCTGGCTGCTTCCAGTTCTGACCCTGTGTCCAGAAAATCTCTGAGAAGTTGTTTGTAGAACCAGACTTTGCCTTGTGGTTGTAGATATCATCGTAAAGGTAGGTGGCGAGCTGATATGGAGTCTTGCCCTCCTCTACCTCGGTGATACACTGACCAAGAACCTCGGCAGCCTTCTTGGCGTACTCAACATCGTAATCGTATGTGAGCTCGCCGGCACCGGTCATAGGACCATGCTTAGAGAGTGGGCTGGCTACGTAGAGCAGCATCTTGCCCTGGTAAGCGAGAGCGGTGGCTCTTGTAAGACGGAGCTCGTTGTGGCCCTGAGTGGTCTCACCAGCCTCGTTGCGGTCCCAGTCGTTTGGAAGATACTCGGCAGCCTTTGCGAAGTCCTCTGCACACTTGAGAGCAGTCTCAGGAGCAGAAAGACGAGGCTCGGTGAGAGCATCGGTGATCTCATAAGACTTGGTGATGTAAGGAAGACCACCCATGTAGTCGAGCATCTCCTTGTGCCACCATGCACGCATGAAGTAGAGCTGTCCAAGGATAGCGTTTTTCTCGTCTGGAGTAGCCTTAAGCTGATCGATGTTCTCGAGACCTACATTACACTTGCGGATGAAGTACCATGCATCATCGAGAATAGCGTGACCAAAACGGTTGTTTCCACCGTGATCGTTGCTGTTCTTGAACATGTGGGTGAAACCGCCACCCCAGTTTGTGTAGTAAGCGCGGAAGTCACCAAGGTCGAAGTTGTAGGTTACGTATGGAGAGTTACCGTTGGTAGAAAGTATCTCGTCCTCGCCGTAATTCCATGTTACGTTCCAGTTACCAACTGTCATATCAGGAATAGCGATGTAGTTCTCCTCAACAAAACCCTGGAAGTTTCTGAAGTTGGAGAAAGCACCCTCGGCACTTACATCAGAATCAGGCGATTTGTCGAGATAACTTTTACATGAGCCTAAGCCAAGTACCATGAGGGCAGGCAAGGCGTATGCACATTTTTTAACAATATTCATTTCTTGATAAAGTAATGTTTAACGAAATAAAAATTAGAGGCTGAATCTTATACCAAATGTGAAACGCTTGGCTGATGGGTAAGCACCACCACCAGAAGACCAGTTGCCGTTAGACTCACGGTCGTCAGGAAGCTTTGTCCACATGTAAAGGTTGTTGCCGTTGAAGTAAAGCTTAACATTAGAGAATGTGAACTTGCCAACATTAAGCTTGTTGAATGTGTAAGAGAGCTCGAGAGTCTTCAAACGGAGGTAAGAAGCATCGCTCCAGAACTGAGTACCGGTAGAGAACATATTAGATGTGTAGCGAGGAGTAACAACCTCGAAATCATCAACGTTCTTAGAGAACCAAACACCCTGGTCGAATACGGTATTGAACTTACCGGCAAAAGAAGTCATCGAGATATCACGCATGATGTTGCTAACACCGTAGAACTGAGCGAAGAAGCTCCAGCCCTTCCAGTCAACACCCAAAGTAGCGTTGTAAGAGTTCTGAGGAGCGTTGGCAGCGTAGCCGTAAGGAATCTGGTCGTCCTGAGTGATCTCGCCATCGCAGTTGAAGTCGATGAATGTGTAGTCACCCATGAGACGCTGCTCCTGATACTGGTATGTTGCAGGAGTTGTGATAAGATCATCCCAAGTTCTGATAGAACCATTGTCTACGTAAGTTCTAACCTGACCGAACATGTAGCCGGCATCCTTACGATAGTCTGGCAAGAGTGCTGGGTCGGCTCTCTCAATAATCTTGTTCTCAGAGTGAGAGTAGTTGAGGTTAGCCCATGTGTGGAACTTACCGAAGTTCTTGTTGAGACGAACCTCGATCTCGTAACCGTGGCTCTCAACCTTACCGAGGTTGGCAGGAACTGCGTTGGCACCGAAGTAAGCAGGAACTGAGTTTCTTGAACCAACCACACAATCCTTACGCTTATCCTGGAAGAGCTCGAACGTACCAGCTACAAAACCATCGAGGAAAGAGTAGTCGAGACCAAGGTTGTACTTGGTAACAGTCTCCCAGTGGATGTCAGGGTTACCAATCTTTGTCTCTCTGTAGCTAGAGTAAGGAGAAGCAGCCTCGAGGTTATCCATAGGAACGCCACCGCCAGTAGCCCACTCTGTAGTGTAGAGCCAACGACCACCTACGTTGTCGTCACCTACCTGACCAATAGAACCACGGAGCTTGAGGTTGTCGATGATTCTGTTCTCAACAAGCGAGCTCATGAAAGCCTCCTTGTGGATGTTCCAACCAATAGCACCAGAGTTGAAGAATGCGAAACGGTAGTCATCAGAGAACTTCTCTGAACCGTTGTATGAACCGTTGTACTCAGCAAAGAATCTCTCGTTCCAATCGTATGTCAAACGGAATACCCAGTCCTCACGGTAGTAAGGATACTGGCTAGAGTATGTATTCTCGCTGCGCTGGAACATACCCATTGCAGATACATTGTTCTTGCCGAAAGAGTTTCTGTAATCGAGCTGCATACGGTAGTTGAGGGCGCGGTTGAGAGCACCGTTGTCCTGGTAACCACCACTTGTAGACCAGATAACAGCATTAGAAGTAGGCTCAAGACCGGTAGTGGTGTTGTACTCCTTTGAAGGGAACTCCTTACCAGTCATAGGATCGATCCAGTAGAGAACTGTCTCACCGTAGTTATCTGTCAAACCACGGCCGGCCTCCTTAAACTGGTTGTCCCAAGAAACAGAACCTCTGAAAGAGAGACCCTTGAGAAGCATATCGAGCTTCTGCTCAAGGATGAAGTCTGTAGTAATCTTAGAAGTAGTGTTGCCGAGGTAACCTGCTGTAGCAAGACCCTGGAGAGAGTTGGTAGCGTTGGAGTACATGTGTGAACCATCATTACCCCAAAGACCGTTAGAATAGAGAGGCATGTACATATCAGGAGCCATGTTGTAGGCACCTGACCACTTCTGCTGCTGCTGCCATACACCACCGTCACCACCGGCCTGTGGAGCGTGCTGAGAAGCGATAGAACCTGAAAGGTTAACCTTGAAAACTGTAGACTTTGTAAGAGAGAAGTCAAGGTTTGAACGTACATTGAAACGGTTGTAGTCGTACTGAGACTGATAACCACGACCTGAAGGAGGAATGTCGAACAAGTCACCCTCGTTTGCCCAGTCGATAGCCGAGAAGTAACGAACGAACTTGTTACCACCAGAGATGTTTACGCTGGCATTGTGAGAAACAGCAGCCTTCTTGAAGAGGATGTCCTGCCAGTCAACGTTAGGGAAACGCTCAGAGATGAGGTTGCCAAACTCGTCCTTGGCATTAGGATCAGAAGGACGGAAGTTTTGGATGAACTGCTGTGTACGGATGTAGTTGAAGTTGTCAGGAGCAACATTCAACTCATGCTCGATGGCGATGTTACGATAAAGGAAAGCATCGTAAGAATCGTACTTGCCAGGAAGCTTAGACACAGTCTTGAGAGTAGTGCTGTAAGAAGCATTGATCTGTGCGCGGCCTTCCTGACCACGCTTTGTTGTGATAAGGATAACACCGTTGGCACCCTTAACACCGAATACCGCAGTAGCGGAAGCATCCTTGAGGACGGCCACGTTCTGTACAGAAGCAGGGTCTACCGACTTCATATCACGCTCAATACCATCCACAAGTACGAGAGCCTTAGCCTCAGAGTTGAAGGAGTTGAATCCACGGATACGGATATCAGCTGCTTCCTCACCAGGCTGACCAGTACCAGCCACAGCAGTAACGCCGGGGAGGTTACCTGTAAGCGCTGTACCGAGGTCGGAGATACCGGCGGCACGCTCGATAGTCTTGGCAGAGGCCTGTGTAATAGCGCCAACTACGGAAGCTTTCTTCTGCTGACCGTAGCCCACGATTACAACCTCCTCGATTTGCTGGGCAGTCTCCTTGAGAACTACCTTGAGATTCTTTGTGCTTGCGGTTGACATCTCCTGAGTGTCGTAACCTACAAAGCTGAAAACAACAACAGCATTGTTGGAATTGACACCGAGACGGAATTTACCGTCCAAGTCGGTTATGGTACCGTTGGTGGTACCCTTCTCAAGCACTGTTACGCCTGGAAGTCCCTCGCCCGACTCGTCTGTTACCTGACCCGTTACCGAGATTTGCGCAAGCAAATCAAACGAGACAAGCAACATAGCGAGGAGCAATAGCACCTTCCTAAATTGAATTGTTTCTCTTTTCATTTAAGTAAATGATTTGTTAGAGGTAAAAATTAATAATTAAGTTAATAAAAATTAGTTGCCGCAATACCGGATGTAGTGAGCAACCAGCTTAGAAGCACTCGCGGCTATGCTTTAAATTATTCTACATTGCAAATTAAATAAACGTTAAGCAAATTAACAATTTTTTACGTTACATAATATATCACAAATGTAACAAAATTACAAATTTAACATTATACAATGTTACATACAACATAGATATTTGTTACATAACATAAACGTACAATCTGATTATCAGCGTATTGAAAAAAGAACAAAAACCGGGTAAAATAAAGGTACACTCCACCAAAAAAGGCCGTTACTACACCTTTTGATGTAACATTTTACTAGGGCTTTTTAACATTTTTTTTATAGAGATTACAATATTTAAACTGCATTGCCGCTTTCGGCGTTGCCCGCCGCGCGGGCCGAATGTTGATTCATATAGGCGCTTGGAGTAAGTCCGAAACGGTCTTTGAAAACCGTGCTGAAATAGGCCGTGCTTACAAAACCCACCTGCTGGGCTATCTCTACGATGGAATACTTGTGCTGCTCAAGGAGTTTGACGGCCAGATTAAGCCTTACATTGCGCAGGAAGTCAAGGGTGCTCTGATTTGTGAGCTCCTTAAGCTTGCGGTGCAGGTGTACACGGCTGATGCCCACCTGTGCGGCAATGGTCTCCACGGTGAGGTTGGGGTTGCAGATGTTTTCGTTGATTACTTTCATAACTCGCTGAAGCAGACGCTCATCCGGCGATTTGATGTCGCCATCCTGTTTCTTGGTCTGCTCCTGACGGCCAAGGAAACGGTTCTTAAGCGAGATGTTCTTCTTGAGCAGGTTGGTGATGGTGTGTATCAGAACCGAGATGTTGAACGGCTTGGCAATGAAAGCATCAGCACCCACGTCGAGACCCTTGATGCGGTTTTCGTCCTGAGCCATGGCGGTAAGCAGTATCACGGGAACGTGGTTTACCTCCAGATTCTGCTTTATCTTCTTGCAGAGGGCAATGCCGTTCATCTGTCCCATCATAATATCGCTCACAATAAGATCTGGCTTGGTTTTTACAACTGAGGCCCAGGCCTCCTCGGCATTTGAGAAATCCGAGACATGGAAGAATTCCGAAATCTCGGAGACGATATATTTGCGCATGTGCTCGTCGTCGTCCACCACCATGATGCGGAATTTGGTTTTGGCGTACTGTTTCAGGAACTCGTCGTCGAGCGGAGCAGCGGCAATGTTCTGAGAAACATTGTCCTGATTTTCCAGCACATACGAAGGCACCACCTCGGGAGCTATAATCTCGGAATCCTGGAGGTGCTGACGTCCCAATGGCAATACAATCCTGAACGAGCAACCACTGGATCCATCTGTATTATTATAAGGTGTAATGGTGCCGTGATGCAGCACCACAAGCTGCTTGGCAAGATACATGCCCACGCCCGTGCCCACCATTGTAATGCGGTGGCTGTTGTCGCCCTGATAGAATAGATCGAAGATGTGAAGAAGGTCCTCGTCGGACATACCGGTGCCGTTGTCCTTGATAACTATCTCTACATCAGTATCATGCTTGATGAGTGTGATGGTTACCGACCTGCCGCGCGGAGTAAACTTGAAAGCATTGCTCAGGATGTTTACAATCACCTTGTCGAAGTTCTGTGGATCGATGTAGACATCCAGCGAATCGATGGCGCAGTCGAAACCGAAATCAACTCCAAGCTGCGAGGCGTGAATCTCGAAACTCTCGTAGATGTTGCGCAGGAAAGCCACAAAATCAACCTTCTGGAATTTCATCGAAAGCTGCGAGCTGTCAATCTTGCGGAGGTCCATAAGCTGGTTGATGAGGTTGAGCACGCGCTGGGCGTTCACATTTATTATCTTGTAGCTGCGCTGGCGCTCCACGTCGTGATCGGAATTCATCAGCTTCGATAATGGACTTACAATCAGCGACATAGGAGTGCGTATCTCGTGGGATATGTTGGTGAAATATTCCAGACGGCTGTCGTTTACCTCCTTGATGTGCGATATGTGCTCCAGCTGCTTGTTGAGCAGGAAGCGCCTGTAGGTTACCATACCTATAATAGTAAGTATCAGCAAAATAACAAAAGCCACCAACAGATAGAACCAAGTGGACCTGTACCAAGGATAATCGATGTTTACGGTAAAGGAGAGCACGTCAGACTTCTGAACGCTGTCGGAAACGTAGGCCTCTATCAGGTGGGATCCATATTCGAGATTGGAGAACGAAACCTTGTGACGCACAACGGGAATCCACGGACCGCCGTCGATGCGGTAAGAGAAATTCAGGCTCTCGGGGTTGCCGTAGGGCATTGCAGCAAATTCCACATCAAAGCTGTTGTCGAAATAATCGAGATTGAAAACCCTTGCATTGTAGAGCGATGTGTCGATAATCTGATGCGAACCCGACATCATTCCCATATACACGCGCTCGTTGTTGAGCGAGAAGTTGGTGAGCATGATGTTGAGCGCGCTCTTCTTGGGGCGGCCCTTGAAAGGCTTGAAGTTGACAATGCCATTAAGCGAGCCGAAATATATAAGGCCGCTCTGCGACTTGGTGACGGCGCCTGCGGAAAACTCCTGACTATAAAGTCCATCGGTCTCGTGGAAGTTAACGAAATTGCCCGACTGGCGGTCGTAGCAGCTGAGGCCGCCCTTGCTGCTTATCCATAGGTTCTGGTCGTTGTCGCCGGTGATGGCTGATACATAGAGACTTGGCAAACCCTCGTCGAGACCGTAATGCTTGAAGGAGCGGTCGGCGGGACAGAAATCGTAAATTCCGTTGTTGGTGCCAAGCCAGATGTGCTTGTTTACGTCCTCGTAGATGGAATGTACAATGATGCCCTCAAGATATGTGTTGCGTCCGTAAGTGCTTACAAAACTGCCAGTTGCAAGGTCCATGCAGTTGAACCCCGAATACGAGCCAATGTATAGCTTGCGGTTGCTGGATATAATCTGGCAATTCACCCATGTATTGTTAATCTGGTCCTGAGAGAAATCATTCAGCAACGACGGGTCTTTCACATAAAAAATGTCGATATCAGAAAAATTATCAAGATTGATTTTGTAAACGCCTATTCCTGAAGCTGATACATAGAGATTATGCTCCTCAGGATCTTCCACCATACTGTATACGCTGGGCAGAAGAGTGGTGTTCTCGGTCTGGGGAAGAACAAATCTGCTGATCTTTCTGGTGGCTGGATCGATGTAAATGAGTCCCGAGCTGTATCCGCCCACCCAGATGCGATGGCGCGAATCCTCGTAGATGCACAGCACGGCGTTTGGCACAAGGCTGTTGCTGGTGGTGCGCTGATAATGCTCCAACACGCGGTAATCGCTGTCTATCACATAAATACCGTCGTTGTCGGTACCCACGTAGAGATTGTTTTTGCTATCCATGAACAGCGAGCTTACGCAGCAATCGCCTATTACATTCCTGTTGTAGCTGGATGGACCTATGTACTGGAAAACCTGATTGTCGGTAGGCCTCAGCAAAATGCCCCGCTGAAAACAGCCAAACCAGAAATTGCCCGAATTATCCCGCATGATGGAATGGACCTTAAGTTTGCGGCTGTTAACGCTCACGAAATCAAGGTCTTTGATCTCCCAGCCACCGTCAGGGGAAGGCTTCAGGTATTTTACACCTGCGCCGTCGGTTGCGAAAAAAACATTGTTGCGGTCGTCCACGTAGAAATCATAGACAGCGTGGAAATTCTGCTGGATGGAAACCACCTCCTTGTAGCTGCCATTGTCGGAGGAATTCAAAAGGAGAACACGTCCCGCACTGGTTCCCACAAACACGTGGCCCGACGAATCGGGAGTAATGGAAAGCACGGTCTCGGAAGTTCCAAGGTCCACATAATCAACGATATTGAGAGTGGGATCCACCTTGGCGACGCCTCCGTTAAGATACGATATGTACACATATCCATCGGCGCCCTTGGCAATGGCCTCCACAAAACCCTTGTTGATAATCTGTATGCGGTGCATCTCGAAATTATCATCTCCAAGGCGCTTCAGCAAAAACAAACCGTATCCCGACGAAGCCACAAAGGTGAGCGTGTCGTTAACCTCGCACATAGCTGATATAGAGACTCTTGAGATATATTGGCCGCTCTGCATGAAAGCGTGTATGTTGTGGAATTTCTGAGTGCAGCGGTTGAAACACTGAAGACCTGTGGTGGTGCCCACGAAAATCTCCTCACGACGGTTCTGATATACAAAGCGCACATAATTGTTAAGCAGCGACGACGTATCGGCATCAGAATGACGGACGCTGAAAAAAGAAACGCCATTGTATATATCAAGGCCATCCTCGGTGCTTATCCACACCAAGCCGTCCTTGTCCTGAAAAACATCGTTTACCAAACTCGACGACAAATCGCTTCCTGCCTTAAACAAAATCTCTCCCTGGGCAAAAAGCTTATTGTTCAGCGAATTAAGCAATAAAATAAAAAATATGCAAAAACTAAAATTAATTCTCATAACCAAAGATATAAATCTTGAAGTAAAAATCGAGTTAAAATTAATAAAAATAAATGTATTATGGCAAAAAAATTAAGATTTTTTTGCTAAAACATGTATATTTGCATCCATAAAAACTATAAAACTAACAAATAATGTACACCTTTATAATAGCAATACTATTGCTTGTGGCGGGCTACCTGGTATACGGCAAGATAGCCGAGAGGATAATAGGCCCCGACCCCAACCGCAAAACCCCGGCATACACAATGCAGGACGGCGTAGACTACATGCCAATGCCGACATGGAAAATCTTCATGATCCAGTTTCTCAACATCGCGGGACTGGGCCCCATTTTTGGAGCAGTATCAGGGGCACTGTTCGGAACGGCGGCATACATCTGGATAGTGGTGGGCTGCATATTTATAGGCGCGGTGCACGACTATATGGCTGGCATGCTGTCGCTTAGGGACGGAGGCAGCAACCTCCCCGAGATTATCGGCAAATACCTTGGCAGCAAGGCTCAGCTGGTGATGCGCATTTTCACCATAATACTCATGGTGATGGTGGGCGCGGTGTTTGTATCAGGCCCGGCCGGAATCCTCGACAAGATAACACCCGACTGGATGAGCTCCACATTCTGGATAGTGGTGATTTTCGTCTACTACATCATAGCCACCCTCCTGCCCATCGACAAGATTATCGGCAAGGTATATCCGATATTCGCCATCGCGCTCATATTCATGGCCTTGGGCGTATTGGCAATGCTGATATTCGGAGGCTACGGAGCCACACTCCCCGAGATTACCGACGGCATCAGCAACCAGCATCCCAACGCCGAAACCACACCGATATTCCCAATCTTGTGCATCACAATTGCGTGTGGAGCTATCTCAGGATTCCACGCCACACAGAGCCCACTCATGGCGAGATGTCTAAAGAACGAGAATCTGGGCCGCAAGGTGTTCTACGGATCAATGATAGCCGAGGGTATAATAGCGATAATATGGGCCGCAGCCGCCATCTGGTATTTCCAGGAAGTAGGCACACAGGAAACCAAGGCCGCCAACATCGTGGATTTCATCACCAAAACCTACCTCGGACAGTTTGGCGCCATCCTGGCATTGCTGGGTGTTGTGTTTGCGCCCATCACATCGGGAGATACAGCCCTCAGGTCGTGCAGGCTGATACTTGCCGACTTCCTTAAGATAGAGCAGAAAACAATCTCGAAAAGGCTTCTGATATGCGTGCCTCTGTTTGTGGTTACAGCCGGCATCATAGTATACTCGCTGGCCGACCCCAACGGATTCAACATCATCTGGAGATACTTCGGCTGGAGCAACCAGGCGCTCTCGGTATTCACACTATGGGCCATCACGGTATATCTGGCCCGCGAGCGCAAGCCGTGGATAATCACCATGATACCAGCGGTATACATGACGATAGTATGCGTAACATACCTCTTTATAGCTCCGGAATGTTTCAGGGCAATAGACGCCCTCAAGGGATTGCTGACCGACGGCGTGGGCTACACAATAGGCGGCCTCAGCGGAGTGTTCGCCATAGCCATGTTCCTCAAATGGAAGGCATCTCTGCCACAGCAAAACGGTCTTTAGAAAATAGATCCTTAATAATCAATACATTACACATACCGCAATCCTCCATGAGGGTTGCGGTTTCTTTTCCCAGTTTCTCATTAATCTCGAAATACAGCCGTCCGCCGGGCCTTAGAAAACGGGCTGCAAACCTGCTGATGCTTCTGTAGAAAACCAGAGGGTCGGCGTCAGGCACAAAAAGGGCGTTATGCGGCTCATAATCAAGCACATTGCTCTGCATATCCTTTTTCTCGGAATCCATCACGTATGGCGGATTGGAGATTATCACATCATACAGTCCGTCATTATTTTTCGGGCTGAGGCTTCCGGGTATGGCACTCTCCCACCCCAAAATATCCACCTTGCGGAAATCCACCTCGCAATTGTATTTTTCGGCGTTCTGATGCGCGGTTTCAAGCGCCGAATCCGAAATGTCGAACGCATAATAGCGGTAGCCCGGCACATAACTGGCCAGCGATACGGGAATGCAGCCGCTGCCAGTGCCGATATCAAGCACATGGGCGGCACGTTCAAGCTTATCAAGATGATTCCTCACCATCATTACCAGCTCTTCGGTCTCAGGTCTGGGTATCAGCACCTTGCCGTTGGTAACGAAGTCGAAATCAAGGAACTGTGCCGAATTGAAAATGTATTCCAGAGGCTCGTTGCGTCTGGCCCTTTCAATTACGGAATCCACAAACTGGCCTGAAGCTGCCACCTCGCGTCCGGGATTAAGCACCATATCCTGATTGCCACGGCCCGTGATGGCGGAAAACAGCCTGCGCGCAAAAACCAGCCTCTCGGAACTGTCGCTGAACATATCCGAAAGGCTGGTTTTCAAATAATTATATAATTCAATATTTGTCATTTAGAAAAGCTCCACCTCAATCTTCTGGATGAATGCTGTAAGTGTGTTTCTATCGCCTCTGTTGGCCTCGGCAATGGTGACGAGGATGTTGATGCGCTCGCCGGCCTTATCCACGAAGAATACCTCGGTGCGTCGTCCAACGAGAGTCTTGTCGCCATTCTTGAAGAAGTTTCCGAGATAGTTCTCGTCGGCAGAGATGTTGTCGCAAGGCAGCAACACCGAAATGTCTCTCTGGAGAACATCGGCACGCTGAATATCCCAAAGCTCCTCGGCGGCACGGTTGAAGAGTGTGATCCTGTTGTCCTGATTGATGGTGACCACGGCATCGAGCATACCCTCCAGAGTCTTGTCGGAGAGGTTTTTCACAATCTCTACCTCCATATACTGGAGTTTCATCTCCTCGCGGGCCTCCTTGAGTTTCTTCGAAAGCTCCACCTGGTTTTGCTGAAGCTTCTGCTCCTGCTCGCGCAGTGTGGTCATATACTCGCGGTTCTTCTCCTCGATGCGTATCTGCTCGGTAACGTCGTTGCCGATGAATACGATTTTGGCAGGCTCGCCATACATGTCATGCACCACGGTGTAGGTGCCCTGGAACCAGCGCTCCTCGCCGGTCTTGGTAAACCACTTGTGACGGCCCTCGAAAGGAACGCCATTTATGATGTTCTTCCATATCAGCTTAAACTCCTCGAGATCGGCCGCTGTAAGGAAGTTGAAAATGGTACGCTTGGTAAGCTCGTCGGGTGTAAACTGGAGCACCTCGGTAAGTTTCGGGTTCATCTCCATCACGCGGCCGTCAGGACCATACTCCGCCTTCATGGTAGAGCGGTTGAGCGCGTCGATCTGACCCTTGTAGTCGAGGCTCTCCTTCTTGCTCTCGGTGATATCGATACCGAGGAAAAGAATCTTTACAGGCTTGCGGTTGTGGTCGCGCACCGAAACGTATGTTGCCATTGTCCAGACATCAGTACCCGACTTGGTAACGTGTTTCATATCGCCCTCGAAGTGCTTTCCGCCCGATGCGAGGTTCTGCCATAGGTCGTTGAACCAGGCGCGGTCCTTGTCGGATATAAAGATGGAAATATGCTTGCCCTCAATCTCTGAGGTGTTGGTGTATCCAAGCTTTGTAAGGAACTTGCTGTTGGCGTAGGTAAGGAAACCATCCACTGTGTACTCGGCACGTATCATGGTGTGGTTTACGGAGTTGGTGAAGCTTACGAACTGCTCGCTCTGCTTGGCGGCCTCTATCTGGGTGCGCTTAAGCTGCTCCATGTTCTTACGCATCTCCTCGTCGGTACGGGTCATTGCCTCGGCCTGTTCCTGCGATTCCTTAAGGAGCGCTGCTGTACGCAAGTTGATGTTTACTGTAGAAATTGTGGAGGCGATGGTGCCTGCCACCTGCTCGATAAATTCTATCTGATAAGGCTCGTACTGGATAAAAGAGGCAAGCTCCAATACGCCGTAGATGTCGTCGTTGTATTTAAGGGGCACAATCACAAGGCTTCGCGGATTGGCCTTTCCGAGGCCTGATGTAATCTTCACGTAGTCTTCCTTGGTCTCCTTGATGAAAATAGTCTTCTGCTCCAGGGCACAGGCGCCTACAAGGCCCTCGCCCCACTCTATCTGAGTATCAGGATATTTCTTACGGCCGTATGCGTACGACGCCGTCATGTTGAAGTATTTCTTTCCGTCCTTGTTGGCCAGGATAAAGAATCCGGCCTGCTGTGCATTCACGTACTGCACAAGGTTCATCACCACCTCGTTGGAGAGTTTGTCGAGGTCGCCGATGTTCTCACGAAGAATCTGACCGAACTTTGCAAGACCCTCGGCCAGCCAGTGACGCTGCTCGTCCTCGTTTTTACGGATGCTCTCCTCCTCCTGCGATCTCTTGAGCTCGTCGCGCAGGTTGATGAGCGATTTACCAATCTCGTCGCCCTCCTTTACATCGTACTGGAAGTCGGTCTGTCCCTGACGGATCTTCTCCACAAAATCGAAAATCATGCGCGACTTGTTCTGCTCCTCGCTGATATCGTGGCTGAGGTCGCTGATATGCTGCTGAAGCTCGTTACCGGTGTAATATCCAAAAGCAGCGAAAAGGAAAGGCAGAGCCACATTCACCCACATCATAGGACTCTCGCGGAAAGTCTCCAGCACGAGCTCCAATGAGATAGACTGGTCCTGAAACGCCATGTCCAAGAATACAATAATAGCCAGCAAACCCGTACCGATAATGAATCCCATCACGGCATACGAATAAGCGGCGTTGATTTGTGTTTTCTTTTTCATAATCTCTCTTGAATATTATTTGGTAATTTTGTCAGATACGGCAAGCATCAGCGCATCTTAGAAAACTCTACAAATGTAGAACAAAATTTTGACAAAACCAATCAATACTGCAAATAAATTGTCATATTTTTTTTACAAGCCCAATTTTGCAATCACATCAGCGATGCCCTCGCTGGTGTAAGGCTTCTCGAGCACTGTATTAAAGCCCGCATTGTCGAACTCGCTCTGGAAATCCTCCAGGTTGTGGGCGGTGAGGGCCACTACGGGGATGTTCCTGTATTTGGGATCAGACTTCAGCTTGCGGGTGGCCTCTATGCCATTCATAACAGGCATCTCGATATCCATGAAAATGATATCGAAAATACCCTCGCTCTCTAGACTCTCGAACACCTCGCGGCCATTGGAGGCTGTGCGGATGTTGCAGTCCATCTCCTCCAGCATCGAGGCCAACAAGAACTGGTTGGCGAATATATCGTCCACCACCAATGCTTTCAATTTTGCCATAATCTTACAAGTTGATTAGTTATCTTTTTTTAGTTTATATTATATGCAATTAAGATACCAAAATATCAAAAAGGCTTAACGGCAAACTGCGCAAGCTTTTCCAGGGGAAGTATCTTATCGGCAGCTCCAAGCTTTACGGCCTCCTTGGGCATACCGTACACCACGCATGTGGCCTCGTCCTGAGCCGCAGTCTTGGCACCGGCCTCCTTCATCTCCAGCAGGCCCTTGGCGCCGTCGTCGCCCATTCCGGTCATTATTATGCCGATGGCATTGCTGCCGGCGTATCTGGCCGTAGACCTGAAGAGCACGTCAACGGAAGGTCTGTGACGGTTTACGAGAGGGCCGTCCTTCACCTCCACATAATAGTTTACGCCATTGCGCTTAAGCAATGTATGCTTGTTGCCGGGGGCGATGAGAGCGTGTCCGGGACGCACCTGGTCGCCGTTCTCGGCCTCCTTCACCGATATGCGGCAGATATCGTTGAGCCTGTCGGCAAACGACTTGGTGAAATTCTCCGGCATGTGCTGTACTATCACTATGCCCGGACAATCGGTAGGCATGGCCTCCAAGAAAACCCTGAGGGCCTCGGTTCCGCCGGTAGACGCACCCACGGCCACCACAACCTCTGTGGCAGGCGCTCCCCCTGATACTGACGATTTGGCTATCACAGCATCAGCAGAGAGCTTGGGCTCCACCCTCATCATCTGAGGCGTACGCGACACCACCTTGGCATGGGCGGCGGCTTTTACGGCCTCTATCAGGCGGTGCTTGCTGTCCTCGATAAACTGCTTGGTATCCAGGCGGGGCTTGGCTATCACATCCACGGCGCCATATTCCAGCGCCTTTAGTGCGGTGCGGCTGCCCTCGTCGGTAAGCGACGAAAGTATCAGCACCGGTATTGGATGCTGTGTCATAATCTTCTTAAGGAATGTGATGCCGTCCATGCGGGGCATCTCCACATCCAGGGTTATAACATCCGGAACCTCAGACTGTATTCTCTTGGCCGCAATATAGGGATCGCAGGCCGTGGCCATGATCTCTATATCAGGGTCGCTCTGCAGAATCTGCGACATGGTTTGCCTCACCACTGCCGAATCATCTACAATCAGAACACGTATTTTCTTGTTTCCCAACGACATAAGTCTATATATATTTAGTAACTTTTTCTATAAATCTTACTTGGCAATCTGGCTCTTTATGTAACACTGCAACACCTCGCCGGTATGAGTGTTGAATATGATCTTTCGGCCATTGTTGCCACCTGTAGAGCGGCCTACAATGGGAATGCCCAACTTATCCAGCATATCGTCCGCCACCATGATGTTTCGCTCGCCGATATGCAGGGTGGATGTGGAAACCGAAATCACCTCGCCGCCTCCAAACACCTTGGCCACAAGGTTCTTTTTCTGACACCCAAGCTGCTGCATGCGCTCCACAAGCCTCTCGATGGCTATGTTGCCATACTTGGGCGATGCCAGCTCCATGCCGTTCCAGGTGGGTAGCATGTAGTGATTGATGCCGCCTATGCCAAGATACCTGTCCCACAGACACACAGCCACACACGAGCCAAGTATCGTGGTAACCTCGGCAGGCTGCGCTGATGCAAACATCGTGGAAGGATATAGGAAATGTCTCGTCATATTCGATTACATTTTTTTTCGTTCAGAAAAACCCGACACGCTTGGATTAGAAAATCTCCTCGCCGCCAAAGAACACCTCGTTGGCCTCGTCGGAATAATCGTTGCTGCCCATCTGCGATTCTGGGATGGTGATGGTGAACTTGGCGCCCACGTTCTCCTCGGTCTCCAGCTCCAGAGTGCCGCCAAGGAAATCGATGTATGCCTTGTTGATTGATAGGCCGAGTCCGTGGCCGCGGTTGATGGAATTGATGCCATTATCCAGACGGCGGAAACGGTCGTATATGATTTTCTGATTCTCGGGAGATATGCCCATGCCCTCGTCGCGCACCGACACCCAGAGATTGCCCTCGTCGTTGATGCCGTAGGCTATCTCCACCACCTTGTTGGGGCGGTTGAAGTTGATGGCGTTGCAGAGCAGGTTGCTCACCACGATGGTAAGCTTGTCGCCATCGGTCTTGAACAGCAGCGGCGACTGCTCCGACTTGTTTACAAGCACTTTCTGAAGCTTCTTGAGCTCTATCTCGCGCGAGTAGTTGTCCATAAGGCTGCCAAGCAGCTCGTCGATGTTTACCACCGAAATGTTTGGCTCCACAGATCCGGCCTCTATCTCGGCTGCCGCAAAGATATTCTTGAACTGGAAGTCGAGATTGAACGCCTCCCTGTTTATCATCATGGCCATGCGCTTCATACGCTCCACGTCAGCATCAGGGCAATCCACAATACTCTTGCTGAGGCCCAGGATGGATGCAAACGGGTTTATCATCTCGTTGGTGATGTTGGAGATGAAATGGCTCTTCATAGCCTCGCTCTCGGCCAGTTTCTGATTGAGGTCGAGCAGCTGCTTGTTCATCATGTTAAGGTTGTCTACTGCATTCTTGTATTTCTCCACGCGCTTGCTGATCTCGGAGAGCAATACCTCGTCGCTTATGTTGTTTGTCTGGTTTTCCATAATATAGTCAAGTATAAAAATAGTTCATAATAAAATCAAATCCTCCTGAAAACAGTAGGCTTTATCTGCTGAAGCGGCACGTCGATGCCGGTAACAGATTCCGAATGACCAAGAAAGAAGAAACCGCCCGGCCTCAGGTGACGGCAAAGCTTGTTGATTACGCTTTCCTGGGTTTTCCTGTCGAAATATATCAGCATATTTCGGCAGAAGATTATGTCGAAATTGGTAGGCGCGTCAAACACATCATCCATGAAGTTCTGACGTGTGAAACTCACCTTCCTCCTTATCTCTGGAGCCATCCTTACGGTAGGCTTCAATCGGTCCTTGCTGCGCAGCAGGTATTTCTTCTTGAGGTCGTAGGGTATCACCTCGGCGTGCTCCTCGGGATATATTGCCTGCACGGCCTTCTCTAGTACTATGGTGCTGAGGTCGCTGCCCATGATCTGGAAATCGAACCCCCTCGACTTAAGGCCAAACTCGCTCATCACCATGGCGATGGTGTATGGCTCCTCGCCCGACGAGCATCCCGCGCTCCACACCCTCACGAAATTCTGATGATGCACATCAAAAAGCTCGGGAAGAACGGTGTCGAGCAGAAACTCGAAGTGCTGGTTCTCGCGGAAAAAGTCGGTCTTGTTGGTGGAAACCACATCCATCATGTGGATAACCTCGTCGCTGCCACGTGGCGAGAAAACGAAATCCACATATTCGGAGAAAGTGGGAATCTGCAAGGCCCTCAGCCTTTTCTGCAAGCGGCTCTGCAACATGATGTGCTTGGCCTCAGGCATCTTGATGCCATACTGCTTGTAGATGAAATTGCTGAGTTTCACAAAATCCGCCGCCGATAGTTTGGCGTCGTAATATGAAACAGGGTTAATCTCCATACCTTATCTATATATTACAGCCCCGGTTAATTATTCAATAACAGCCGCCATCTGAGACTCCTGACTGTCGGACGTTTCCTTAAGCATCACAAGCTCGTCGGTAGAGAATATCTTGTCGATATCCAGCAGCATCACGAAAGTAGTGTCGTTCATCTTGTGGATGCCGTCGATAAACTTGCTCTTGTACTTGGAACCAATGCCCGGAGGAGGCAGAATCTCGTCTTGCTGGATCTCGAAAACCTCCTTAACGGCGTCCACGAGGATGCCGGCGTTCACAATCTCGCCGTCGATCTCCACGTTAAGCACCAGAATCACAGTATCGCGCTTAAACTCGATAGGTTCCATGCCGAACTTCATACGGATATCGATAATCGGCAGCACGGTGCCGCGCAGGTTTATAACACCCTTCATGTAGTCGGGAGCTGTAGGCACCTTCGTAATCTGCACCAACTGCTGTATGTTAAGCACTTTGGCCACATTGATGGCAAAATACTCGTCGCCAAGTGTAAACGACAAGAATGAGCCTATTTCCTGATCCATATTCATAGCTATATATTTTTTATGATAGTTTAAAGTTGAGAGTT
>JAKSLV010000100.1 GCA_024401025.1 Bacteroidales bacterium
TAAATTCGCTGTGGAGAAACTCGCGGTCCTTTGGTGTGCCGCGGACGCTCATCTCAACGCAGGCGCGGGTCTTGCCGTGGAGGTTTTCGTCCTGCTCCAATGGCACACGGCCGGTAAGACGTGTTATGGAGTCGATGTTCAGGCCCTGGTCGGCCAGAACCCTTGAAACCGCTGATATGAGTTTTGCCGAGATGTGGCGGCCAAGCAGTGTGATTACGTGGCGGTTTTTGCCCTGTTTCTTCACCCAGCCGCGGTATTCCTCCTTGTCGATGGGCGAGAACCTGATCTGTACGCCTAATTCGCAGCTCGCGAAAAGCATTTCCTTCAGGATGTTTCCTGAATCTCTCATGTCGGCGCGGAACATTATTCCGAGCGAGAGCGAGTTGTGGATGTCGGCCTGACCTATGTCAAGGATTTCGGCGTTGTATTTTGCGATAATGGCTGCCAGTGTGGAGGTTAGTCCTGGTTTGTCTTCTCCAGTGATGGAGGCCATTATGATCTCGAAGTCGATGTTTTCAAAATTATCCATTCTGTTGTCTTTGTTGTTATTATTGTTTTTTGCAAAAATAGTGTTTTTTGCGTGATAATTCTTAAAAAATGGAAAAAAAATGAAAAATTTTACAGAATAAATAACTACCTTTGCGGCGTAAAAATATTAATAATTAAACACATATATCAGAAAATGAGAAAACTCTTTTATTCGGCAGCAGTAGCCTCAGCCATGGCGCTGGCTTCATGCTCGCCCAACGCAGAGACCCTGTATCAGATGGCTCAGAATGCCTATGAGGCCGGCGACGACGCCAAGGCCATGGAGTATTATCAGCAGGCATCAGATCTTGGCCACCCTGATGCTATGACCATGATTGCCATCAACTACATGGATGGCGAGTATGGATACACCAAGGATTCCAAGAAGGCGCTCGAGCTGTTCGAGAAGGCATCAGCCATAGGAAGCAGCGATGCCAGCTACTTTGCTGGATTGTACTACATCGACGACGAGGACGGCATTCCTCAGAACAAGGATCTGGCCTACAAGTACATGAGCGATGCTGCCAGCAAGGGATGCAAGGATGCTTACTATTTCATGGGCAACTGCTATCTCAACGGCATTGGCGTGCCTGTGGATTCCACAAAATCGCTCGAGTGGTATATGAAGTCTGCCGAGGATGGCGACGCCTACGCTCAGTTTGCCGTGGGCAAGTATTACGACTTCAGATACGACATACCCAACACCATAAAGTGGTACAAGATGGCCGCCGATCAGGAGTATCCGCTGGCTATGTATTACTACGCCCTCTGCTGCATCCATGAGGAGGACTACGAGACCGCCGGCGAGTACATGAGAAAATCTGCCGACATGGGTTGCGAGTCTGCCATAGAGTTCATGAAGGAGCACGGCGGACCTCAGAATTAATGCGGTATCAGCTCTATAGATAATATTACAAAATGCGGCCATGGATTCCCCACGGAGTCCATGGCTGTTTTTTTTGAAAAAAGGTGAAAAAAATTCATGGAATTTTGCCGCATCAGTAATCATATAGGCGAAACTAATTAAAAAAACAATTTCAAGATATGAAAAAATTCTTTTTTGCCTTTATCGTGCTGATGCTTGTGGGTTTCTGCGCAACAGCCCAGACCAGCGACCAGTGGAACCGCCTCTACGAGAAGAAACTCGTACTTAAGAAATATTGCAGGGGCGAGAATGTGGATGGCCATGTGGAGAGGGATGGCTCTATGAAGTACTGCGACTGGAAAGAGTTTATTTTCCTTACCGACGACGACAAGCTTATCTGGTATGTGGACGGCGAGAAACGTATCTACAAAGTGGATGTGGAGGGCGACGAGCTTAACGTGTACCGTGTAGTGGACGGCCCCGAGATCAAGTGGTTTCAGATACTTACCCGCGAGGACGAGGACGTAAAGGTTTGGTGCAACGACGCCATCATCCGCTATTTCGAGATAGAGGACAACGAGCGCTACCACCGCGGCAGCCATCACCACGACGAGCATCATCACGACAACCATCACCATGACCACCATCATGACGGCGACCATCACCATCATCATGACGACGATGACGATGACGACGAGGGCTTGCTGGATATCCTCCTGGATGTTTTGTAAACGACAGCCAATACAAATAAATATTTAGATCAAAAAAAAGCCGCGTATGTCTCCACAGACACCACGCGGCTTTCTATCTTTAATCTCTAAACTCTAGTCTTTACACTTCACTCTCTACTCTCCACTCTCCACTCTCTACTCTCTACTCTCTACTCTACATCTCCATATACCTCATGAGGGCCTTGTATCGGTCCTCCATCAGGTCGGAGTATTTGGAGTCGCCGTGGCGGACGTTGCGGATGCGGTATCCGTTTCGCTCCAGGCCCTGTATCACCGACGATGTCTCGGGGCCGTTAAGCTTTATTATGGCCCTTACGCCGTGGCTGCCGCTGGGCTCGGTGAGCATGGATGTTATCTTCATGGAGTTGTTTTCGGCCACGCCGGATATCAGGGCGGGGGAGAAGTCGCGGTCCTCGCTCTCCAGCTCTATCTCGCCGCCGGGCATCTCGGCCGATGTCAGGCAGGCCAGCTCCTCTATTATCGATTGCGGTGTTATGTAGCCCTGATACTTGCGGTTGCCATCTATCACCGGCAGCATGGAGTATTTGCCCCGCGATGCCTTCTGCAGCACTCCGAAAATGCTTTCGTCAAGGCTGGCGCATGGCTGGGCAAGGTTAAGGCCGCCCACGGTGCTTATGCCGTCGGGCATGTCGTAGAGCTCGCTGTCGCTTACCAGGCCGCAGTATTGCATCCCGTCCGATACCACGGGCAGGTGCTTCACCTTGTAGTCGTCCATTATCAGAAGGCCGTTGTCGGCGGTCTCTGATGCTTTCAATGGAGGTATCTCTGTTGATATTAGTTTTGTCAATGACATTTTTAATTTTATAAATCGCTTGCAAAATAAATGATTTTTCATCAAATTTGCACTTTTGTAGTAAAAATTTAACATTAAAAAAACATAAAAATATTAATATTGCAGAATGAAAACAAACAATGTATTGCGAGGCCCTCTGGAATCCTCCTTTTTGTCGGAGGCATTGGAGGTCCGCCCCGATTCCATAGTTTTTGTGTCTGATGCTGCCCACAGGCTGGAATACTCGTTCGGCATCGATGTGCTTAAGTACAAGCCCCTGATACGCGATTATGTGCAGAGGGCCAAAGCATCAGGCATAAGCTGCGGCGTGGAGACCGACTTCCGCCATGAGAACATACTGCACGCCGGCGATTGCGGTGCCGATTTTGTGGAGATAGACGTATCAGCCTACCCTGACTACCGCGACCACTATGCCCTTGGCATAGAGATAGCCAACGAGCGCGGCATAGGCGTATGGATAAAGGGCAGCTGCGTGGAGCAGTTTGTGGCTGATATGCCCCAGAATCTTGTGTTTTCTGTAACTGAGTAAACAATATAAATAAACTATACATTATGCGAAATCTGAAATTTTTGTTTCTTTCATTATTGATGGTGCTGATGGCCGGGATGGCCATGGGTCAGGCTACCACATCCAGCATAGCGGGCGTGGTGGCAGATGGCAATGGCGAGACTCTACCCGGAGCCACCGTGGTGGCCGTGCATGAGCCCTCTGGCACACAGTATGCCGCAGTTACCAACGCCACGGGCCGCTATTTCATGCAGGGAATGCGTCCCGGCGGTCCCTACAAGATTACAATACAGTTTGTGGGCATGCAGCCCAAGGAGGAGGGCAACGTGTTCTTGCAGCTGGGCGAGACATCCACCTTCAACGAGACCCTCTCTGACAGTCAGGAGATGATACAGGAGGTGGTGGTATTGGCCAAGGGCAAGCTGGCCGGAGCCTCCAATTTCGATTCCGACAACATATCGGCCACTCCTACCGTAAGCCGCAGCATCTATGACGTGGCCAAGCAGAATCCGCTGGCCAATATATCCAAGACCGGCGGCATCACCTTTGCCGGCAGCAACAACCGCTACAACTCGTTCCAGATAGACGGCACAGTAAGCAACGACGTGTTTGGTCTGGCTCCTACTGGCACCAACGGCGGACAAACCGACGCCAACCCTATTTCCCTGGAGGCCATCCAGGAGATCCAGGTGGTGGTGTCGCCATTCGAGGTTACGCAGTCGGGATTCACCGGCGGCGGCATCAACGCTGTCACCAAGTCGGGCACCAACAAGTTTACCGGCTCGGCATACGGATACTACACCAACGAGAACTTCTATTCCAAGTGGAGCCAGCCTGCCGAGATGGAGAAGCCTCTGGATTCCGACAAGACTAAGACTCTGGGCGCAAACCTGGGCGGCGCCATCGTAAAGGACAAGCTTTTCTACTTTGTATCGGTGGAGAACACCAGAAACGAGGTGCCTAACGAGTTTTTCCCCGGAGCAGCCGACTTTTTGTCGCAGGCTGAGGCTCAGGCCATTGCCGACCACTACTACAAGGCCACCGGCATTAGGGAAAGCATCAGCAACCGAGGCATCGACAAGAACTCGCTGAACCTTCTGGGCCGCATCGACTGGAATATCACCGGCAAGCACAAGATGGCTCTCAGGTATCAGTACAACGATGCCTACAAAGACAAGTACGACACCAAGAGCACCGGCTATTACTTCCCCAACTCCACCTACAGGCAAAACAGCAAGACCAACTCTGTGGTGCTGGAGCTCAACAGCAATTTCTCGCAGAATGTGTACAACGAGTTCCGCTCGGGCCTCACATTTGTGCGCGACAAGCGCGACGTTAAGTATCTGGCGCCCAACGTGCAGATATCAGGCGCCGGCGGCGATTTCGACGTTACTGCCAATGTATGGAATCCCGGCAAGATAGGCGTGTCGATAGGTACCGAGGCGTCGTCGGGCGCCAACGCCGTGGATGTGGACGCCTACACTTTCGAGGACAACCTCTCTATCTACAAGGGCAACCACTCTATTACATTCGGCACACACAACGAGGTGTTTAAGTCGTACAACCTCTTTATCCAGCATTGCACGGGAACATACCTTTACAATTCCACACAGGACTTCCTCGACGACAATGCCTACCGATTCCAGTACAACTATTCCGACCCCGCCCTCACCGGATCCACACGCTGGGCCGGCACCACAAAGTCGGGTCAGTTTGGTTTCTACGCTCAGGACAAGTGGAACGCCGGACGCAACCTTACGCTCACATACGGACTGCGCCTGGACATACCGGTGTCGTTTAATTCTCCAACCGAGAATCCCGAGTTCAACGCTTCTGACTACGCCAAGACGTATGACGTGAAGGTGGGAGAGGCCCCAAGCGCCAAGCTCCTATGGTCGCCACGTCTCGGAGTGCGCTATTACCTGAACGACAGCCACAAGACTCTTGTACGCGGCGGCATTGGAATGTTTACCGGACGCGTGCCATTTGTATGGATGACCAACCTCTGGAACAACACCGGCATGGAGATGAAGGGCATCACTATAAGCAAGGAAGTGCCAAGCATTCAGCAGTTTGGCAACGATGCGCAGGCTGCCATGAACTCGGCATCAGGATCTGCCAGCAAGCCTACCATCAACACCGCCGACCGCGGTTTCAAGTATCCGCAGGTGTTGCGTGCCAATCTGGCCCTGGAGCACCGTCTGCCCGGCGATGTTAAGGTTACCATCGACGGACTCTACTCCAAGACTATGAACAATGTGTTCTTCGAGAACCTGGCCCTCACCGAGAATGGCAAGGTATACGCCGTGGAAGGCGTGGAGGCATCAGCAGCCCCATACTTCAGCTCCAATGCTGGCGGATACTACACCATCATAAACCTGAAGAACACCAACAAGGGCTATTCGTACTCGTTTACCGCCAAGGCCGAGAAGAGCTTCGGTTTCGGTCTGGACCTTATGGCGGCCTACACCTACGGCCACGCCAAGAGTGTGAACGACGGCACATCGTCGGTGGCAGCCAGCAACTGGAAATACAACTACAGCGTAAATCCAAACTCTGAGGACGAGGTGGCTTTCTCTTACTTTGATGTTCCCAACAGGATAGTGGCCAGCGCGTCGTACACATCGCCCAAGTATTGCCACGGCCTGATGTCGTCGACACTCGCCATCACATACACCGCAAGCAATGGTCAGCGCTACAGCCTTTCCATGAACGAGGCCGCCGACTATAACGGCGATACTCAGAAGGGCAACTCGCTGCTTTATATCCCTACTGATGCCGAGCTCAGGAAGATGAGCTTTGCCTCGGAGGACGACCGCGCCAAGTTTGCCTCATGGATAGCCGATGATGAGTATGCCTCTGCCCATCGCGGACAGTATGCCGAGAGGTATTCCAACACCGCTCCGTTCGAGCATCACTGGGACCTCCACTTTGCCCAGAACATCTTCTACCTGAAGGAGCGCGGCAGCAAGGTTCAGCTCACATTCGATGTAATCAACTTCTCCAACATGCTCTGTCACAACTGGGGAACATATTACGAGGGTATCTACAACCTCGCCGTCCTCAAGTGCGAGAGCGTGGATGCCGAGAGCCGTGTGGCCACATTCTCCTACAACAATCCCAAGCTCGCCATCAGCGATCTCTATTCAAGATGGCACGCCCAGATTGGTTTCAAGGTGATTTTCTAACAGTTGGCTGATGCTGACGTAAATACAAAAAATCCGGACTGATTCAAGTTGTGAATCGGTCCGGATTTTTTTGTTTTTGGATTTTATTATTTGTCACCGTAATGTCCGAGGGCTTGGAGTACAAGCACCTCCACAATGTCGTTGTCGATTCTATATACCACACGGTTCTTTTGGTCGAGACGGCGGGAGTATGTATTGGGACGGCCTTTCAGGAGTTCCGGCTGCCCGGTGCCTGTGGTGGGGTGCTCCTTGAGTTCTTGTAACAGACCAAATAATTTATCTTGCAATTTTTTCTGTCCAGACTTTTGTATTTTCTGAATATCTTTTTTGGCCTGATCTGCGAGTGTTAGTGTGTACATAGGCTATCCGTATATTAATTTCCTCAACTCCTCGTCGGTGTTTATTTTTATACATTCACCTCTTTTTATCTGTTCCTCGGCCTCGTCGAGGTCCTTGTAGAACTGCTCGCTCTCGTAGTAATCCACCTCTTCCTTCTCCCTTTTCTTTCGGAGTTTTTGGACGAATTTCTGCACCTCGTCTATGAATGAGAAGTCTATGTCGTCTCCTGACAGGGTTTTTATAAGGTCTTCTCTTTTTGCTGATAATTCAAGTGCCGCTGTTGTCATAGTATAGTATTTATTGGTTTGTGGTGCAAAGATACATATTTTTTGATATTATCTAAAAATTAATTCTTCATTTTGCTATTCCATCAAAAAACAATTATTGCTAATTTTGAGACCTGAAATTATTACTACAAAATATACAAAAAAATGGCAAAGATAACTAAAGAGATGGCCTTGCGCTATCACGAGGAGGGACGCCCTGGTAAGATTGAGGTGGTCCCAACCAAACCTTACAGAACCCAGACTGACCTTTCGCTCGCATATTCACCAGGCGTGGCTGAGCCATGTCTCGAGATTCAGGCAAACCCCGACAATGCTTATAGATATACCGACAAGGGCAACCTTGTAGCCGTAATCTCCAACGGTACTGCCGTTCTCGGTCTTGGCGACATAGGCGCAGTATCAGGCAAGCCTGTAATGGAAGGTAAGGGCCTCTTGTTCAAGATATATGGTGGTATCGACGTATTCGATATCGAGGTAAACGAGAAGGATCCAGACAAGTTCATCGAGGCCGTTAAGGCTATCGCTCCTACATTTGGAGGTATCAACCTTGAGGACATCAAGGCTCCTGAGTGCTTCGAGATTGAGCGCCGCCTCAAGGAGGAGCTCGATATCCCTGTAATGCACGACGACCAGCACGGTACAGCCATCATCTCCTCAGCCGGACTTATCAACGCCCTCGAGGTGGCTGGCAAGAAGATCGACGAGGTAAAGATCGTTGTTAACGGTGCAGGTGCCGCCGCCATCAGCTGCACAAAGCTTTACGTGGCTCTCGGTGCCAAGGTAGAGAATATCGTGATGCTTGATTCCAAGGGCGTTATCACCGACGACCGTCCAAACCTTACTCCAGAGAAGAAGTTCTTCGCAACATCGCGCCGCGACTGCAAGACTCTTGAGGAGGCTATCAAGGGCGCCGACGTGTTCCTTGGACTCTCCAAGGGCAACATCCTCTCTCAGGATATGATCAGATCGATGGCCAACAGCCCAATCGTTTTCGCATTGGCAAACCCTGTTCCAGAGATCACATACGAGGAGGCAATGGCCTCACGTCCAGACGTTTTGATGTCGACCGGCCGCAGCGACTATCCTAACCAGATCAACAACGTAATCGGATTCCCATACATTTTCCGTGGCGCTCTCGACGTAGCCGCAACAGCCATCAACGAGGAGATGAAACTCGCCGCCGTAAAGGCCATCGCAGCACTTGCAAAGCAGCGTGTTCCAGATGTAGTAAATAAGGTGTACCACGTCGACAACCTCACATTCGGTCCTGCATACTTTATTCCAAAGCCAGTGGACCCACGCCTTATCACCGAGGTTTCAACAGCCGTAGCCAAGGCAGCCATCGAGTCAGGCGTTGCAAGAAAGACCATCGAGGACTGGGATGCTTACAAACTCCACCTCAAGCAGTTGATGGGTTACGAGAGCAAGCTCTCGGCACAGCTCTTCAACATCGCAAAGCAGAATCCTCAGAAGGTTGTATTCGCCGAAGGTATCCACCCAACCATGCTCGCCGCCGCCGTTGAGGCCAAGAACGAGGGTCTCTGTCACCCAATCCTCCTCGGCAACACCGAGAAGATCAAGGCTCTGGCCGCCGAGAACAATCTCGTGCTCGATGGTATCCAGATAATCAACCTCCGCGAGGACGCACAGGCTCCTACACGTGAGCGCTACGCAAAGATTCTTTGCGAGAAGCGTCAGCGCAATGGTATGACATTCCAGGAGGCCAACGACAAGATGTTCGACCGCAACTACTTCGGTATGATGATGGTGGAGACCGGCGACGCTGATGCCTTCATCACAGGCGTTTACACACGTTACCGCGATACCATCCAGATTGCCAAGGACGTAATCGGTATCCGCAA
>JAKSLV010000101.1 GCA_024401025.1 Bacteroidales bacterium
AGACCGTTGGCGAGAGCAAGCTCTACCTTCTCCTTGAGGATCTCTGGAGTCTCCTTGTAGTACTCGCGACGCTCAGAGTGACCAAGGATAACGTACTTGGCACCTGTAGACTTTACCATCTCGGCAGAAACCTCACCTGTGTAGGCACCAGAAGCCTTGTCGGCGCAGTTCTCGGCTGCAAGCTCGATGGCGCTGCCCTTGATTACCTCGGCTACGCTTGCCAGGTGAATGAATGGAGTACCGATGATAACACCACAGTTAGGGTTCTTTACTACCTCTGTGAGCTCCTTTGCGAGAGCGATACCTTCCTGCAGGTTCTTGTTCATCTTCCAGTTGCCTGCTACGATTTTCTTTCTCATTTTATCTAAATGTGTTTTTATGTATGATTAAAATATGTATTCTGTTGTATTACGGGCGCACGTATTTATGTTTTGGAGACTCACGCCAGTGCGTCTCTACGGGCGCGTTTATTTATGTTTTGGAGACGCACGCCGGTGCGTCTCTACGGACGCGTTTATTTATATTTGAAATTGAGTTCCTCCAGCTGCTTGTAGTAGATTTCCTTTTCCTCTACCTCGCGGGCTATGTCGCTCATTGTCATGGTCTCCAGATTGTCTTCGGCGGCCACTATGGAGTGTCCCTCGGTGATGGCGGCGGTATCCAGCTTTTCGTTGTGCTGCTCCAGCCTTGCGAGGCGTTTTTCGTTCTGCTTGGCTTCTTTTAGCTTGGCCTTAAGCTCGATGTATTCCTTCTCCTGTTTCTCGAAGGTCTGAAGACGCTCCTTGTAGCCGTCTATCTTCAGCTTGTAGTCGTTTACGATGTTGTCGCACTTGTCGATGGTCTCGAACGACACCTTGCCGGAGTATTTCTCTTTTATGTCGCCGTACGATTCCATCAGCTTGTCTTTCTCGTAGTACTGACCGGCTTTCTCGTATTCGGCGTGGAATGTGTCGAATATTGCGTTGTTGCACCATGCCGAGAGTCTGCGGATCTCGCTCTGAGCCTTAAAACTGTTTTGTCTGGCGTTCGATATGGCGTGGTTCACCTTCATCTCTATGCTCATGTCGATTCCCTTGTCGAAACCGTCCTGGACGTTCTTGTCCATCATTTTTCCTATTATAAAGGTGAGCAGCATGAGTACGGCTCCTGCGCAGATGGCCACAAGACCGATCGCCGATGATATGAAACCGTCTGTTATCATTCCCACCAGGCCCAGCGCCATTGCTATTATTGCTAATCCGTAGAATATCTTTTTCATGTTACCAGTTTTATGTTTTGGGGCAAAGATAAAAATTTTTTTGTTTTGTTGCGAAAAAATCCGCGTTATTTTGCTGTTATTTTTAGGATTTTGGTTGTGGCGTTGTCTATGGCGCATAGGTTGGATGTCCTGATGCCTATTGCCCAGAGTATCTTGCCGCCGGCCCTTAGTATCTCGGCGTTTTCTTTCTGGCTGATACTCAGTTTGCTGTCCACGAAAATGTCGGACAGTTTTTTCCTGCGCCCTCCAAATACGGTCATTTGGTCGCCGGTGCGCCATCCCGTAATCTCCAGCGGCATTTCCATCTTCATAAGCTTGTGGTAGTCGAGGAAGATCGTTGCTGCATCGCGCACGGGGCAAAACTCCCCGGGCTCCATCATTGAAATCTCCAGTGTGTGGTGTGGCGTGTGTATTGTGCCCGGCATCAGCTCTTGGGGCAGTATCAGCCTGCTGAAGCTTTCTCCCGATGGCAGCGGCTCTATTATGAGGGTCTGCCTGTCTTTTATGATGCGGTGGGTGGGGCTCTGGAAAATCCTGCCGCTCTCGCCCGCTATTCCGCGCATGATGCTGGCGCACTGGTGCTTGCCGAATCCGTACTGGCTTATGGTCTCGTATAGTATGCATTCGGGCTCGGTGTGCAGCATCAGTCTGGGGATGGATATCTGGGCGCGGTTTCCGTCTATTGATGCGGTATCAGCCATGGCCTTTTCCACGTACTGGCCGTATATGTTTTTGGCCATGCCCAGGTATCTGATGCTCTCGTATATGGAGGCCCTGGCCGATGGGTTTATCTGTTCCAGGATGGGCATTATCAGGTTCCGGACCTTGTTGCGCGCGTAGGCCGATTCCAGGTTGGTTTTGTCGGTGCGGTATTGCAGTCCGTGCGTATCCAGATATTGCATTATCTCCTGGCGGCTAAGGCATAGCAGCGGGCGCACGGTTCGCTGGTTTTTCACCCTGATGCCTGTGAGTCCCCTGATGCCTGCCCCTCTTGTAAGGTTTAGCACAAAGGTTTCTATGGCGTCGTCCTGATGGTGGGCCACGGCGGTGCAGGCGTATCCGTGCTGGTCCATTATCCTGTTGAACTCGGCGTACCTTATGTCTCTGGCAGCCATCTCTATGGAGAGCCCGTTCTGCTTGGCGTATGCCTGGGTGTCGGCCTCCAGCACGTATATGGGCGCCCCGTATTTCTGGGCCAGCGAGCGCACGAACTGCTCGTCGCCGTCGGAATCCTCCCCCCTTAGGTGGAAGTTTACGTGGCATATTCCCATGTTTACATGCAGGCGGCTAAGGATGTCGGCCATGGCCACGGAATCGGGTCCGCCGCTCACGGCCAGCAATACCTTGTCGCGCTCTCCAAAGAGTTGGTTGTCCGAGATGTGTTGCCTTACTTTTCTAAGCATTGCGTGTTTTTATATTACTTTAGTCCCATTATCTTGGCCATCTGCTCGGCGTAGCGCTTGCCCATCTCCTCGTATCCGGCGTGGTTGAAGTGGATTCCGTTGTCGGAGCCTAGGGCAACGGTGCCGTTCTCGCCCTTCTTGTCGCTCTCGCATCCGTTGCTCTTGATAACGTATGAGCCCTTTATGTAGTTGGGGATGTTGTTGATGCATCCGTTGCTGTTGCTGGTAACCTGTCCGGCCAGGAATGGAACGTCCTTAACGCCCAGATCCTTGCAGATGTTTTCGTATACCTGTTTTACTCTCTTGTTCCATTCGGCAGAGTATCCGTCGGTCTCGCCCTGGTGGAAGAGGATGCCGTCGAACGAGTCGCCGTTGCTGATGGCCTTCTTTGCCACCTCTATCATGCGGTCGTATGGCTTGTTGGAGTAGCATTTGTAGTATCCGAGCAGCCATTGAGTGTTCTCGGCCTTAAGCCTGTCGAGGTAGCTCTGTCGGTAATCCTCCAGGAAACCGTCTATCGCGGTGCCACCCAGAGCCACCACGGCCACTCTCACGTTGTCGCCCTCCGGCACCATTGTGGCCAGTGTGCGGCCAAAGTAGTCGGTAACGCCCACGCCTCCGGGCTGACCAGATCGGCAGAGTGGGGGAGTGGCGGTGCGGAGGTCGCCCACCTTATACGTTTTGCCGTCGTAGCTGCCGTTGTAGCATACGTAGCTCTGGAAATTCTTGGGGCATTCCTTGTCCTTGGCTATGGGCTTTGCGTTGCCCTCCATGTTGCTCTGTCCAAAACAGAGGAAGAAGTGGTTTACGCTCTTGGGAGTCTCCTCGGGAGTCTCGTCGGGATTCTCGGTGTTCTCCTCTGGCTCAGGAGTTGAGTAGTCGATAACTTCGTCGTCGTCGCCGCATGCGTTCAGCGACAATGCCAGTGCCAGTGTGGCGGCCGACATCAAGATGTTCTTAAGTCTCATAATTGTTTTTTGCTATTTATTAAGTAAAG
Organism: Bacteroidales bacterium; assembly: GCA_024401025.1. Lineage (GTDB taxonomy): Bacteria > Bacteroidota > Bacteroidia > Bacteroidales > UBA3824 > UBA3824. The sequence continues at coordinate 3,659 of JAKSLV010000101.1, forward strand.
TTTATTGTTTTTGTTTTTTTGCCAGTCTTGCGGTATCAGCCTTATCTGTTTTTGCTCTGAGATATCTCCACCAGCTTGCCTGTTTTTCCGCAGATGATCTTCAGGACCACTGTGCGGCCGTATATTGCGGTGTTGGGCGCCACCTCTATCTCCAGGGTGTGCTCGCCGGCCTCGCCGCTCACCATGCTTGGCGTTGAATCCTCATAATGCTGGATGCTCCAGTTGTCGGATGCGTAGAACTTTACCGTTACTTTGCCGCCGGCTGCCGGAACTATTGTCTGAGGCTCCTCTATCAGTTTCACTACGTCTATCTTGAGGTCCTGAACTACAGTAACCTTGTTGTTGGCGTTGTGCTCGGTGTTGAACAGCTGGATGGTGCCGTTGCGCTTGCTGTAGGCGTCGTTTCTTGATATAGTGAATTCCAGCTTGCTGCTGCCGGCCTTGCCCTCCGACGGGCCTGTTATCCAGTCTGGCATGCTGATGCTGAAGTCGGTGTTGGTGTTCACGTCCACCTCGAAACTCCTGCCCAGATAGTCAGCAGTAATGTTTGGATCGGATTCCACGTTTATGTAGGCGTCCACGGGAGCCTGAGTTACGGTTACCGTTGTGGAGGCGCGTCCGCAGGTGAAGGTGATTTGTCCAGAGCGCGGATCTATGCCGTCAAAATCGGTTACGCGGGTCTCTATCGTTGTTTTGCCCCTGGTGCCGCTGGCTGGCGATATCGTTATCCAGCTGTCGGAAACCTCGGCGGTCCAATCGTCGGAGGCGTTGAGGTCGAAGGCCGAGAATCCCTTCTTGCTGGCAAACGAGAGGTTGCTTGCAAAGGCCTTTATCTCGTCGATTTTCGGCTCCTGGCTCACCTCTATGATATCGGTGATGGAGTACTCGCTGTTGGTGAATTTTATCTGACCCTCGCGTTTCTCGTAGTCGGGGTTGGCTTTCACGCTGAATCTCATTGTGGCGTCGCCCTTGGTGCCTGATACCGGGCCTGTTATCCAGTCGGGCATCTCTATATTGAAATCCACGTTGGCGGTTACCTTCGCCAGTATCAGCTGACCTCCGTACACTGCCTCCACAGGCAGGTTGTCTATCACCATTACGGTAGGCTCGGCGGCCGGTTGCTTGAAGGTGAAAGTCCTCTCCTTGGGTCCGGCGGTTAATGTTACGGTGCCGTATCTGTCCTCGAAAGCCTCGTTCATGCTGGCTGTCACCACCAGGTCGGTGTTGCCGGCCTTGCCTCCGTATTTGGGGTTAAGGAACATCCACCACTTGGCGTCGTCAGATACGGTGGCGGTCCAGTCGTTGTTGGTGATAAACTGTATCAGGGCGTCGCCGCCGCTGGTTTCCAATACGTACTTGTTTACGTTGCGTATCTCGAGCAGGGCTGTGTGCCTATCCTGAACTATTGGCAGCGATATGGTTTTCTTGCCGTTCAGGGTGCTTATCTTTATCTCGCCCGACAGGTCGGTCAGAGTCTCGTTTTCAGGCACATACATCACGTGCTTGTTGGTGCCGGGTGCTCCCATGGGGTTTTTGCACGATGCCCAGGCCGGATACTCCACCTTGTATTCCACATTGCAGTATACGGTTATTGTGGCCTCGCCGCCGGTAAACGGTATTGCCACGCCGCCTTCGCTGTCGTTGAGCTCAAGGATTGATTCCAGGCCTTCCTGCGTAAATATCAGGGTCTTTACAATCTTGCCCGATTTTATGGTGATGCTTCCCGTTCTGTCGTCGTAGGTGTTGTTGGTGGTGGTTTTCAGCCAGAATGATGTCTCGTTTTTCTCGCCTGAGGCCGGCTCGGTAAGCAGCCAAGTCCTGCATCCCTCCTCCACGGTTACCACCCATCTGTCGTTCGACATCAGCGTTACCTGATACGACGCCGATTCCTGGGCGAGGGTCTCGGTGGGGTAGCTCACTATTGTAAGGCCGTCCACCTTCTGAGTCTGGGTCACCACCACGGTGTCGGAGTGGGTGCCGCTGTAGTTGGTGAAGATGATCTTTCCGGTGCGCTCGTCATACGTTGGGTTCTGGCTTATGGAGAATTTGTGCTCGTTGTCGCCCTCGTCGGCCTCCTCGGGTCCTGTTATCCACTTTGGCATTTCGATGGTGTATCCGGTGTTGGCTGATACTTTCACCTTTATGTCGGCGGCCGAGTTGTCGGTGCTTATGTCTTTCTCTGATGTTACCTCCAGACTCTCGATAAACTTGTCCTGAGTAATGTAGATGGTGTCTTTCTGCGACAGGTCGTGCGACGACACCACTATGAAGCACTTCCTGCTGTCGGTAACCCTGTTTTCTGCCACGTTGTAGTACAGAGTGTACGAGCTATGGGTTTTCTCCACGTTGCGGCGCAGCCATTCCACGTTGGGGTCCTTTACGTTGAACTGCGAGTTGCTGAGAACCTCAATCACAATCTCGCCGCCCTCCTGTGGCACGTGGTAGTTGTTGCTGGAAAGCACCAGCGATTCCGACGATCCCTTCTGATAAATCACCACGGTTTCCTCGGTGTCGCTGCCGGTGTATTTAATTGTTCCCTGTCGTGGGCCTGTGGAAAGGTTTTCAGGGATGTTGTATTTGTGAACCCTGGTGGTAATGTCCTTGCTGGTGGCGGGCAGAATCCAGCTGCGGGCGCCCTTGTCGATGGTCTGCATGTATTCCACATTGGATTTCACCTCCACGCTTATCTGTCCGCCCTCGGCCTCCACCTCTATCTTGCTGATGGTGGCTATGATGGCGTTGGTCTGTTTCTGGGTAAGGGTTATGGTTTCCTGCGCATCGCCTGCCATGATGGTGATGGCGGCGTTTCGCTCCAGATGTCCGGCGTTTTTGTCAACGGTTATCATGGCGGTTATCTTGCCGGGATTTCCCTGGTCGGGCTTCACGGTCACCCAGTCCTTCACCTTGGGGTCCACTACTATTTTCCATGGCTCGGTGGCCTTGAATATCAGGTGGGTCTGAGTGCCTATCTCCGATATGGCATAGTTGGGCCATTCCATCAAAGTAAGGATTTTCTCGCTTACGTCTTCATGGTTTTGGTTGAGTGTGGTGTCCAGCCACGAGAGGTCGTCGTATTCCATGTCGCGGTGCTTGCACGATTGCTGCGATACCGCCATCAGCAGCACGGCTGCCGTTATGATGAGATATATGCTTGTTTTCTTCATTTTCGGTTTTGGTGTTTGGGTGTTGATGTATGCGTTGTCTGATGCTGCGATATCAGTAATCGGCGGCTCACAAAAGTACAAATTTTTTGCAAGCTTACGAAAAAAAGATGATGTTTGTTTCAGATTGGCCTTCAATCTTGTTGCCCGGCATCTCCGGGAGCGTAAATTCTCAGTATTCTGTCACGCATGGCGGTATGTATCAGCTCTCTGGAATACAGCTGGTTTTCCAGGTTTTCCTGACCGGGACATAGCTGATACCCCAGATACTTGTTGAACCTGATGGCGCGCTTGTTCGACCTAAGGATGTGGCAGTATACGGTCTCCAGGCCCAGGGTCTCCATGCAGAAATCGTCGAGGGCAAACACCGCCAGAAACGACACGCCCGTGTTAAGCGCGTCGGAGTCCCACACGAATATGCCGGGCTCGCCGCATTTTTTCTCGTAGCTGATGTCCTTGATGTTGATGAGGCCGATGTCGCGGCCCTGATACTCGATTATGAAATAGAAGTCAGTATCAGAGGCACTTATCTTCTGAAACCACGCCTCCTGCATCTCCGGCGTTATGTGGCCGCGGTATTCCATGTACTGATTGATGGAGGGGTGGTTTCGCCAGTGCCGCACAAGCTCTATCTTGCTGTGGCTGAGGCTGCGCAATGTGATGCCGTATTTGGATATGGTTGTTGTCATAGGCGTAAGTATCAGCAATATAACGCAAAGATACTGCAAAAAAGCCGTATCAGCAACATTTTTATTGTAAAATATACCATTGCTTTGCATAGAATTAACAAAAACAAGCGAAATTTGTATGTTGGAAAAATATCAGCTGAATATAATGAAAAGTTTTGACAGACAGACCCTTCCGGGACATCTGGCGATGTTTTTCGCCAATGTGATATGGGGAGTGATGGCTCCTGTGGCCAAATACGTGATGAGCGTGGACAGCGTGAGCAGCTTTGCCGTAACGGGTTACAGAATACTGGGCGCGTGCATACTGTTCTGGACGGCGTCGCTATTCGTGAAGAAGGAGGAGATGCCGCGCAAGGACAAGATCCGCCTGATTGGCGCGTCGCTGCTGGCCGTAGTTTTCAATCAGGGAAGCTACGTGTGCGGAGTGGCCCTCACATCGCCCATCGACGCCTCCGTAATCACCACCGTATTGCCCATCATAACCATGGTGCTGTCGGCCGTTATCCTCAAGGAGCCTATAACATCGCTTAAGGTTCTCGGCATTGCCCTCGGACTATCGGGCGCCATTATCCTGATCTGGGACACCGGCAATGTATCCGGCGACAGCAACATCTGGGGCGACCTCCTCTGCCTCTCGGCACAGTTCAGCTTCGCGTTCTACGCCGTGCTCTTCAAGGATATCGTGGGCAAGTATTCGCCCGTTACTATGATGAAGTGGATGTTCTTGTGGGCGTCGATTTTCACAATGCCGTTTTTCGCCAAGGACATGATAGCCATGGACTACGCCAACCTCGATGCCTCGGTTTACTGGGGACTGGCCCACGTGGTGGTGGGCGGCACGTTTATTGGTTATTTCCTGATACCGATAGGTCAGCACAGACTCAGGCCGACGGTTTTCGTGATGTACAATTACGTGCAGCCCGTGGTGTCGGCGTCGGTATCGGTGGCCGTGGGAATGAGCGCCTTCGGCTGGTGGAAAGCCGCCGCCGCGGTCCTGATCTTCACAGGCGTTTTCGTGGTTACCCAGAGCAAGAGTAGGGCTGATATGGAGAAGAAAAAGCTTAAAGCAGCCCCGACCTCTACCACGGCAATAGAATAGCAGAGGTCGGGGATGACCGGGGATTTTGGAATTCGTGGAATTCGTAATTCGGATTTCGTAATTCGTAATTATTTCAAAAATGAACAATAAATATTTCTTATTTGTAAAGAACAACATTCTTCCGATTGCGCTGTTTTTCGGAATTGTGTTTCATGATTT
>JAKSLV010000102.1 GCA_024401025.1 Bacteroidales bacterium
AGCCAAACAGCCAGAAGCCTGAGGTGATCCAGAACCTCTTCACCATCATGGACCTGGTATCAGACAAGAGCACCATCGAGCATTTCGACGCCGCCTGGAACGACTGCTCTATCCGCTACGGCGATATGAAGAAGCAGCTGGCCGAGGACATCATCAAGGTGGTGACCCCAATCCGCGAGCGCATCAACGATATCTACAACGACGTTGACTATCTGGAGAAGGTGGCACGTCTGGGCGCCGAGAAGGCCCGTGTACAGGCTCAGAAAACCGTGGAGGAGGTACGCCAGATATTCGGCTTCCGTCCAAAGCATTATTAATAGTGTAAAGTGTAAAGAGGAAAGTGTAAAGAGGAAAGTTTAAAGTGGAAAGTTTAAACTTTAATCTTTCCACTTTACACTTTATATCATATAAACAAACAAAAATGGGAGTAAGCGAAAAGGAGTTTGAAACACTATTCAAAAAGTACTTTGTGGCCATTACATCCTACATCAACCGTTTTGTGAACGACGTGGACGATGCCAAGGATATAGCCCACAAGGCTTTTATGAAGGTCTGGGAGAAGCGCGACTCGATACCCGAGGGCAGCAACATCCCGGCTCTTCTGTATCGCATTTCCCACAACTTGAGTATCAACTATATCCGCGACAACAAGAAATTTACATCCAGCGACGACATGCCGCTTACCGAGACCGACAACCACGAGGCTGATTCCGACATCAGGGCAGCAGAGCTGGAATCGGCAATAGTGGAGACCGTTCAGCACATGCCGGAAAAGATAAGGCAGGTGTTTGTACTAAGCCGCTACGAGAAACTGGGCAACAGCAAGATTGCGGAGCAGCTGGGCATATCTATAAAGACCGTGGAAGCCCACATAACATCGGCCCTGAAGGCCCTGAGGCTTAAAATTTTCGGAAAAGAGAAATAATTATTCAAATTTTTGACATATTCATTAGGGTTAGGTATCAATCAAGTGTTATGTTTTTGAAAATATTGTATGATTTTTGCATACATATACAATGCTTACTTATATTATTAGAGTTAAATTATTTTGAGAAACTAAATCTTTGAAACCAAATGAACCGCAACAACGAAATACCTGACTTATCTGACATCAGGCTTTTGAACATTGATACGGACGCGGAATGGAGCAAATTCAGGTCGGCAGCCGGCATCAGGGATACAAAAGTCTTTAGTCTGAGAACCTTCTGGAAGGTGGCTGCGTCGATAATACTGATAGCCGGAGCTGGCATTCTGGGCTACAGCTATATGAGCGCTCCTAAGGCTGAGACTTACGCCTCGGCAGAGAAGGCTGTGGAGACTATTGTGGAGACATCCACCATGATAAGCCTTAACAAGAACACCTCGGTGACCTGCACCGACAACCGCGACAACGGCGAATACACGGTGGCCCTGCGCGGCGAGGCATACTTCGACGTGGAGAAAAACCCCGAGCGTACTTTCAAGATCACCACAGATGACGTTACAGTAATTGTGCACGGCACATCGTTCAACATTTGCGAGCAGGCAGATGAAACCACCGTTACAGTAACATCAGGAAACGTGGAGGTAAGATCCAACGCTTCCAACGAGACTGTAAACAACATCACAAAGGGCGGCCAGGTAATCTGCCGCAAAAACGGCAAGATGGAGGTGAGCGAGGTGCAAAACTTCAACAACATAGCGTGGAAGCTGCGACAGCTGGATTTCCGCGAAACTCCAATGCATGAGATAATGGAGCAACTGGGCAAGGCTTACGACTTCAGGTACAAGTTTGCCGACGAGGAAACCGCCAACGCCACAGTAACCGGCAAATTCGACAATCAGGAGCTTCAGCCGATATTCACCATACTAGAGCAGGCGCTGGACCTTAAGATAGAGCGCGACGCCAGCGGAGTATGGACCGTAGGCAAGTAATAAAACATAATGAGAGTAAACAGGTTATATGCGATACTATCAGCCACATTATTGATGATACTGCAGCTTGCCGGGTCCGCCAAGGCCCAAACAGGCGGCAACGCTACTCTCATAGACATATCATACTACAACAGCCCGTTGCGCGTGATACTGGACGACATATCAGCGCAAAGCGGGCTGTTGTTCGTTTACAACGCCGAGCAGATAAACGACCAGCGCACACTCGACATCAGGATAAGGCAGAAAGACCTTGCCAACGTGATGGACCAGCTATCCAACAAGCTGGGATTCAACTATGTGATAATAGACAAGCAGATAATACTGAAGGCGCGCAAATCCGAACACGTAACGGCCGACAATGCAGCATCAGCATCAGCCACAATAAGCGGATACATACTGGACAGCAAAACCAAGGAACCCCTTATCGGAGCCATCGTAAGCGTGGAAAACGAGCCCACCGGCACCACCACCAACGCCGTGGGATACTATTCGCTTACACTGGAGAAGGGCTCGTATACACTGGTGTACGCGTATCTGGGGTATCAGAGAGAATATCTGCCGGTGGTGCACAACGGCGACGACGTGATAAACATGAACCTATCCCCCACCGACCTTCAGCTGGAGGCCATCACCATAACCGGGCAGCAGCACGGCCTAAACGCCAGCGACCTGCTGCACCGGAGCAGCACCCTAAACGTGGAGGATTTCGCTAAATATTCGGGCCTGGTGTTGGGCGGCGATGTGGTGGGCATCTTATCCACCGACCACGGAATTACGCGAATATCAGACTGTTCGGCCTTCTACAGCGTACACGGAGGATTCAAGGACCAAAACCTGGTGCTGATAGACGATGCGCCGATATACCATCCATCGCACCTGTTTGGACTGTACTCGTCGGTGGCGCCTCAGGCCATCAACTCCATAGAGGCATACACATCGGATTTCCCACTTAAATATGGCGGAAGGCTGTCGTCGATTACCGACATCAGGACCAAGGACGGAAGCCTGGGCAAGCTGAGCGCATGCGTGGAGGCCACTCCCGTAACCACATCGCTGCGCCTGGAGACTCCAATACTCCGCGACAGGATTACCGCAACTGCCAACTACAGGAAATCCACCCTTGGATGGGCCGCCAACCTGCTGAAAAGAGACGGCGACTTCAGCTTCTACGACCTCCACGGAAAAGTGCATTTCAAGCTGTCGGACAAGGGCAGGCTGTACCTGTCGATATTCAACGGAAGCGACTATTACTCGAACCTGGAGACGGGCAACAACTACGCCGTATCGTGGAAAAACCTGGCCGCCACAATAAGGTATTACCGTGTGCTGGGGTCCAGGATGCACATGAGCAACACAATATATTTCGGCCAATACAAATACAAGGTATACACCAACGAGGACCACAGCAATTTCTGGAACAACCGCATAGGCAACATAACCCTTAGGAACGACCTCACATACAACCTTACGCCAAAGAACCTGCTGCGCCTGGGTCTGGAATACTCCTACCACATGTTTACGCCCGCCACGCTGTATATCAGCAGGATAAAATCAAACAGCGGACTCCTAACCGGAAACGCCGACAACGCCTGCCTGTATGCCGGCATGGAAAGCAGCATCAGCAAAAAGATAACCCTGAAATACGGCGCAAGGATAAACGCCTGGAACAACTACGGACCGGCCAAGAGCTATGTGTATGACGAGCAGATACGCAAATGGGACACGATATCGTATGAGGGCGGAAGATTCAACACCTACTGGAGGCTGGAGCCCAGGGTGTCGGCGCTGATAATTCCGCACAGGCGCCTGGCCATAAAGGCGTCGGCAGAAAGGAACGTGCAGTTTCAGCACATGCTAAGCAACTCCATAAGCCCCTTCACCACTCTTGACCTATGGATACCCAGCGGCAAAACCTTCATGCCTCAGGAAACCCACAACTACACGCTTAGCGCCACCCTGAAGCTGCGTGAAACCAACCTGTGGGCGTGCGTATTCCACAAAAAGCTAAACAACCTTACGGAATACCGCCTGCATGCCAACATGCTGATGAACCAGTACATAGAGACCGAGTTTTACCACAACGGCGAGGCCTGGAGCACGGGTTTTGAGGTGTCGGCCGAGAAAAACACCGGAAAACTAAGGTCGAAGGTGTCGTATGCCTACACCAACTCGCAGCGCCACACGCCCGACCTCTACGACTACAACTACATACCCGACAACTCGATACCCCACGCGCTGCACATAATGCTGCAATACAGCATCAGCCCCAAGCTGGTGGCCAAGGCCGACTGGAACCTTACATCGGGCATCCCATACACCAAGCCCGTGGGTTTCTACTATTACAGCGAATACAAAATACCCTATTACGGCGAGCGCAACAACGCGCGCCTGCCCAACTACCACAAGCTGAACATGGCGCTGGAATACAGCTTCAGGAAACGCCCAAACAGCACCCTGCAGCACAGGATAACGCTCTCGGTATACAACGTGTACAACCGCAACAATTACGTGCTGGTAAGCTACAACAAGATAGAGACCGACAAGGGCAGCTACGAGATACCATCCAACTACATAAAGGAAAACGACTTTGTGGCCACGGGAATGACTCTGCCGGGCCTGCTGCCCATGCTAAGCTATCAGATACAATATCAGCAAAACTGATGCTTCCTGATGCTGCTGAGGCTTCTGACACTTCTGATGCTGCATAAAAAAAACAAAGGCCTGGAATCCAGCGGACTCCGGGCCTTTGTTGTATTGGGATTGATATCGGGATTCTAGTACTCCCACAAATCCTGCTCGAAATTGAAAATCTGCTCCTTGATGCGCTCTGCCTCGAGAAGACACTCCTCGCCCTGAGCGTACTGCTGGATGGTTCGGTTGTCGTATACGTTAGACTCGGCAAAGATGTAGCTAGAGAAGAATCTCTTCTGGAAGATGTCCTCGAAGTTGAGACGCTGTGCGTCGTTCTTCATATTGAAACACTCGGCGTTAGAGAGAATCTTGCGGGCCTCAGGATAGTAGATCCAGAAAACCTTCTTCTGCTGAGGGCTCTCCATATTTGGATCGTCGTCGCGGTAGTAGATTCTGATAGGACAGATACCGATGATGCGCACGTCCATTACAGAACGCTGCTTGTCGAAAAACCAGAGCTCCTTCAGGAGGTATGCCTGAACCTCGGCACTGTTGTATGCCTGCTCTACGATCTTCGACTCGATGTTACCGTCGAGGTCCTCCACGGTAAGTGTCTCGGTCTTGCTACCCATGTTGGTGTGTACATTCTTCTCGGTAACGATTGTACCAAACTCGTCGTCTCCATTCTCCTCGTATGCGGTAAGACCCTGGGTGTGGATACCCTCAAGAAGAACATCGATAAGGCTCATACGGCCGTCCTGAGGACGCTTTGGGAAGTAGAGGTGGTGGTTGGCACGCTCCTTTAGCTCGATGCGGCGCCAGATAATCTTGCTCCACATCACATCAGACTCCCTTACGTACTGGTAAGGAACAGGCTTGCGGTTTACAGTGTGTATCTTCTCGTATGGAAGACCCAAGAGCTCCTGAGCTTGGCACTCTACGGTATCAAGACACTGCAACATGGCTATGATAGCCATCAAGAACAGAATTTTTTTCATGATTTTATTGACTTAAATAGTAAACTTCGATATTAGAGAGTTTTTTATGAAAACTTACTTATTAATAATAAACTCTCTTTTTGGTGAAATATTGTAAAAAGGCAACAATATTTTTAAGCTAAAATCAAAAAAAATGGAGAGTCTTAATAAAACGCAAGGCATTATTAAAACTCTCCATTATTATGAAAGATGATACCGGAGCAAGCCCGATATTCTACTTATGCTACTTAAGCTTGAAGTTGATAGAACCGAGGTCACGGATAGAACCGTCAGGACCCTTAGCCTTGATATCATCGATAGAAACGCGGCTGCCAGGAGCAAGCGAATTGATGAGGGCCTTCTGCTGAGGTGTGAAAGCAGCAGACTTAGAAGGCTCATCCTTTACGAAGCCCTTAACGTTGGCAGATACTGTGAATGATACAACGGTAAACTTGAGGTCGAAGTCGAAGTTCTCGAGGTCGGCCTTTACACCAGCCTGGTTGGCGAGTGTAGCCTTAGAGATTGTACCACCACGGCGGTTGGAAGGATCGGTACCAACAACAGCAACTGGGTCTGGAACACGCTTAACACGGAACTCTCTTGTACCGAGGCTCTTTGTGTGACCATCGATATTGGCCGAAACAGAGATGTTTACCTTGCCGGCAGCCTTTACAGTAGCGATGTACTCGCCAGGCTTTGCACCTCTCTGGAGCGAGCCGCCACCAGTGATTGATGGGGTAAGCTTGTTGGGGTCAACACCAGAAGATGTGATCTCGATTGGGTTGGCAACACCGATGTAGAGAACGTTCATCTTGGTAGGTGATACCGACAAAGAAGAAACGCCAACCTCGTAATCGCCCTTGAAAGGATAATCCTTAACCTCGCCAGTGTTCTTGTTTTTCAACTTTACAACACCGCTGAAAGAGTGAGGTCCTGGGCTCTGAGTATTGCCAGTGTAGGTACCTACACCGTTCTTAACAGGGATTGGAGAGCCGCCAACGAGAATCTCAGGATTCTGTGTTGAGTCGTAAGCAGCGATAAAGATCTCAGCCTTGAAAGGCTCGCCTACCTGTACATAGTTAGATGGAGCTGTAACAACAGCCTTGATAGCGTTGAACTTCATATCAGCCTTGCCGATAAGGCCACGGAGATACTGAAGCATAGAAGCCTCCACGTTGCGAACGTCGCTCTGCATCTTGGTCATAAGAGAGAGTACACCGGCAGCAGGAAGGTGCTCGAAGTTGGCAGCTGGCCAAGGAACTATCTTGCCAGGCTCCTCCTGAGACTCTACATCCTCGGTAGCGAGCATCTCGGTGATTGTTGCAATCATAGACTCCTTCTCACCAGCGGTAGAGAGTGTGTCCTTGTTTACAATGTCAGAGAGATAAGCCTTGAGGTCCTCGCGGCTGCTCTGTACCTTCTTACCGTGCTCACCCTCATTCTCCTGAATGAAGATCTGACCACCTACGTTGTTATCGTCCTTCTTGGAAACGAGGTCGCCAAAGTAAACTGTATTCTTATCGTTCTCATAGTTGAGATCCTTGCTGGCATAGAGAGCCTGCATGCCTGACTCAGGATTGCTCATGTCGTAAGTAACACCCTCGAGGGTGCAAACAAACAACTCCTTGTATGACTGAACAACACCATAAGCCTCATCACACTGCTTCATTACCTGCTCGGCAGTAGCCAGAATAGGAGCTACACCTGGATCGTTCTTCAAGGCGTCCTTGAAGCCTTCATGCGTATCACTAATCACCTTCTCGTTGATCTGGTTTGTCTTGCGCAAAGACGAATCCACGAGAGCGAATGCTGAAAGGATTTCTGCAGAAACGTTCAACGCCAAAAGCGCGGTATAGAACAGGTACATCATACCGATCATCGCTTGCCTTGGGGTTTCTTTTCCTCCTCCACTCATATTATAATAATTTTAATGTTTTTAGAAAAATTGATTAATTAAAAGTGTGCCTATGGCAAAGATTACAACTTAACGTTGAGAGCTGTAAGCATGTTGCCGTAAACAGTGTTGAGGGCCTTGAGGTTGTTGCCGAGCTTGTTAACCTCAGCAGAGTATGTCTTGGCACCGTCAACAGAATTCTTGAGACCCTGGATAACGTCGTCGAAATCGTTGAGCTGCATCTCGAATACGCCGTTGATAGCGCCGAGATTCTTGTTGAGTTTTGCGATGTTGTCGCTGTACTCCTTGTTGCCATCGGTGAGGGCAGAGAAGTCAACAGCACCGAGCTTTGTGATCTGGCCCTGTACAGAACCCATGGTGTTGGCCATGTCCTCAGCTGAAGAGTTGAAAGTAGAGATAGCTGAAGAAGCAGACTGGAGAGTATCTGTGAAAGACTTAGAAGCTACGGCTGCGTTAGATACAGAAGCGAGGTCCTTAGCGTTCTCGCTGAGGTTGGCGAGGTTGTTGCCAAGCTTGCCAAAGAAATCCTTGCCACCTGCCTTCTCGAGCATCTCGTCGAAAGCAGCGAGTGAAGAACCGCCAGAAACCTTTGCAGAGCCACCACCCATGTTCTCGAAGTTGTATGGGCTGTGCGACTTGTCGATCTGGTTCTCCCAAGGAATAACCTTGCAGATAGGAGCTGGTGTGCCAGCGTTCTCGAGGTTCTCCTCATCCTCCTCTGTGAACATGAGCTCAGGGAAGATATTCTGCCAGTGGTACTCAGTTGGAAGTGGAGCAAAAGCTGTGATCAAGAAGATAGCAGCCTCAGTAAGAAGACCTACCATCAACATGATAGAAGCACCTGGGTAGTGCTGGATCTTGAACAGCGCACCGACGATTACGACAGCGGCACCAATAGAGTTGAATTTCTGGAAAATGTTAGCGAATTTCCTGGTTTTGTTAAATGCTACCATAATTTGTTAATTTAAAAATTAAATTATTGAAAATTGATTAGTTATTTCATTTTTATTTTATCGCCAAAACGCACATTTTGGCGATAAAATTGACACGCTAAAGTTATATATAATTTGCGAAAGCAAAAAACTTTATGCGAATTTTTTTTAATATTTTTTAAAAAAGCAAAAATTATTCCATAAAACGTTGCTTTCAGGGACAAATTTTCACTATCCACACAAACACAGAAATCGCAATGCCATGGCTATCTATGCGCCAACAGCATTGCGATATTATCTGATGAAGTATTATGAAATTCTAGAAGTTGCCATAATCCCAATCTGTAGCGTTGCG
>JAKSLV010000103.1 GCA_024401025.1 Bacteroidales bacterium
CGATTCGGTTGCGGATGCAAAGGTAAGAACTTTTTCTGATTACTTCCAAATTTTTGAGCAACTTTTTTTTGAAGTTGTTTTCAAATTTTTGTTGAAGAAAAATTGGTCAGCAAATATTCTTTTTCTAACTTTGTTTTCCGGATTTCAATGTGCTTATCTTTCGTTTTGCGAGTGCAAAGGTAGATACTTTTTGATGCATTTTCCAAATCTTTTTGAATGTTTTTTTCAAAAAAAATTATTGGGTCTGAGAATAAGAGTTTTACGTAAGAGATTTATCGCACAAAATCCCCTACAAATACCGCAATTAATAATTCTGATAATACAAAACACAAATCAAAAACAAAATGAAAAGAGCATTTTTCAGCATGCTGATGATAGCCTTGATGGCATTCAGCAACCTGGCATTGGCACAAAAAGACGATTTCAGAACCCAGGTATTGGAAATCTATGAGGCTCAGAACAGCAAAAAGACCTTGAAAGTAGCGCTAAACGCCACCTTGGGTCCAATAGGCGACAAGCTGGAGCTTAACGACGAGCAGAAGGAAGGTCTCGCGGAGGTTTTGATAAGCACCATGTACGACGACCTGATGGAGAAAGCCGTGGAATCGTACAAGGAGAATTTCACCCTTAAGGAAATAAAAGCCATAAACGCCTTCTACAAGACTCCTGCCGGAAAAAAATTGGGCGAGCTTACACCCGAATTGTCACAAGGCCTTATTAATAAGCTTACAGAAGACGAGGAATTTGTAGGCAAGGTTCAGACGGCAGTACTCCTTTATGTTTTCGCCATCAAGATGAAAGAAGCAAAAGACGACGACAGCGACAAGGTTGAGGTTAAAGACGCCAACGTGGACGACGACGACATTATCCAAGTGGAAATTCCAGATGAATGGAAGTAATGACATCTCTTAGAATCCTTATAGACAACACGCCTGATACTGATGGCAGGCTACACAGCGAGCACGGACTGTCGATATACATGGAGGCCTGCGGCAAGAAATTCCTTATCGACACAGGACTTTCGGGCAAGGCCATGGACAATGCCAGAGCCTTGGGTGCAGACATCAGCCAGGTGGATTTCCTGATACTATCCCACGGGCACAAGGACCACACAGGAGGACTGTGGCGGTTTCTGGAGGAAAACAAGAGCGCAAAAATAATAGCCAGCCGCAAGATTGCCGAGCTGGACTACACATCGGACAGCCGCGGCATCAGACACTCGCTGAATCCCGACAAGGACCTGATAATGAAGAACAAGGACAGGTTTATATTTCTGGACCGCAACCTGATGGAGGTGAGGGACGGCGAAAACCAAGTATCAGCAGGAACATGCGATACTGATGCTTACGAGAGGCCCAGGGGCAACCGGCTGCTCCACATAAACGGTCTGCCATACAATGGGGACGACGAGCTGATAATTACCGTGGTGGCGGACGGCAGGATGACCGTGATATCGCCATGCTCGCACTCGGGGCTGATGAATATAATAAAGTGTGCTGAGAAAAGGACCGGCATGGAGTGCAGCACTTTTGTGGGCGGACTCCACATGATAGACGGCGAGGGCGATCTGGACAGCGCAGGCCCAAGCATCAGGGAAAGCATCAGACACACCATAAAAAAAATGCACACCGGACACTGCACGGGAAAAACAGCCCAGGAAAGGCTGCGCGCAATGGCCGGTGTGGAGGTGTTCAGGACAGGCGACGTAATCTACTGCTGACCGGGATGATCGGGCTGGCGGAGAACGCCGATGTTTTTCCAGAGAAGGAAGGCCGCCAGCATGGCGCCGGTGATATCGCTGATGGTGCAGGCAGAGAACACGCCCGTAAGGCCCGAATAGCCCATGTGCTCGAATATGGGCGGTATGATGAAGCACAGCGGCGCCAGCATGAGCACCTGACGCGAGAGCGACGTGATGATGGCGATGACCGGCTTATCGATGCTCTGGAAAAACTGCGAGTTGGTGATGGTGAAGCCTATGAAGGGCGACATCACGAGTATGAGGCGCAGGGCAAGAACGCTGTAATCGATGAGCTCGGGATCGCTGGTGAAACACATGGCGAGGTATCTGGGGATGGTGATTACCAGGATGGAGCCTATGATGCCGACGCCCACGTTGCACTTCATGGCCAGGATGTATACCTCGCGGAGGCGCGACACGCGGCCGGCGCCGTAGTTGTAGCCCGCAATAGGCTGCATGCCCTGACAGATGCCGAGTATCAGCATTATCACCAGCGGACCAAAAGAATTGGCCACGCCATTGGCAGCCACGGCCATATCGCCGCCGTACTTGATGAGCTGGAGATTAAGCAGGGCCACCACGCCCGATCCGGCCAGGTTCATGGCGAAGGGGCTGATGCCGATGGCCAGGATGTTGCGGAAGATGTAGAACCTAGGTGTCCAGCCGTGGGAGCGGAACTTTATGAAGGCCTTGGGGCTGATGAAGTGGATGATGCTGAGCACCGACGAGAACGCCATGGATATGGTGGTGGCCCAGGCAGCTCCGGCTATGCCCTTGTCCATCACGCAGATAAACACCACATCGAGAATAATATTAACCACCACTCCGGCTATCATTATCCACATCGACTTGTTGGCGTAGCCTGTGGCGCGGATAAGGCCGGTGAGGTTGAACGTCAAGGTGGTGAGGAACATGCCGGGAAGCACTATGTCCATATACTCGCGGGCGTAGGATATGGTGTCGGCTGAAGCTCCGAAAAGCGACAAAATCTCGTCGGAAAACATGTACCAGCCCGATACAAAGAAAATTCCGAAAAAGAATGTGAGCAGCATGGTGTTGCCCAGGATATTCTCGGCCCAGGTGATGTCGCGCTTGCCCAGCACTATGCTCATGCGGGCTGATGCTCCGGCCCCAACAAGAGATCCAAAGGCGTGGATGATGTTCATGATGGGCATGGTGACCGCCAGCCCCGCAATGGCCGCGGCTCCCACGTACTGGCCCAGAAAGGCACGGTCACATATATTATATATAGAGGCTATTATCTGAGTAATAACCGCCGGCAGCGCATATTGCAGCAAAAGCGCCGGAATGGATTTGGTCTCGAATTCCTTGGTATTGTCTGTCATTTCTAATAGTATTATTTGCAAGCGCAAAGATATGGAATTTTCAGCCATCTCAGTATTACCTTTTGGTTAAGGATAAAAAACATGAAAAAAATCAGCGATTTTATTTCCCCATTTACCACAAAAACATTACCTTTGGGATTAGTTTTTGATATACTGGATTAAATACATTTTTTCACAATGCAAATGATAGTCAACATAAAAAACTGGATAACTGACAAAATAAAAGCACACAGCAACAGCATCTGGGGGCGGTATGCCAAGAGGGTATTATCGATAGCCACAGTGCTGATACTGATCATCAACTGGCTGATATTCTACAACGTGCAGAGCGACAACAAGCAGCAGGTGCGCCAAAACGCCATAGAGATGGTTTCGCTTCAGACACAGTATCTGGAAAAAATATACCAGACCCACATGCAGACCATGCAGCACCTGTTTCAGGGCCTAAACGAAGACAATATGGACGAATACATGCAGAAGGCCGACAAATTTGTGGGCGAGCATCCCGACGATTTTGACGGATACGTGCGCATAACATTCCGCGACGGCAGGTCGTACACATCAGACAAAGGCCTGGACCCCAGAAACTTCGCCAAATACGACATCCCCAGAATGATTTTCTACGAGAATGTGCCGTTCGTGTTTACATCGCCATACAAAACCATGGACAAGGTGGAGGTGAAACACTACGGAATACACTCTCCGCTGAAAAACGGCGACTCCGTAGTGGCCGTGATAACCACCACCATACCCCACGAGGCCATCGACGAGCCTGTATCTAAGCTGAGGCTGAACGGAAAAGGCGTGCCCGGCATTATACACAGCAAGGACATGATAGTGGTGTTTGACGGCACAAGCGAGGGCGCAACCATAAACAAGGAAGATTTCGAGGGCCTGGGATACCACGGGCTCGACCAAGTGCTGGAAAACAGCCAGAGGGGCAAAGCATCAGGAGAATGTACAATAGGAACCTACCAGGCAATGCTGGAAGGAAAAATGCAGGAGGTGACCGTATACAGCTCATACATAAAAAACACCGATTTCGGAGTAAGCCTGTCGATAGTAAGCTATCTGCAATACCACAGCGTAAACAAGCTGATGGTGATAATGATGGTGATGAGCATAATAACCATACTGGCGCTGTATTTTGCCCTGAAACTGATAACGCAGCGCGTGGTGATGGAGCCGATATCGAGGGCCAACAGCTTTGCCAAGGATTTCTCGGAGGGCAAGCTGTATTCCACCGAGATAGACAACATCGACAGCGACAACGAATTCGGCGAGATGAAACACAGCATGTCGAACATGAGGGACAAACTGGCCGACGTGCTAAACGACATAAGAAACCACGCCAACAACATAAACTCGGAGAGCGAGGAGCTTATAAACCTGGTGGTGAAGATAGAGGACGGAGCCCAGACCCAGGCCGTAAGCACCGAGGAGATATCGGCATCCATAGAAAACATCTCGGCATCGGTGCAGCAGATAAACGACAACGCCCAGGGCGCCACAGGCCTGAGCAACGAGGTGGCGATAGACATATCGAGGATAGCCGAATCGTCGAAAACCACGCTGGAAACCATAGAGAACGTAATAAACAAGATAAAGATAATAAACGACATAACCCAGCGCACCGACATGCTGGCCATAAACGCATCGGTGGAGGCGGCCCGCGCCGGAAAACTGGGATCGGGATTCACGCAGGTGGCCGCCGAGATACGCAAGCTGGCCGAGGTCTGCCAAAACGCATCGGCAGAGATAAACACATCGTCGGCACAGAGCCTTAAGATTACAGAATACGCCGTAAAACTGATATCGTCGATAGAGCCCAAGGTAAAGGAAAACGCACAGATGGTGGCCGAGATATCAGGATCGTGCATCGACCAGATAGAGCTTACCCGCATGATGACAACCCCAATACAGCAGCTGGTAACCATCACCAGCAACAACTCTTCCAACGCAGAGGAGCTCTCCAACTATGTGGACAGACTAAAGGACACATGCCAGAGCCTTATGAACTCGGTGGACTTCTTCAAGTTCCAGAAAGGGGAATCGCGCGAGGAGCTCATGAGCCAGATGCAGGAATGCAACAAGGAGATAGAAAGACTCAGAGCCCTGCTCACAAACAAAAATACCGAACAATAAGACAGGAACAGCGCCATGAACTTTATAAGAAGAATAGAAAGCAAGATAAACAGCAAAGTCTGGTTTAAATACCGATTCTGGATAATCCTGGGACTGATAGCGTCCATAGGAATAATGAACTATGTGACATACAAGTACGTGAAATCGTACACCGACGAAAACCTGGACCAGACAGCCATGCAGGTGGTGAGGACTCAGGCCGACAACCTTGGCAAGCTGTTCGGCACATACATCGACGACACCAACATCCTTACATGGGATTTTGACCCTAAAAAGATAAACCAGGTATTGGCCAAGGCCCGGAAGCTGAGGGAAGAAAACCCCGAGCAGCACGGATCGTTCCGCATAACCCTGCTGGACGGCAAATCGTATACCGACTCCGACGGCCTGGACAATGAAAACTACCGCAGCAGCTACGAATACAGGCAGATAATAAACTTCAAGAAGCGAAACCTGATAACATCGCCATACAACGGAATAACAAGAAAGATGGGCGACGAATACAAGCTGCACCTGCCCATAAAAAACGATGACAAGATAGTAGGCATGGTAAGCCTGGGCATACCGCGAATGGTGGTGGACAAGGGCGTGGCAGATATGAAGGTGAACGGCGAGGGATACGGCGGTTTCGCATTCAGCCGCAAAAACACGGTCTGCTACATCAACCAGGATTCCATAATACAGTTCAACATGATAAAGGAAGAGATGGACATGCGCCAGGTGGAGGAACTCCCCGAGCTGCTGAACGCATCGTTTGCCGAATACGAGAGGGGCAACCTGATGGAGAGCAGCGGATACTACTCGGCCATAGGATACAGATTCAAGTCATGGTTTGTGTTTGTGCCCGGCACCGACATAGCCACGCTGATAACAGTGCCCACCATAAAACTCTATCTGCCAATATACAAGCTGGTGCTGATGCTGATAATAACGGGCCTGATAATGGTGATAGCCGTTTTCCTGATACTGAAGAAAATAACATTCGGCAACGTGATAAGGCCAATAGAGCAGATAAACCGCTTTGTAAAAGACCTCACCAAGGGCAAGCTGAACAGCAACGAGATAAAGGCGCCTAAACTGAACAACGAGATAAAAACCCTGAAAAACAGTTTCCTGATGATGCGCGACAACATATCAAACGCAGTATCAGAAATAAAAAACTCGGCCAACCAGATGATAGCCAACAGCGAGACATTCGTAAGATCATCCAACCAGATAATGGACGACTCGCAGACCGAATCGCAATCCATCAGGGACATATCGCAAATGCTCGGCACCATAACATCAGGCATCGACCAGACCAACGACAAGGCCCAGAAAACCAAGGAGAGCAGCTCCACGATATCCAACGAGATAAAGCTGATATCGGAATACTCGGCCAACACACTCGACACCATACGCACCGTTATCAACAAGATAAACGTAATCAACAAGATAACCCAGCGCACCGACCTCCTGGCCGTAAACGCAACCATAGAGGCAGCCCGCGCCGGCGACAACGGAAAGGGTTTTGCCGTGGTGGCCGCCGAAATACGAAAACTGGCCGAGATATGCCAGAAGGCATCCAACGACATAAACATGATTTCCGGCGACAGCCTGAGGACCACAGAGCAGGCCGTGCAGCTGATATCAAACATAGCCCCCAAGATCGACAAATGCTCCAAGATGGTATCAGAGATATCGTCGTCATGCTCCGAGCAGCTGTCGATAGTAAACTCGATATCCATTACCGTGGACCAGCTGGTGGGAATCTCCAACAACAACGCATCAAGCTCGAAGGCCCTATCCAACTACGCCGAAAGGCTTAAGAAAAACTGCGACGAGCTTAAGGAGAGCATAAGTTTCTTCAAGCAGGAGAATCTGTCGCAAGGCAACAACAACGAGATAATAATGGCCATCCAGGAGCAGCTTGCAAAAATGGAGGGCCTGAAGGCGCGTATGAAAACACTGCCTCAGGCCCGTTAGCCACTCTCCCACCGCTGCGGGATGCCGTCATTTTTTTCATCAGAGCTGATACCGCTTATCCACGCACTCGGGAATGTTGTCGGGATCGTGGGTCACGAGTATCAGGGTGCGGTCGGGCTGGGCGGCGTACTGGTTGATGAGGTACTTGGCGCGGTCCTTGTGGATGGCGTCGAGGCCGTGGAGAGGCTCGTCGAGTATCAGGAGATCGGGATTCTTTATCATAGTGCGGGCCAGGAGCACAAGACGCTGCTCGCCGTCGGAGGTTTTCAGGAACGGACGCTCGGCCAAATGTCCGATGCCGAATGTGTCCATTATCTGCTGTGCCTTGGCGTACTGCTCGGGGCTGCACTGTCGGAAAAGTCCCTGAGTATCAAAGAGTCCTGATGCCACCACTTTCTTGCAGGGCTGATTCTCACGGAAATACAGGTGCATCTCCGACGAAATGTAGCCTATGCGTTTCTTGATATCCCAGATGCTCTCGCCGGTGCCACGCTTGCGGTCGAAGATTGAGATATCCATATTGTAACTTCTTGGATTGTCGGCAGTTATCAGCGACAGCAATGTTGATTTTCCACTTCCGTTTGGTCCTGAAAGGCTCCATTTGTCTCCCTTCCTGATATTCCAATTGATATTCTCGAAAAGCGTTCTGGTAGGGTATTTTATGCTTACGTTGCGGAGCTCGGCGGCAAAGTTGAACTCGCGCTCCTCCTTGTGCAAAGGCTCTGGAAGAGTGAGGTTTCCGGTGTAGTTTTGCTCGAAAAGGAATTTCTGAAAATCGCCGTCAGCTAAAAACTCCTCCTTGCTCATCTTTGGGAAATACTCCAAATTCTTGCAGGGAATCACCGACTTGGAGATTTCCGGAATGTCCTTGGCATCAGGCACAAGGAAAATCATCTGCTGTGTATCGGCAATATCGCGGAAAAGGTTGTTGAGGTCGGCGCGGGTCTGGGTATCGAGGCCGATGAAAGGATTGTCGAAAATCACAATCTCGGGCTTCTGGATAAGTATTGTGGCGATAAGGAAGCGGCGCAACTCTCCCGACGAAAGCATCAGGATGGTCTTTGGGAAAAGCTTGTCGAGACGGAGTTTCTCTATCCAAAACTGCTTATTGTCCGCATCCTTGATATCATCAAGGATATTTTTTATAGTAGGACGACGGGTGTTCTGCACGGCGTCCCACTCGTTCTCTGTGGCGGAGAATCGCTGCTGGTAATACATATTGGAATAGTCGGCCATTGTGTAGGCGGATTCGAAACCGGCCTTCACCACGGCGCCCTTCTGATAATGCACGCCCTTGGGCAGGAACGAGAGATTCATCTCGCCCGAGCGGACGATGATTTTTCCGGCTATCATCTCGGCAAGCTTGGTTTTGCCGGCGCCGTTGCTGCCTATTATCGTGGGATTCTCGCCACGGTATATCGTTAGGTTTACCTTGTTCTTGAATTCTATGCCGTATTGGAACGGCTCTGCATCAATAAGTTCTAGTAACATTATAGTT
>JAKSLV010000104.1 GCA_024401025.1 Bacteroidales bacterium
CAAGAAATCTCAATTCGTGATCTTGTGGATGGTTACGAAAACAACGACGAGAGCGGTGTAAAAGGTTATGGCGGAAAGTTGGATATCCGCCCTCCTTATCAGCGCGAGTTTATCTACAAACAAGAACAACAGCAGGCTGTTATTCAGACTGTCTCAAAAGGTTTTCCTCTCAATGTTATGTATTGGGCAACACGTGAGGATGGAACGTTTGAGGTGATTGAGGGTGAGCAACGCACATTATCGATTTGTGAGTATCGTGACGGCAACTATTCTGTTGTTTTTGACGGGGACAAAAATCCTTTTGGTTTCAACAATCTTCCCGGCGATAAGCAAAAGGCAATCCTTGACTACAAACTTACAGTCTATATTTGTACAGGCACTGCAAGCGAGAAGTTGGATTGGTTCCGCACTATAAATATTGCTGGCGAAAGATTGACCGAGCAGGAATTGCGAAATGCAGTTTATGCAGGTTCTTTCGTTACCGAAGCAAAGAAAAAGTTCAGCAAGACCGGATGTGTGGCTTACAAAATCGGCAATAAATATTTGTCTGGCAGTTGTATTCGTCAGG
This sequence comes from Bacteroidales bacterium, assembly GCA_024401025.1. Lineage (GTDB taxonomy): Bacteria > Bacteroidota > Bacteroidia > Bacteroidales > UBA3824 > UBA3824. Next base: position 569 of record JAKSLV010000104.1, read on the forward strand.
ATTATTTGGAAACTGTTATTTCTTGGATAAACAACGGAAAAGTTTCCGACTATATGTCAGCGCACCAACACGACACAAATGCCGATGAACTTTGGCTTTATTTCCAAAACGTTATGAATTGGGTTTCTGCAAAATTCACCAAAATCCGCAAGGAGATGAAAGCGGTAGAATGGGGTGTTTTGTACAATAATCATAAGGACGACAAACTCGACGCCAACGAGTTGGAAAAACGTATCGCCACTCTTATGAAAGATTCCGACGTTCAGAAGAAATCAGGAATCTATCCCTATGTTCTTGATGGCGACGAGAAACACCTTGGAATCCGTGCCTTCGACGACAACACCAAGCGTGAGGTTTACGAAAAACAAGAAGGCATTTGTAAAATATGTGGCAAACATTTCGAGATTGAGCAGATGGAAGCCGACCACATTACTCCGTGGTCACAGGGCGGACGCACCATAGCAGAAAATTGTCAAATGCTCTGCCGTGAGTGTAACCGTCGCAAATCCAACAAGTAATTGTCCCACAGATCCTTCGCTGCGCTCAGGATGGCACGTTTTAATTGCGGTGGAGAGAAAAAGAGAGATTTCCAGGGCGGCGGAGCCGCCCTGGAAATCTCTCTTTTTTATTTTTATAAAACAGCAACTCTGTCATCCTGAGCCTGCCGAAGGATCTAAAAAATCTTTTGGAATTGCCGAAAATTTTTTCTAACTTTGCGTTAAACGAAAATCATTATGAAACCCATTTACGAATCCAATCCTGCTAAACGCTATACCAACAAGGGCGATATGTACCTTTTTTTCGCCGTGGCCGATTGCCTAACACAGTCGCTGAAGCGGCATTATGTTCGTTATGGTATCAGGGCTGAGAACTACGAGGACCTTCTGATGCTTCTCGTAAACCATTTCGGGGAGGACAACATATCATACGAGAAGAGCGAGTATGGCAGGTATTATTATGTGGCCTTGCCAAATATGGATTTCCTTTTGGAAAAGACGTACGTTCGTCTATATCAAGAGAGTGCGCGGAGTTATTCCCATTCAAGGAAAGGGCCGGATTATGATTTCTATTTTTCCAAATACACCAGCCTTAAGGTGTTGGCCGAAAAAATTATCTATCTAAATGATCAGATTCCGCACCTTATTGAATTGGCCGACGGCTACAGACTTGATTCCCTGAAAAGCGGCAAGAAACGTGAACTTAATACTCAGACAATCAAGATGATGGTTCAGAATGCCCTTAAGGGAACAGGTTGCAGATACAAGTTGGAGTTCGATTTTAATAAGGCGGATTTGTATGTTACGTTAGATAGAAAACTCTATACAAAACTTGAGATTCCATTCGATGAAATCCCCGATCGTATTGTCAGGATTGTGCCTCTTATCAACGATCTCAACCGTATAATGAAAGAATTCAATCAGCCACTCCGCATCAAAGGTCAGCAGAGTTATGCTGATTGGACCGAATCAGAATAAATCTTGTAGTCGTGTTGTCGCCCTTGTATTTTGGGGCGACAATCCTCCTACCCAAAAGAAATAATCACACCACCGCCTCCCAAAGCACCTTATCTCCGAAGGTTACCTTGTTTACGCCGGGCACCTTGCTCTTGTTGAACGAGAAGCTTACCATATAGCCCTCTTGAAGGTTGTAATGGTTTAGGTATTCCGACAATTGTACCTCGCCGCGGTTGTTGTATTTTTCGCCGTGCCAGATTTTCAGCTCGATGATATATTGCTTGTGGTTGTAGTCCACAATGATGTCAGTTCTCGTCTGATTTCGTGTCTGAGCCTCCACATAGTAATTGCCAATGCCGTTTATTATCGGGCGCAGGAACAGCAGAAACAATTTACGGCCCTGATCCTCAATGAAAACGTCGTCGCTCTCAGAGTAGATCTTGTTGAAATGATACACGAATTTCTCCAGTATCAGGGGCATATCGAGACCGTCGGGAGTGATGAAGTTTGGCTTCTCCAAATCTCCGCTCTTGTATATATCAGAAATCTTGTAGTCGTTCACAAGGCTCTCATACAGAACCGTTTCGAGAATCCTGTTTGAGATCACAACCTTGTTGTTTCCCCTGCTCAGGAAATTGAACATATAGCCAATCTCGGTGAACTCGTCCTTGGTGCTTGCCGACAGAGAAACGCCGTTGCAGACAATTTTTCTCAGCAACTCCTTCAGCTCGGGATACTCATTCATCTTCTTTAAGAAACTGTTGCAGAGGTTGTCGGAGCGGTCGTTGATGATCTCCTTTGCGGCGTTGTTTATGCCCTCGCGGTCCCAAGTGAAATTATTGGCGTCTATCAGAAAACAAATCCTCGATACAAAATATGGGTAGCCTGATGTCCATTCGTGGATATAGTCGGCGGCGGCTACCTCGTCGAAATCAAGATTGTGGTCAGCCTTGTATTCCTGCAACATACGCGCAATTCCCTCTTTGGGGAGGCTCATATCAGTATTGAAAGAGAGCGCGATATTCCAGGGCGAATTTTGCTGATGCTCGCTTTCTGGACGGATTTTCAGCTGCAAATGCCTTATGTCATAGACTCCTGCAAGAATTACGGAAAGTAAAGTTGGTGATTCCTCTCTTGCAAGGTAAAGGTTTCTTAGTATCCCGAGGAATTTTGCGAAACTGTCATAATTGCCAGCCTGATCCACCTCGTCAATAATAAGGACTATTGTTGGGTCGATAGAGCAAATTCCGTTTATCAAATCCATAAAATCAAAGTCGGAAATCTCATTCTGGGAGGCAAACTCCGATATCATTTCCTTGATTTTGGGTTTGATATTGGGCATTACTGTCATTTGGCGTCTCATCAGTTTCACAACCAATGACAATACTTTGGAATATGACTCAAAATGTGCGTTGTCTGCACCCTCAAAACTTATGGAAAACACGCACATACCTTCAGCCGTAAGTTTCTTTTTGAGCAAGCCAAGAGTTGTGGTCTTGCCATACTGACGGCCTCGGTTTATGGTGAAATATGTGCCTTTGCGCACCCATACGCAAGCTTCCTCCACCTGTCGGGAGATGTCAACCATATAATGCTTGGAGGGAATGCATATTCCTGTTGTGTTGAAGTCTTTCATATTGAGTATAAATTTTCCGCAAATATAATCAAAAAATACATTTCTTTTGCATTTCCCGAAAAGATTTTCTAATTTTGCAATAACGCAGTCCAGAGTTTCTCTGTACGTCTTTTTTTCATCAACGCCTTATGCTCCAGACAATTATCCATTATTCGATGCATTTTTTGGCACCCCTGATGCTTACTTTTATATTCAAGAAGGAGCATCGGCGCAGTGCGTTTCTCATTATGCTGGCCACTATGGCTGTTGATCTCGATCATTTGTTAGCTGACCCTATTTTCGACCCCAACCGTATGAGCATCGGCTTCCATCCGCTCCACCGCTATGTGCCTATAGCAGTGTATTTTATAATGTGTTTTCTGCCCTACGGAAAACTCAAATGGCCGTGGTGGCTCCGTGCCATAGGCGTAGGCCTCAGCTTCCATATGATTACGGATTTTCAGGACGGATACTGCTGGTAATTGCCGTGGCGCTCATTAGTTTAGGGTCAGCTACATAAAAAAACTCCTGATACTTTCGCCAAATTCTTAATAAATCACTATCTTTGCCAATAAACTTTTTTTACTAATTCTTTTAGAAATCCTATGAAAACTTTTACCAAATGTGCAGTAGCACTGGGAGTTGCGGGCTCTATGGCGGCCTGTGGCCCAAGTAGTAGCCAGCTGACCCTGGATGAGAGGGTGGCCGCTCTATACGAAAAGATGAGTCAGGAGGAGCGCATTGCTCAGCTCCACTCGGTATATCTTCCTCAGTTTTTCGATGAGAACGGAAAACTCGATGAGGCCAAGTGCAAGGAACTGATTCCCAACGGCGTAGGACAGTTTGCCCAGTACGCCCTCAACAACCGCGCCACTGCCGACCAGCTCCGCGATCAGGTGGCTCAGATGCAGGCCTGGCTGATGAAAAACACTCCAAACGGAATTCCAGCCATTTTCCACGAGGAAGTTCTCTCGGGCTTCGACAGCTACGACGCCACAATCTATCCTCAGCAGATTGGTCAAGCTTGCTCCTTCAACACAGAACTCGCTGAGATCAAGACGTATCAGACCGCTACCGGAATGCGCAAGAGCGGCGGATTTATGGCTCTCTCGCCAATGGTGGACGTGGTGCGCGATCCCTCGTTCAACCGTTTGGAGGAGTCTTACGGTGAGGACGGCTACCTCTCAGCCGCAATGGGCATTGCCTTCGTGAAGGGACTTCAGCAGGGCGACCTCCGCAAGGGTGTGGCAGCCTGCACCAAGCATTTCCTCGGATACGGCGGCGGTGGCGACTGCAACAAGAAAGAGCTTATGGAGGAGATCCTTCTTCCCCACGAGGCCATTATCCGCACTCAGAACAGCAAGGTCCTGATGCCTGGCTATCACGCTATTGACGGCACCAAGTGCGTGGCCAACAAGAACGTTCTCCAGGAGATTCTGCGCGATTATCTGAAGTTCGACGGAATCGTGGTTTCTGACTACGGCGCTATCGACCAGATTGACGACAATATGACCGTGGTGGAGCACGCCGCAGCCGCTATCAACGCCGGCAACGAGCTCGATTTTCCTCACGGCGACAGCTACAAGCACCTTCAGGAGGCTATCGACAAGGGCCTTGTTTCTCAGCAGACTTTCGAGACTGCCGTAAAGCGTGTTCTCAAGTTTAAGGCTGAGCTCGGCCTCCTCGACGAGAATCCTGTACTCTATGCCGAGGGCCACATTGAGCTCGATACCAAGGAGGAGCGCGAGACTTCTTACAAGATTGCCACTCAGTCGGTTGTGCTTCTCAAGAACAACGGCGTACTTCCATTGAAAAACAAGAAAATCGCCCTCACAGGTCCCAATGCAAACTCTATCTGGGCAATGGCCGGCGACTATTCTTATCCAGCAATGCGTTTCTTCTGGAAGACCGACACCGACCACGGCACAAATCCAAAAATCATTACCCTCAACGAGGGACTCCAGAACCGCAAGCCAGAGGGCGTAGATATCAGCTACTCACGTGGTTGCGACTGGACCGAGGTTGTGGAGACAATGGTTGACGACAGCGGCGACCCACGTGTGGCTTACCTTGTAAATATTCAGAATCGTATGGTGGAATCAGGCGAGAAGGCTGATATGGACGAGGCTCTCAAGATTGCCAAGAGCAGCGACGTAATCATCGCGGCAGTCGGCGAGAACGTAATGCTCTGCGGCGAGAACCGTGACCGCAAGCACCTCCGTCTTCCCGGCAAGCAGGAGGAGTTTGTCCTGAAGCTCGCAGCCACAGGCAAGCCAGTGGTACTCGTAGTATTCGGCGGACGTGCCCAGGTGCTCACCAACGTAATCGACAAGTGTGCGGCAGTAATTCAGGCCTGGTATCCGGGCGAGGAGGGAGGCAACGCTTTGGCTGACATTCTCTACGGCAACGTGTCACCTTCGGGCAAGCTCTCTGTTACATATCCCAACGTGGAGCTCCACGAGCCAATTTGTTACAACTACGGCCTCGAGAACGATACCCGTGTTGCATTCCCATTCGGCTACGGTCTCTCTTACACCACTTTCGAATACAGCAACTTGAAAATGGACACAACCGCCGCTACAAACGGTGGCCGTTTCAACGTTTCTCTCGATGTAAAGAACACCGGCTCGGTATCAGCTGATGAAATCGTAGAACTCTACGTGTCACCCGTTGACCGCAGCGCCAAGCTGAAGCCAATTCAGCTTCAGGGTTTCAAGAGAGTTACACTCAATGCCGGCGAGAGCAAGACCATTAACTTCGCCGTTTCGCCACAGCAGCTCGGCTACTATATGATGAACGAGTGGAACATAGATCCAGGCCGCTACCTCATCAAGATAGGCGCCTCGTCTCAGGATATCAAGCTTCAGGGCGAGATTGTACTTACAGGCGATCAGGCAACTATGGCGTTGAGGGATTGCTACTTTGCGGAGTAAGGACATTTTTGATTTTCGATTTTTGATTGAACGCGTATGATGCGACCCCGGAGTGGGTCGAGCGCAGCCAGCGTTAACCCATAGTGCACACTCCGCTTGCGGTGTCGGTACTATGGGGTAGAGTGGGGTGGAGGCTTCTTTACCATAGTACAGCTGTATTTCCCATAGTACAGCGAGACTACGCCTCGCTGCACTATGGGTTAACGTAGGCTACGCTTGTCCCCTCCGGGGACTATTCTTTATAATAACGATAATCCCCGCACGGAGGAAATTTTCTCTCGGTGCGGGGATTGTTATTAAAAAAAATCTAAAAAACTTCCCTCAAAATTTGGATATGTATTTTTTTTTTTTTTGATTTGCAAAATTTTTTTATTAACCCTAATAATAATCTTATGAGAAAGACTATTAAAGTGTTGGCTCTGATGCTGTTGTCTTTGGGCATAGCCCATAATGCAGACGCTCAGTGGGGAAAACTCCTCAACGAGGCCGGAAAGGCTATGAACAACAAGTCCAGCAGCTCTAAAACCAAGCCCAGCACCAACAACTCCGACAACGGCAACAAGACTTCCAGCACTTCCGATCCAAACAGGAAGAAGTCATCCTACGAGCTTCAGGAAGAGAAAATGAATCAAAGGTATGAGCAGCAGCGCTTGGCCGATGAGGAGAAGAAACGCAAGGAAGAGGCCGAGCGTCAGGCCAAGGAAGAGCAGAAAAAGGCTGAGGAGGCAGAGCGTGACAGGAAAGAGGCTTTGATTCCTGAGCAGAATTTCTACGAGTACAATCACCGAATTGCAAGCACTGTAACAGCCAATTCAAGCTATCCAGACCTTGCACGCGCATATATGTATTACGCAAGATGCTTCGAGTTTGGCCGCAAGGACCCTGAGAATATGGCGCCTCTCGACCTCTATATCCTTGAGATGGACCACGCCAGAGATGTCTTCAAGTGGGTGGAGGAAATGGACGACAAGCTTTTTGAACAGATTATGGATACCGTAAGCCGTAAACCTGTCAAGAGAGATTGGCCTACCAAGTGGAGCGACTATACCGTAATGGACGATTTTATGGATCAGTTTAAGCTCGGCCGTGCCAAACCATTCGATTATTGGAATATGATTGTGAAACTGGCTGTTCAGAACGAGGGAGTTCCGCCATTTTACAACGACATTGATGGCTACATTACAGGAACTCTCAAGCAGATGGACGAATGTGTTTCCAACGAGGCGAAAATGTATTTTATGCAGGATCTTCTCAAGAATCGCGAGCACGAGATTGTTATGATGGGACAGATTCACCCAAGTGATGAGAACATTCACACTGCCCTTATTCAGGAATACTTGGACAAATTTCCAAAGGATTTTCTGGCCAAATACGACCTTCCAGCACTCAGAAATGCCGAGCAGTTGCACAAGGCACGTTTGGAGCAGATGAGGTCAGAGGTTAAGCCAATGCCAAAGATTCCGGCAAGCCGCGACGCTGTTCACGAGAAAGAGGCGATGGAGAGATTGAAGTCTCAGAGGGCTGATGTCAAAATCAAAATGTGTTGTATTCCCTCTGATGCCTCAGCACCTTGGAAAATCGTTAAGGATCAGTACGATATAAATGAATATCGTTTCAAGGAAGGATTCATAATTGCAGAGGATCCATTCAATCCAGGTCTCAATATGATTTTCCGACTAACTTGTTCACAGAAGTATATTCTTTATGGTAAAGAGTTGGATCCCAACATAACCCTCGACGCAGTATTTGGAATCAACGATCCAATGTACAGCAACAACTCTTGGTATTACGTCAATTACAAATAAT
>JAKSLV010000105.1 GCA_024401025.1 Bacteroidales bacterium
TGTTTTTGCCCACCACGGCCACGGTGTCGTACTTGCCGTCCTTGTATTTTCCCTGTATTCGGTTCTTTACGTCCACCACGTATATCTTGGTGCCCTTCTGTCCTCGCAAAACCTCCTCGTAGGCATTCTCTATGCCGGTTTTGCCCACGTAGTCGCCCGGCTTGTAGTAGGGATGCTCCTTTATGTAGTCCTTGTCGGCCTCGCTCACGTAGCCCAATACCAGCGCGGCGCCCGGATACTCGTAGCGGCGGGCGGTACGTTTCTGGACATCGAAGCCCGGAAACTTGTACATCTTCTCCATCAGCAGCGAGTATCTGTGCTTGGGTATCTGCTTGAAAACCACGCTCTCCTTGTATTTGGCGTATTTGACGGCTTTCTGAAACTCGTTTCTGAACGATTCCACCGATGTGCCAAGGATGTTGCAGAGGTCTGCGGTATCGAACTCGGGCACGCGGTTTGGCGTGGCCAGCAGGTCATACGACGATTCGTTGTATACCAGCAGCTTGCCGTTGCGGTCAAACACCAGGCCGCGCGCCGGATAGTCTATCACCTTCCTGAACACGTTGCTCTCTGCCGACAGCTTGTAGCGGCTGTCCATCACCTGGATGCTGAACAGCTTTACGATGTAGGTAAGCGCGATAACACCGAAAATTCCGCATATTATGAATTTCCTGTTTGAATATTTTGGTAACATATTCCACTAAGTAGTTAGTAATTAGTAGTTAGTAGTTAGTGTTCCTTTTACGGTCACTTATATATAGTGTTCATCAGCTATGACTAACTACTTACTACTATCTACTAACTACCGAGTTTTCGTAGTCGTCCCAGAAACGTGGATACGATTTTCCCACGCACTCGGCATTGTCCACCTCTATTATGCCGTCGGCGTTTAGGGCGCATACAGCCATGCTCATCGCCATGCGGTGGTCCTTGTGGCTGGAAACCTTGGCGCCGTGGATCTTTCCGCCGGTTATGGTCATGATGTCGCCGTCAAGCAAAACCTTTATACCTATCTTCTGGAACTCGTCCTTGATGGCGTTGGCGCGGTCGCTCTCCTTGTGGGCCAGTCTGGTTACACCTTTTATATGGGAATCGCCCTCGCAGCTTGCGGCCAGCGATGCCAATACGGGGAAGAGGTCGGGGCAGTTGGTGGCGTCGAAATCGAAAGCCTTCAGCTCCTTCTTTTCAATGGTTATCTCGTTGTCTGATACGCGGACATCAGCACCACAGCTGCGCAGCACCTCCAGCACAGCCTTGTCGGCCTGCAATGAATCCGGATTCAGCCCCCTTACCACGGCCTTGCCGCTGGTGGCTCCGGCCACTAGATGAGCCGCGGCGCTGCTCCAGTCGCCCTCCACGATGTATTCTGTGGCGGTGTATTTCTGGCGTCCCTTTATCCTGAACACCTTGAAATCCTCGTTGATAATCTCGCCGCCAAACTTCTTGATGATGTCGATGGTCATCTGCACGTATGGCAGGCTCTTCAGGTTCTTCACTGTTAGCACCGAGTCGTTCTCGGCCAGCGGCAGCGCCACCAGCAATCCTGTCAGGAACTGCGAGCTCTCGCTTCCGTCTATCTCCACGTTTCCGCCCCTGATGCCACTGTGTATGTGTATGGGTGCGTAGCTTCCGTTGGTGAGGCTGATATCAGCTCCAAGCTCCTTCATGGGCTGCTCCAGCATGTTCATGGGGCGGGTAAGCAGGGTGCCGTGGCCCTCTATGGTCATCTCCCTGCCGAACAGTGCGCACACGGGAGTAAAGAGCCTCAGGCCCAGGCCAGCCTCGCCCACCGATACTGTGGTGTTCCTGATATCGCGGATTCCGGTTACAGAAATCCTGCCCTCCAGCTCCTGAACATCGCAGCCCAGGGTTTTGGCAATGCCGAGGCCCGCGCGCGAGTCGTTGCTGAAGTCGGGGTTTACGAGGGTGGACTGGCCGTCTGCCAGAATCGACAGCGCCACTGCCCTCTGCATGTAGCTCTTGGATGATGGTATGGTAAGCTCGGCGTTAAATGCCGAAGGTTTCAACAATTTGTTCATATATCTTGTCAGCGGTTTTGTATCTGTTTAGATTCATTACATTAATAATTCCGTATGCGCCGTCCACATACATCGGTATGCGCTCCAGGAGCATCTTCTCGGCGGCTGCGGCGGGATCGTCGCATTGCAGCAGGGGGCGGTTGCTGATATCCAGGCCGTCGATGCAGTAGGCTGCCGACGCGTAGAGCCAGAGGTTCACGAAATTCTGGCGGAGTATCTCGCGGTTGTAGGCGCTCTTGGCCGTGCCGCCTCCGCAGCTCAGGATCACATCCACCTCGTCGGCGTATTTCTCCAGCATTGCGGTCTCCACCTCGCGGAAATATTCCTCGCCCTTCTGCGCGAAAATCTCCTTTATCTTCATGCCCTCCTGCTTCTCTATCTCCACATCCATGTCGATGAATCGGTAGTTCATCTTCTTGGCCAGCTCGCGTCCGGCGGTGGTCTTGCCCACGCCCATAAATCCGGTGAGGGCTATGCGTCCGCGGTAGTCGAAATGGTAGTTGTCGAGGGCCTGATACATCACATCAGCGCCCACCTTGCATCCCGTGAAAGTCTCGAAAGCCGGAATGGCCTGATTCACCAGCCAGTTTTTGCCCGACAGGAACTTGTAGCCAATCCTCTTGGCAGGCTCCTCGAAGATGGAGTTCTTGTAGTTGGCATCCAGCACCATGCAGTCGGCCTTGAGTATCTCTGGCTCAAAAACCTTGGCTCCGGCAGGCAGCGCCTGTACTATTATCTTGTGGGCTGATACCAGCTGCTCCACGTCCTTAAGCTCCGCGGTATCCACGCCGTATCTCTCGCTCAGTGATTTCATGGCCTGCTGATTCCTGGCGCATACGGTAACCCTGAGGCCAAGGTTCTGACCTGCGATAATAACGGCATTGGTGGCGCCGCCGCTGCCTATCACCAGCATCTTGCCATCGCTTAGAAACTCCGGAAACTGCTTGATGCTGAGCTCAACGCCTGTGATGTCGGTATTGTCGCCCCAGTATTTGCCATCGCGCATGTACACGCAGTTTACGGCATCAGCCTTCTTGGCATTTGGCGTAAGACAATCGAGAAACTGCATGATGTCTTTCTTGAAAGGCGCGGTTACGTTCATGCCCTTGAAATCCAGCATCTTGAAAGTCTGCATAGCCTCCTCCGCACTCAGGGCTGGCAGGCGCAAGTATCTGAAATCTATATTATTAGCCTTGATTGCGGCATTCATCAGCACAGGACTCAAGCTGTGCAGCGCCGGATTACCCGTTACCGCAAGGATATTTCTGCTCATTTTTATAATTTATAATTAGTAATTAACAATTAAGAATTAAGAGCCTCTCTCGTCCTTAATCCTTAAACTCTAAGCTTTAAGTCTCAAACTTTAAGCTTTACACTTTAAGCCTAATTTACAGGATGCAAAATTGCAAAAAAAAATTGAAATTTTCTATATATAATGATATGATTTTTTTCCTACCTTTACCTCACATAAAAACCAATCACCATGCTTACCTACACATACATCAGCCACGGCAAGTTTGCGCTTATGGAAAAGCCGTTGATTTAATAGAAAATATATGTGAAAACTGGGGATTTTGCAACTTTTGTAAAGTTTACTTACGGGGATTTTGCAGAAAATGTAAAGTTTGCTTACGGGGATTTTGCAACTTTTATTTGGTAATATGCTGATAATGTAATATTTTTGCAGCAACTTTTAAAACTTGATACGGGAATGAATTCACATCAAGAATACAGAGCAAATACATCATATACACAAAGGACTTCAAGAAAGAAGAAGACGTAATGATGCTGCCAACATTCTGGACAATGTTTTTGTAAATAAACTCAAATCCAATCACCATGCTCACCTATACATACATCAGCCACGGCAAGTTTGCGCTTATGGAAAAGCCAAAGCCTCAGATAATTGAACCTACCGACGCCATTGTGCGCGTAACGCTCTCCAGCATCTGCACCAGCGACCTTCACATCAAGCACGGAAGCGTTCCAAGGGCCGTGCCGGGAATCACCGTAGGCCATGAGATGGTGGGCGTAGTGGATGAAGTGGGCACCGGCATCAGCACCCTGAAACCCGGCGACCGCGTAACCGTAAACGTGGAGACATATTGCGGAGAATGCTTTTTCTGCAAAAACGGCTTCGTGAACAACTGCACTAATCCCGACGGCGGATGGGCGCTTGGATGCCGCATCGACGGCGGACAGGCCGAATACGTGCGCGTGCCACTGGCCCAGAACGGCCTCAACAAAATCCCCGACAATGTTACCGACGAGCAGGCACTTTTCGTGGGCGACGTATTGGCCACAGGATATTGGGCGGCTGATATCTCAGAAATCTCGGCCGACGACACCGTACTTATAATCGGCGCAGGTCCTACGGGAATCTGCACCTTGGAATGTGTAAGACTGAAGAATCCTAAACGGATAATAGTCTGCGAGAAATCACCTGAAAGAAGAAAATTCGTACTCGACAATTATCACGAGGTCCTTGTAGTAACACCAGAAAATTGCGAGAATTTCGTGAAAGAAAACAGCGACCACAACGGCGCCGACAGAGTACTTGAAGTGGCCGGAGGCACCGACACCTTCCAACTTGCATGGCAATGCGCAAGACCAAACGCAATAGTAACAGTTGTTGCCCTTTACGATGAGCCTCAGACACTTCCGCTTCCCCAAATGTACGGCAAAAACCTTACATTCAAAACCGGCGGCGTTGACGGCTGCCACTGCGAGGAAATCCTTGACCTGATATCAGCCGGCAAAATAGACACAACAAAACTGATTACTCATTGTTTTGAGTTGAAGGACATCGAGGAGGCGTACAGGATTTTCGAGAACAAGGAAGACGGGGTGATTAAAGTGGCGGTGAGGAATTGATTTGTCCTCTTATCCTCGTGATGCAATAATTTCTTTTATTCGAGAAATCAAATCCTTGACGGGCTGATATTTCTCATTAACGTCTTTCTCGGTGGCTTTGAAACAACAGTCATAATCGGCACGCTCTCGCAGAGTCTCCATTTGAGAAAATAATTTGCCAAATTCTATTGATATCTCTCCTGACACAACGTAATTCTTTCCAAACAAAGTCTTTACACCGTCATGTGTGCTTGCCTGAAAGCCATCTCTTACCAACAAGGCACGAGTAGCATTCAACAACGAATAATACAACCTATTGGTGGCCATAGACCACATTTTGAGAGAAATGGCTCCATCTACTTCATTAAGGAAAAGATCTGACTTCTCAAGATACAATTCCACCAAATCTTTTCTGCTATTTTTGTCTAATGTCATAATATTCTCACTTTATCATTATCAACATTCATATAAAAATCGGTAAAAGACCGTTCCTGCCATTGCTTATAAGAATAAAGCAGTGGATTTACAGAAGCATTTGATTTCCAACCCATCTCTACAAATGGATAGCTGATATTATCCTCATCACTGGAATCTATCTCATCTTTGTCTATAAGGATGAGCAAATCCCAATCGGAGTCCTCGCGCTCGGTTCCTCTTGCGCGCGACCCATAGAGCCAAACCTGTCCTCCTTTAGGGACAACGTTTTGAGCGGTCTCTGTCAACTTGAATAATATATACTTGCTTGTATCAGTCATAAACTTAATAATTTGCACAAATATAGAGATTATTTTAGAGAAAAGGAAATCTTTGGCTATGAAATTAACCCTCCCCAAAATTTTCTCCCAATAATATTTGGGAAAATGAAATGGAATAAGTAATTTAGCAGTCGGAAATTCTTGCAAAATTTCCGACTAAATTTATTATCATACACAATATGAAAACTACTGTAATAGAAAATATTAGGACGAGAATTAACAGGAGCAAGCCTGGAAATATATTCTTCATCAGTTCGTTTGCAGAATATGACGAGGAATATATCACCAAACTGTTGGCCTCCTTTGTTTACGACAATGTTTTAGTCAGAATCTCGAACGGAATCTATATGAAACCTATTATCAGCAAGTTTGGTATTGTGTATCCAACCAACTACGAAATAGTTTCAGCTATAGCAAAGCGTGACAAGGCCAAAATACTTGCCACTGGCAATACAGCACTCAACCAATTGGGATATTCCACACAAGTACCTATGAATTCGGAATACATCACCAACGGTTCGGCGAGAGTGATACAAGTGGAAGGCAGGACTATCAAACTGAAACGGAGTGCACCGAGAAACTTCGAATACAAAGGTGTGCTGATGCCCGTGCTGGTGCAAGCGCTAAAGGCCATTGGTCAGAAACAAATCAATGATAATGACATTGCTATTACACAACGGCTGCTTATGGAACATCCTGAGCCCCAAACGTGGGAAAAGGACATACAATTGGCCCCAGCGTGGATAAAAAAAATAATAATATCAATAAAAAAGAATATCGAAAATGCCCAGATGGATAGATAACAACACCGCCGACAAATTGTACATGCTTCAGGACGTGGCAAAAATGCGTAACATTGATCCTGAATCAATCGAGAAAGACTGGTGGGTAACAGCGGTGTTGAAAGCACTGTTTTCTCTCAGTGCATCCCAATATATGCTGTTCAAAGGCGGTACAAGTCTCAGCAAAGGCTGGGATCTAATCAACAGATTCAGCGAGGACATCGACATAGCCTTGTACAGAGATTTCTTTCTCAAAGAGAAAAATCTGCAATGTGCCAAATGCGAAAACAACAATCAAATTAAACTATTGCGCAAAGCTTCCAGGGACTATGTACTTGGAGAACTGAAAACTTCTCTAGAAAATAAATTGAATAACTATGGACTGAAAGGTGTAATATTAGAAGGCGTCTCTACAAGAGAGACAAAGGAAGGCCCCAAAACTATTGATCACGATAGCGACCCTACTGTATTACTTGTTCATTATCCAAGCATATTCAAAAACAAACATCAGTATGTGAAACCTACGGTCAAAATCGAGATTAGTTGTCTATCTATGCGTGAACCTTTCGAAAACAGACAGATATCATCGTTGATATACAGCAAGTTCCCTCAAGAGGACAATGATACCGTATCAGAAATACCGACTATTTCTCCATCAAGGACATTCCTCGAAAAAGCGTTTTTGCTGAACGAGGAATACCAACGTCAAAAGCCAAGGACAATGCGAATGAGTCGACATCTCTACGATCTTGAAAAAATAATGGATACAGAGTATGGACAGAGTGCTCTCTCCGATTACAATCTTTACGAATCCATAATAGCTCACAGAGAGAAATTCTATCATGTTAGTGGCGTTGATTACTCATTGAATATGCCTGACAAGATAGAATTTTGTCCACAAGGAGACATATTAAAGGCGATGGAACTTGACTACAACAATATGAAATCCAGTTTCATATATGGGACACCACTGTCATTCAAAGAGTTGATTCTCAGATTGGAAACACTACAGGGAAGATTCAGGGGTATCAAAAAGTAATGTTTCCTCCTCCTACATCACCCCAAACCTCTCCAAGTTCTCCTCGTCGTACTCCACCTCCTTGCTGTATTCCTTGGCCCACCAGGCAAAGTCGCAAGTTCCTAGCAGGAGCTCGCTCTTGAAGAGCAGCTCTATCATCCTGATGCTATACACTATTATATTTACATGACGCTGAAACTCATCATCGAAGATTGTCTTTATCAGATATCGCCAGGTGAAATACTCGCCGATGTTCGATAGGTAACTCTCTATTTCGGAAGTGTTTGGGATGGCTGATATCTCAGAAATATGCTCCTTTATATATAGAAGACGTGCCCGGTAGTCGGGATTCATTATCTCGAGCCTCAGGAAGAAATCTATAAGCTGTTGGTTGCTGATGGATGCGTGTTCGCCGTGGATTGCATTGAGTTTGTCGCCGATGGACAAATCACCATTTCTGAAAATGCAGAAATACTGCTTTCGGATATTGTTGATGTAGTCGTAATATTCGGGATCGTGGAGGTCGGGCTCCTCGTCGAAATCTAGCTCTACGTATTCCAGAACCTTGTTTTCCAATATGATGCGGGCCGCCTCGATGCAGCAGAGGCCGATGCCGCCCTCAAGAAAGCCGTCGAACCACT
>JAKSLV010000106.1 GCA_024401025.1 Bacteroidales bacterium
TTGAGGTCGATGTTACGACGGTTGGCGTGGATGAAGTGGTTACCACCGATGGCGAGACCGTCGCCGTCGCCTGATACCTGCCATACAGAGAGGTCAGGATTGCTAACCTTGCAGCCTGTAGCGATGGCAGCGGCACGGCCGTGGATGGTATTCATACCGTAGGTAGCCATATAGTGTGGCAAACGTGATGAACAGCCGATACCTGAAATTACTGCTACATTCTCTGGAGCCACACCAATCTCTGCCATTGCCTTCTGCAATGAGGCCAGGAAGAAGTGGTCACCACAACCAGGACACCATCTTGGCTGTCCTTTCTTGAAATCGTTCTGTGTATATGTGGTCATTTGTTTCATTTTTTGATTTTTGATTTTTGATTTTTGATTGCGCTATAATTACTGTAGTTCAATTCAAAAACCTCAAATCAAAAAATATTAATTAATTCATTTCTTCCCGATTAATTGACTTCAATTATTGAAATCAAAAATCGAAAATTAAAAATCAAAAATGCATTTTTCTTCCCGATTAATTGACTTCAAATATTGAAATCAAAAATCGAAAATTAAAAATCAAAAATGCTTATTTCGCAAGAATTTCGTTGAAAGAAGCAACCAGCTCGCTTACTACGAATGGCTGACCCTTTACCTCGTTGTACTGGTAAAGTACAAAGCCATCCACCTTCATACGGAGGTAACCGGCGAACTGACCCATATTCTGCTCTGCTACAACTACCTTCTTGTACTTCTTCATAACCTCTGCGGTGTTCTTTGGAAGTGGGTTGATGTACTTGAACTGAGCGAGGGCAACCTTCTTGCCGGCAGCGCGCATATCGTCCATAGCGGCGTGGAGGTGTCCGTATGTAGAGCCGAAACCTACGATGAGGAGGTCAGCGTCGTCCTTGTCGCCCTCTACTACTACGTCTGGAACTGCGATCTTCTCGATCTTCTCCTGACGCTTGCGGGTCATAAGGTCGTGGTTCTCAGGATTTGTAGAGATAGCGCCGGTCTTGTCGTCCTTCTCGAGACCGCCGAGGATGTGTGTGAAGCCCTTGCGGCCAGGAACTGCCCAGTAGCGTGAGCCTTCCTCGTTTCTCATATATGGAGTCCACTTGCCGAGGAGGTCCTCAGGTACGTATGGAGGATTGATTGCTGGGTACTCAGCAAGGTTAGGCAACTTGAAAGCGCCCGAACCGTTTCCGAGGTAAGCATCAGTAAGCAGGATTACTGGAGTCATATGCTCGAGGGCAATCTTGCAGGCGTCGTAGGCGGCGTCGAAACAGTCGGTTGGGCTCAATGCTGCGATTACAGGCATTGGAGACTCACCGTTGCGGCCGTAGAGAGCCTGGAGGAGGTCGGTCTGCTCACTCTTGGTAGGAAGACCTGTGGCTGGACCACCGCGCTGAACGTCGAGAACCACCAAAGGAAGCTCCATAATTACGGCGAGGTTCATAGCCTCAGACTTCAAGCAGATACCAGGGCCTGATGTAGAAGTAGCGGCCAAAGCACCGGCGAAAGATGCACCGAGAGCTGATGCGCAGCCTGCAATCTCGTCCTCGCACTGTACGGTTGTTACGCCGAGCGACTTGTGCTTAGAGAGCTCGTGGAGAACGTCGGTAGCAGGGGTGATAGGATAAGAACCGAGGTAGAGACGGAGACCGGCCTTCTCAGCGGCGGCTATCATACCGTATGCTGTGGCCTTGTTTCCGGTGATGTCCATATAGCGGCCCTTCACCTTCTCCTTGGATTCGATTCTGTAAACATTCATAGCAGAGCTGTGAGTGTTGTGACCGTAGTCGTAACCAGCCTGGATCACCTTAATATTAGCCTCGGCAACGCCTGGCTTCTTGGCGAACTTCTCCTTGAGGAAGTTGAATGCGATCTCGAGGTCACGGTCAAACAACCAGCAAACCAAACCGAGGGCAAACATATTGCGGCACTTCAGGATGGCCTTGTTGTCCATACCAGAATCCTGGAGGCAGTCCTTCACCATTGTAGAGAGAGGACACTGGATAACGCGGTCTGGATCGATGTTCATCTCGCCGAGGTAGTCCTCAGTAGCGAAAGCGGCCTTGTCGAGGTCGGCCTTCTTGAAGCTGTCGGTATCGATGATGATGGTTGCATTAGGCTTTGCATATTTATACTGAGTCTTGAGCGCTGCCGCGTTCATTGCTACGAGTACGTCACAGAGGTCGCCTGGGGTGTAAACCTTGCCTGCGCCAATGTGTACCTGGAAACCCGAAACGCCTGTGAGCGAGCCCTGTGGAGCACGGATGTCGGCTGGGTAGTCAGGGAATGTACTGATGCTGTTACCTACTGTGGCAGAGATTGTTGAGAAGATGTTTCCGGCCAGCTGCATACCGTCGCCAGAGTCTCCTGAGAATCTCACTACCACCTGATCCAAATTTTCGATTTTTAAACTGTTTGCCATAATTCTATTTTGGGTTTATAGCGGTTTGTGTGATTTATTATATTTATTTTCACTGCAAAATTAAGTTTTATTTATTAATTAATCGTTAAAAACCTTGAATATTTTTTGTATATTTTTGTATTTACGATTAGCACGTATTATATTTGCCTCCGGTTTCATACAAAACACTTATTCACCTTCGCAAATCACCATCTAATATGAACAAATACGTAATAATTTCACTTATAGCGCTTCTGTGCGGCTGTGGCAATGGCGGTCATCCCAGTGTCTCAGGGTCAGCTGACCCTAAATCTACTGAGGTGCTTCCCCAAGAAAATCCATACGACAAACCCTTTCCCGACACCATTCTGCCATCGGCACAATACCATCTCGATTGGCAGGTGTTCAACGTAGATACCTCAGTATCAGCTTATGTAAACTTCGAAACCGAGCAATGGTGGCTCAACAGCGAATATACTTTCAGAGGCGGCAACAAGCGCGACGCACGTTTTGGCGGCCATCTCGATTCCGTTCCATCCGACATAGAAATCGAATGGCAGTTTACTACTGATATGGACCTAAAAACCACAAACTTAGGTACTTGGGGCGGAGGAACCGGCTGGACCGGACAGCCAATTTGCGTAGAATGGCCCGACGAATATGTGTTGCATAAAGATTTCTGTCAACTTGAGATTATTTTCGGTTCGCTGTGCGGCAAGATTTATTTTCTCGACTATTTCGACGGTTATCAAACCCGCAAGCCTATTGATGCCGGCAATCCCATAAAGGGCACAATAATGGTGGATCCTGCCGTTAAAGGGCGCATTTACGCAGGTCACGGAGTGCCTCACAATCAGCCTTTTGGACTTATTTCGATAGACCTTCTCAACGGCGGAAAAGTAGAGCATTTTCCTTACGATGCTGATGCCTACCGTTCTTGGAACGCCTTCGACAGCTCGCCTGTGCGCGTTGGCGATTTCGTGTTCTGTCTCGGTGAAAATGGAATTTTATACAAGTTTTATTCAGATTATGACAAATTCAAACTCCATTCCAAGATGCGTTACCGCGTTCAGGGCGCCAGCTCAACTCCGGGCGTGGAGTCGTCGATGGCCACCTACAAAAACTACGGCTATTTCTGCGACAACAACGGCAACGTTATATGCGTGAACCTCAATACATTGAACCCAGTTTGGCACTATTTCAACGTCGACGACAGCGATGCCTCAATAGTTATCGAGGAGGTTGACGGAGTACCTTATATATATGCAGCATCAGAGGTAGACAAGCAGCACGGCCACGGCGCCGCCAGAATAGTGAAACTCAACGGGTTGAACGGCAAGGAGATCTGGAACTACGAGATGATGCTCAATCAGGTAGTGAGCGACGGCACCCACTTCGACGGCGGATTCTACGCCACTCCATTGCTTGGCAGAGGCAACTGCAGCCACCTGCTTTTCGTAAACCGTGTCGACAACGCCGCCGGCACTCAGAGCGGACATTTCATAGCCATCAACCGAAATACCGGCAAGCTCGTCTACGAGAAAAAGCTCGATTGCTATTCGTGGTCGTCGCCGGTTTCCCTTATGGGACCCAACGAAACCGAATATGTCTTTACCGCTGATACTCACGGATATGTGTACCTCTTCGACGGCATCAGCGGCAACCTTGTCTGCAAGAAACTCATAGGCACTAATTTCGAGAGCTCGCCATTGGTGAGTCAAAATCTTGTCTTCATCGGCAGCCGCGGCAACCAAATGTATTGCCTTGAAATTAAATGAGAAATTTTAAACAAGAAAACGCGCTTTAATATCTTTTATTCTGATTTTCAGCGCAGAAAACCGGTTATTAACATAACCGAAAAAACGCTTAACGCTAAAAAACAAAACATAGAAAACCATTTAAACGGTGTTTTTTGGCGTTTTGTTTTCTGGCGTTAGGCGTTTTCTGTCAAAACTGGTTTTTTGACAGTTTTCCAAGCACTCCAAGTAATGGAAATGTGATTTAGTGCTTGTTTTCTTGTTTAAATTCTTTAGTGCGTCTATAGGGGTTATCCAAGGTTAATTTTCCCATTATCCTCCAGCCATCTTTGCTGATACGTGCGGCGGGCGGCCCAGGCTATATCGTTGATAAACTGAACGTTCATAGCGGCGCCCACGCCGATGCCGAGTACTGGAATTGCCTGGAAAGCCTTGCGCTCGCTCAGGTTTTTGGTAAGCTGCTTGGCCAGGGCCTTCACCACAATTACCGTGGCGTCCATTCCTATGGCCTTCACTGCCGAATTGTTGGCCATCTGCTTCCAGTTGCTGTCGCCCATCATCTTTATGGTTTTTATGGCCTCGGTCTTCTCCTCGATGCTGTTGGCGCCCGCCGCCGACATTATAGCGAAAACCACTTTCTTGTCGTCGTCGGTCTCGCATACGTATCCGTAACACGCTGCTATCTTGTGAATTACACGCAATCCCATAGTTATGAGTGTGGGCAGGTCGGCAATCATACCGGGCAATCCAAGCGCACCGGCGGCACCGCCCTCGGCGCCTGCCGCGGCATTGGCCCAGTTGTGGACGTTGTTGGCTATCAGGTCGCTGAGTTCCAGGCTTTTGTATCTTAGTTCTGATACTTCGGCCACACCGCCGTCGCGCAGAATGTCCTGCTTGTCGGCCAGCCACTCGGCGGCGGCATCCAGACCGCTGAGAGCCTTCTCGATGGCCGATTCGGGAATTACCTTTCCCACCAGCCAGCTCACGGGCTTAAACATTGCCCCAACTGTCTGAGTTACAATACCCGGCTCCTCAAGCTGCCATTCCAAAATCGCGTCAAACTGCTGTTTCTCGTAGGTAGATAGATTATTCATATTTTCCGAATTTTTTGGTTTTTTATCTGCTGGTAAATTTAGCAAAAATTTTTTGAAATTCGCAAAAAAAATTACCTTTGCGCATTGAAAATCAAAACAAACACCCTTATGAAAAAATCATTGATACTTGCAGCCTCGCTGCTGCTTTGCGCCTGTGGTGGCCAGAAG
The DNA here is from genome assembly GCA_024401025.1 of Bacteroidales bacterium. Classification (GTDB taxonomy): domain Bacteria; phylum Bacteroidota; class Bacteroidia; order Bacteroidales; family UBA3824; genus UBA3824. The sequence goes on from JAKSLV010000106.1 coordinate 5,423, forward strand.
GGAAATCAGTCTTCTGATGCCGCATCAGAAACCCAAGCCTCAGCCACAAAATCGGAGCAGAATCCTGATGCTGCCTCCAAAAACGAAACCTCAATCAACGAGAGGCTCAAATCCTTAGGATTCAACTATTTCCATTACGAGGATATCGATGGCGACGGCAAGGAAGAGATTCTCGCTGCCGAATTCGACCCAGCCGAGGGAGGCTGCATTTTCGCCACCGGCGTACTGCTCAACGATAAGGACCTCAGCCTCGTAACCCGCACCACAGCCGACCGTCAGGACGTTGGCATCAGCAAGGGCGTTGTTGTAAAAATGACCCTCGACGACTCCAACAAAGAGCACTTCGAGATCTTCCAGATCCAGAACAGCAAGGCCACACCAGCCCCCGACGGAACTTCCGCTCCCGACTACAAATCCCTCACCTCGTATTACATAGAAAACTGGGAAGAGGTTCCTGAATAAAAAACTATCGGAAGCGACTGCAAACCAGCCGCTTCCGATAGTTTTATTTATTTTTATTTTTCTTGTCTTTTTTCCTTTTTTTACAGGCACCACCAGGCCCACCGTCATCAAATTGTCGGTGTCGTCGTTATTCCAACTCCTTCTCGCACATTGGGCAGGTGCCAGAGCAGGTTCCCTGATAGTTGCAGAAAACAGGTTCGTAATCGATGCCGTTTTCCATTGCGATTTTCTTGCGGATAGCCTTCAAGGCCTCGCATTTAATTTTTCCGTGATTCATAGAATGTTTATTTTTTGTTTATGCAAATTTATTGCATTTTTTTTATAACATTTCGAAATTATTGGTATATTTGCGATGAATTAAAAATATTTGACTATGTCCATATCAAAAGAAAGATATAAACTTGTAATGGAGGACCGCAAGCGACTTCTGGAATTCCTTCTTAAGAAGGATGGAAAGACCTTGAAGGAGCTTTATCGTGAAGGTCGTCAAGATTTCATAAACCGAAATCTTGATCTTCTCACTCCGGAAGAATTAAAAAAATTTGCCCCACTTTTTGTGGATGGCAAAGTAGTTTTATCTCATTAAAATACCGAATTATGGAACAGAAACTATTTGAAACTGAGTTGTTCAACTTAATACTTGCTCGCTCAGAGATGTCAAAAATCGATTTTTATGATTTAGTTCGTCAATATTACATCGTCAATAATATTGAAAAGGTTACTAAAGAAGAACAAGTTAATTTCCCTAATTTGCAGTTTTAGTAATAATGGGAAGTCAAAGTTTGTTCAATATTTATGTTGATACCAATGTACTGATAAATTACTGTACAGGACAAGTAGCGGATGTGAAAGCCTTGAAGTATCTCTTTTTTTCACATTTTCACCTTTACTTCTCGGAGTTCCTTATCACTCAGCATATCAGCTACTTCACGGTAGGTTTTTATTTCTTTTCCGCCCTCGGTAGGGTTTTTGAAAATCCTATATAACTGCTCGAAAACTGTTTTGCGGAGTTCCGATATCAGCTTTTTCTCGCGTGAAAACTCACAGCCCAAGTTCCGCAGCTTCAGGAAGGTCCTTAAATCGTCAGTATCAGAGAAAATATAATCGTAGGGCAGGGGAGAGGCCGCCTTTTCTACATAGCAGAGAGGGTCGGCGTTTATGATTTCTATTTTGTGTGCGCCATTAATCTGGGGTAGTATTTCGGATTTGAAAATCTCGATTAGGTCACAGGATTTCTCCAAAATGGTAATTTTTTCCACGGATTTTTTTGTAGCTGACTCTGCGGCCAGGAATCCTATTCCGAGCCCCAGCATCAGGACTCTTCCGTGGGCGTTTTCGATGGCGGTCTGGGTTGTGGATATGGTGAGCGGATCCAGCGCGGCCACTATTTTGCCGTTTTCTGATATCGCTGGATATTCCAATGGCTCCATAAAGAAGCCGATTTTCTGGAACTCGCGGAATTCGCTTGTGGTGTGGCAGTCGTCGTAATATAGGGCTTCGCAGGCTTCGATTTGTCTCAGGGTCAGCTCCATACTCCCAATCTTCCTGCCGGAGATTCTGAGGTTTCTGATGCTTGGGAAATTGTAGAAATCCTCTTTCCGCAGGGGATTGATGGCTGGCAGAATGTAATCCTGATACAGCTCCTGATGCACGTTGTTTTTGTGGATATCGAAGCCGAGCGCCGTTGATAGTATCATTGAATAGGCCATTTCGGCGGGCATCTCGTATTCGTCCACAAATTCCTGTATCTGCTTGATGGTGACGTACTTGGGGTTGGTGTTCACATACAGCGACAAAGCCTCAGCCATTGCCGAATTGGTTTCAATGGTGGAGGCGAGCCGCTCCATACGCCTGCTGTCGAATTCGTCGAGAAGGATTTTCATATTTTATATTACATTGAAGTGCCTGAGCGCGTTGAAAACTCCGTCTTCATCTACTGATGTTGTCACGTAGTCAGCGAATTGCTTCACCTCGTCGGTGGCGTTGCCCATTACCACGCCAATGCCGGCGCGCTTGATGATTGGGATGTCGTTGCCGCCGTCGCCAAACGACATTGTCTCCTCGATTTTCAGGCCGAGATATTCCGCCATTTTCTCGAGGCCGGTTCCCTTGTCGGCGCTCTGGTCGGTGATGTCGGTGAA
>JAKSLV010000107.1 GCA_024401025.1 Bacteroidales bacterium
GTTACCAGTGAGAACATTTTCCCGGTAATCAAGAAGTTCCTCTACTCTGAGCAGGAGATATTTTTAAGAGAGTTGGTGTCTAACGCAGTAGACGCCACCACAAAGGTAAAGGCCCTTGCCCGCAAGGGCGAGCTCAAGGAAGAGCTCGGCGACCTCACAGTAAGAGTTGCCGTCAACAAGGACGAAAAGACAATCACTATCTCTGACCGCGGTATCGGTATGACATCAGAGGAAGTGGACAAGTATATCAACCAGATAGCATTCTCATCAGCCGGCGACTTCCTCGAGAAGTACAAGGATTCTATCGACGCAATCATCGGACACTTCGGTCTCGGCTTCTATTCAGCATTCATGGTGTCGGAGAAGGTCGACATCATCACAAAGAGCTGGAAGGAAGGCGCAAAGGCCGTAAAGTGGAGCTGCGACGGCTCTCCTGAGTACACAATGGAGGAGACCGAGAAGGAAGGCCGCGGTACCGACATCATCCTCCACGTGGACGGCGACAGCGCCGAGTACCTCGAGGACAGCAAGATTGAGGAGCTCCTCAAGAAATACTGTATGTTCCTGCCAGTGCCTATCGGATTCGGCAAGGAGAAGGAGTGGAAAGACGACAAGTACGTGGAGACCGGCAAGGACAAGATCGTAAACGACAGCGACCCACTCTGGATGAAGAAACCTTCGGAGCTCAAGGACGAGGACTACAAGGCTTTCTACAAGAAGCTCTACCCAGGCTCGTTCGAGGATCCATTGTTCAACATCCACCTCAACGTAGATTACCCATTCAACCTTACCGGCGTACTCTACTTCCCAAAAATCCGCACAAATCTCGAGATTCAGAAAAACAAGATCCAGCTCTACTGCAACCAGGTATTCGTTACCGACAGCGTGGAGGGCATTGTTCCTGAGTTCCTCACATTGCTCCACGGCGTTTTGGATTCGCCAGACATTCCATTGAATGTATCAAGAAGCTACCTCCAGAGCGACAGCAACGTAAAGAAGATAAGCGACCACATCACAAAGAAGGTGGCAGCCAAGCTCACCGACATCTTCAAGAACAAGCGCGACGAGCTCGAGAGCAAGTGGGAAGACCTCAAGCTCTTTATCCAGTACGGAATGCTCACCAATGAGAAGTTCTACGACTCGGCCAAGGATTTCTTCCTCTACAAGAACGTGGACGGCAAGTTCTTCACACTCGAGGAGTACAAGAACATCATCAAGGACAACCAGACCGACAAGGACAACACCATAATCGCCCTCTACGCCTCCAACAAGGACGAGCAGTACTCATTCATAGAGGCTGCCAAGGCCAAGGGTTACGACGTTTTGGTACTCGATTCAGCCTTCGACTCTCACTTCGTGAACCAGGCCGAGCAGAAAAACCAGGGAATCAGATTTATGCGTGTGGATTCTGATACACTCGACAAGCTTATCCGCAAGAGCGACGCTCCTACATCGAAGTTCAACGACGAGGAGAAGAACGACATATCATCAATGTTCCAGTCGCAGACTCCAAAGGGCGGCAACAAGAACTTCACCATAGAGCTCGACTCACTCGGCGAGGACGCAATGCCTGTAATGATTACCCAGAGCGAGTTTATGCGCCGTATGAAGGATATGGGCAAGATGGGCGGTCCTGAGGCCAGCTTCTACAACAACCTGCCTGACAACCTGACACTCGTAATCAACGAGAGCCACCCAGTAGTAAAGCAGCTCGTGGAGAAGGCTTGGTCTGATACTTCATCAGAGATCGACGCCATAGAGGACGAGGTTGCTCCAGTAAAGAAAGACCTCGAGGCCCTCAACACCCTCACCAAGGACAAGAAGGACGAGGAAATCTCTACCGAGGAGAAAAACAAGAAAGAGGAGCTTCAGAAGAAGATCTCTGAGCTTGATGGCAAGCGCAAGGCCGTATTCGAGAAGTTCGCAGCCGACAACAAGCTCGTAAAGCAGCTCATCGACCTCGCTCTCTTGGCCAACAACATGCTCCGCGGCGAGGACCTCACCAAGTTCGTAAAGCGCAGCGTGGAGTTGCTCGATAAATAATAAGAATACCTCTTTTTCATAATTGAATTGATATTAGTATTTCCCCGACGAAGTGATTTCGCCGGGGATTTTTTTGTTTGGATTTTTTGATTTAACTTTGCGCAAATTCCGACAATTACAAATTAAACCCAAAATAAGAACTAATGCGGACTAATTTTACTGTAAAAATAGCAACCTTAATAGCGCTTGTATTAATCTGTGTATCAGCCGATGCGCAGACATACCACATAGGCGGCATCAGCATCTCGGGCAACAGAAAAACCAAGCCCAACATAATTCTGTGCGAGATGGAGGCTCTTACAGGAGACACAGTATCAGCCAACAGCCTACCCCTGATGCTGGAGAAAAGCACCAACAACCTGCTGAAAACCTCGCTATTCCACTATGTGACCATAACGCCAAACCGCAACGAGCTGGATACCACCATACTTGACCTGGATATTGCGGTGGAGGAGCGCTGGTATCTGTGGCCAAGCGCCAACATAACGCCTCATAACGGCAACCTGAACGACTGGCTGTCCGACCCCGACCTTTCGAAGATAGACTACTGCGCCGGCCTGAAGAAATACAACTTCAGGGGACGCAGGGAAGCCGTGTACATAAACACCAGGTTCGGATTCAACAACTACATACAGATTGGATATCAGAACATTGGCCTAGATAAGAAAAGGCACCACATGATGTCGCTGGCCCTATCCACAAGCCGCCAGAAATCGCTGATAATAACCGAGTCGGAAAACAAGAGCCTGTATCAGGAATTCGACGGCATAAAAACCGCCATCCGCGACTATAACCATGAGATAACATACACCTACCGCCCAAAAACCAACCTTATCAACAACATAAGCCTGGGATACCTGAACATACACGTATGCGACTCGGTGGCCATCGTGAATCCCGATTTCCTGGGCGAGGGACGCACAAGGCTGGAGGGCGTTTTGCTGAAATACGAGTTCAGGCTCGACAACCGAAACTCCAACTACTATCCGCTCACGGGATCGTTTACATCGATTTTCCTGCATCAGAAGGGATTTTTCGGCAACAGCCTAAACATCACCAAGGCCGACATAGATTTCAGGAAATACTGCCAGATATCCAACAGGCTGTATTTCGCCACGCAGATATACGCATCGCTCAGCAGCAAGGGAATGCCGTTTTGCCAAATGGAGGCCATCGGCTACAAGCCAAACATCCTGAAGGGATACGAGCACAACTACATAGCCGGACGCAACATGATGTACCTGAACACATCATACAAATGGGAGATAGTGAAGCCACACATCTGGCACATCAAGAGGCTGAACATGCCCAGGTTCAACAAGATACACTACGCCATATACATGAACGCCTTCGTAAACGGAGGCTACGTATCAGGCAAAAACCTCGACAAGGAAAACCTGAACACCATGAACGACGTGATGCTGGGCGCTGCGGGCCTGGGCCTGGACCTCGTAACCTATTACGACCGCGTGCTTACCCTCTACGCCGCCCACAACATCCAAGGGAACACATATTTCGGAATAGGATTCAAAACCGCATTCTAACAAAAAAAGCGACCTTACGGTCGCTTTTTTATTTTTAAACACGCGCAGGCCCTACTTGGCTGCGGGGGCGCGGTTGTAGATGCTCTGGAGAGTGTAGGAGCTGTCCTTGGTGTCGTATGCCTTCACCATCAGGCGGCCCACCTCCTCGCCATCGCCAAAGTATTCGCCGGTCTGGTGGTTGAAGAGGCCGAACGACTCGTCGCCCACGCCGAGGGCATAGCCGTTGTCCCAGTAGAAGGCGGCAATGTTGCGGTCGCTCATGGCCTTAACAACGTATTCGAGATAATATTTGCGGAAAGCCTCGGCATGATCGTCGGCACGGTTTACGGCGCCAAACTCGCCCAGATATACGGGGATTCCGTTCTTTATGTACTTGTTGCAGAGGGCGTCCAGCATTCCGGTGTAGGTGTTCTCGTCGGCGCCGGGAGCCACGTCCTTGCCGGTGTGTCCCCACTCGCTATACTTGGCCGATCCGGCGTAGTCCCATGGATCGTAGCTGTGTACGGCCACCATTATCCTGTCCTTGGCCTCGTCCTTAGGCATCTGGAGATGATCGATGGTAAGGTGCGGACTGGTAACATAGCCCGGTATGCCTATGTAGCGCTTGGCGTTCTGTCCGCCGGCTGCGCGTATGGCGTCTACGGCCACCTGGTTCCAGTGGTTGAGGGTTGCGTACTGGGCGCCGCCGTCGGTGGTGTTGGAGCCGTTGCCCCAGTTGCCGTCCTGAATCTCGTTCAAGGTCTCGAACACCAGACAGTCGGCCGGTGTGTCCTTGAATCTGGCGGCTATCTGACCCCACACGGCAGCCAGCTTGGCCTCTGTATTGGCGTTTACGGTGCTGTCCTTGGATGCGGCCACCACATCCAGCCAGTGGTGCTTCTTAAGCTCGGGATTCTTCTGATCGCCGAAACCGTCGTGGTGGATGTTTATTAGCGCTATAAGGCCTGCCTTTTGGGCCATTTCCACAAGCTCGGCCACGCGGTCCATCCATACGCCGTCTATCTTGTAGTCGGGGGCTGCGCCAATGTGTCCCATCCATGTAATCGGTATGCGCACGCTGTGGAATCCTATGCTCTTAATCCTATCGAAAGTGGCCTGGGTGGCGGGCTGGTCGTGCCAGCATGTCTCGTTGGCCACGCCGTCCAAGTAGGCGTCCATGTTGTTGCCGAGGTTCCAGCCAATGCCCATGGTGCGGGCAAATTCCAGTGCTGATGCCTCTGTTTTCTGTTCGGCTGCGCTGTCGGCGTCGGCCTTGGGAGCGCTTCCGCAGCCAGCCATGGCCATCATGGCAGCCACAGATGCGGCAAATAAGAAACTTTTCTTCATAATTTTAGTAAACTGAATATAATATGGATTTTTTTAGATGTCGCAAAGGTAATCAAAGAAATCATCAACTGCAAAAAAAAATCTACCTTCCAGTGCCCACCACGCACGGCAGCTTGTATGTTTTTGACCAGCCCGTGGGATCCCATGCCTTAATCACCACCACGTATATGCCCACCCTGCAGATAGACCCGTGGTCGCTGATGCCGTCCCAGAGCAGCCTGTAGCCCTTGTACGTCATCTCCTGCGTGGCCAGATTGCGCATTGGGCGGCCGTTGTCGTCGTATACCGAGGCCGATACGCACACATCCCTGCGCGCAAAATTTAGGGCTATGCAGAGCGCGCGGTCCATGTTGCCGGGGGCCACAAGCTGGTTCTCCATCACCACCTCTTCCCCACCCTGCCCGTCTTCAGGGTCCTGATGCTCACCCTCATAGCCGTAATCCACGGCCACCGAGTTGCGGCGTCCCGGTGTGGCGTAGTTGAATTCCGCCTGCGCCGACTGCCAGCTTTCGGAATCCATGGAGGCAGCATCAGGGCTAACCCTCTCCAGAGCCACTCCGCGCACGCTCTGGAGTATGCTGCTGTGCATGGATTTCTCGTAATACACGCTGTCGAGCTGCTGTCCTGCGGCCGATAGCAGCACCACGTAGCCCTTGCCGGTGTTTAGCGCGGGCAGGCCGGGGCAATGCGCCATTTTGTCAGCATCAGCCCCATAAACACTGGCTACCGAAGCGGTGTCGGCGGCCACTACGGCGTATCCGCCATCGGGCAAAATGCCGTGGCTCTGCACCATGGCCTCCCTATGTACATCCAGTGCGGCGCTGTGGTGGCGCAGCATCAGGCCGTAGAGGAAAACATCGCCGCCGCTGTTGTTGTAGATTTCCACATAGCGTTTTTCGCCCACGTTGGGGTAATACATCAGCTCGTTTATCAGCAGATCGCCGGGCTGCAGGGCGTGGTGGCGGAAGCTGATGCTCTGGCCATCGATACACTCGCCCATGGCATTGCAGAGGTGGCTGATGCTGAGCGAATATTTCCTGTCACTCATGAAATCGTCGGCAAAGGAGAGCATCAGATTGCGCCTGCCGTCGCTGGTGTATTCGCAGAGGAAAGGCATCTGACCATCGGAGAGGATAAAGTTTTCGGTGGACACATCGCCCACATCGCCGCTGAAGGTGATTATGAGCTGATAGGGGCTTATGGCGTGGAGGCTCTCCACGGCAAATGGCGTGTATTCCAGGCTGATGGCGCATACGGGGCCAACGGTGCGGCAGAGGTCGGTGGCGGAGGCCGAGAGCTCGTTGATACCGCGGCGCATGGGTTTAGGGAAGGTTACGAGGGCGCTGCCGCCGCTTATGGAGACCTCGTTGGGGGCAATGCCGTTCAGCGAGAAACGCGCCTCCGCCACGGGCTCGGAGAATTCCACCCTGAACTTTCCGGGGCTGATGGCAACGCACTGCATCACCTCGGGGATGGAAGTATCCACATATACCTGATACTGCGAATTTTGCCTGCCCGGAGTGCCGCCAGAGAGGTCGGTGGAGGCGTGCCAGTTGGCATTGCCGGAGCAGCTGTTGAGAGGGTCGCGGCGCTCCATGGAGTATCCGCCGTCCTGTCGCATGGGGTCGTTGTAGAGTTTCTGCGAATACGCCACCGAATCCACAAGGCCCGCTATCTTGTTGCGCAGCATCAGGACCTTGTCGGAGACCGTGAGCCTGCTCTCCTGCAATATGCCGGCGCATTTTCCGTATCTGGCAAAGACGGTGTCGTTGGAGCAGAGTATCAGGAAATCCTCGGGAGGGAAAACGATGTCGGGCAGCTGGTATTCCAGATCGCCGATGCTGAATGTGTAGCCATCGAGCCTGAGGCTGCGCCCCGAGGTGTTTAGCAGCTCCACGTATTTGTTTTTGGGAAGGGCAAAGGGCGCGGGGCTGAGGTCCACCATTATCTCGTTGATTACCACATCCTCGCGGCCGGCCTGATAGAATGTCTGAGAGAATGGCTCCACATCCATGCCTGCAAAATCCCTGAGGTCGGCGGCCACAAGCTTAAGCTCCGCACCCGACAACAGGCAGCCATCGGCAAAATAGAGGTCGGTGTAATAAAACCTGTAATCCACCTTTTGCGGATGTTTCCCGTTAAGGGAATAATTGTTCCTGTTCTCTGCCGTAGATGCGTTCAGGCGCGCGTTGTTGAAAATCCTGATTACGTTTCGGGAGATGATTGCGGCGGAATCGAGATGAGATGGATGCCATTGAGCATCATTGTCCTGATAAAAATCATTAAATCTGAAGGCAAATTTCTGAGCTCCTGTCTTCGTAAATGTAAAAGAAGAGAGAATATAACTTGCATCAAAAAACTTAAATTTATCTTCGGAATAAATAGGCACATCCCATAAATACCACACTCCATTATTGGATAATTTAACATTCAATTTCAGATATTGATTCTTCTTGACATCTTCATTACCCGTCCACAAAACCTTAGTATGTCCATCTTCGTAATAGACAAGACTGACAGCCTTGTAATTAGGTTTGAAACCCGTACCCAAAGCATATCCCTTGAAACCCTCTGCGTATGGGTCATTCCCGTTAGCTATCAAAAAAATCTGAAAATTATTAACCGAACTATTGTCGTAGCCACACATAACCTCGAAATTCCAATGTGTGGTGCTTGTCTCCGGATACAGACCCGAAATTCTTTTGAAGACAATATCAGTACCATAATTTGTAGAGGTATCCATAGTATAACTAGGATCGTTACAATCTATGAAATTATCGCGCTCCTGCTGCCATGAGTGGGCGGAGTTGAAGTCAGGAGTCATAAAATCGGTTTTCTGCGAATATGCGGTTACTGATGCCATCATCAATACCAATACTATCACAATGGCATCCACACTCTTGGTTATCATAATCTGCGTTTTTAATTTAATTACAAATGTAGAAATATTTTTTTATACTGCGGCAAAAAAATGGATTTCTTATCATGCGGGAGAGGCGAAAAATAAATTTAATGAAATTTTTTCCTCAAAATATTTTTTATTTCAAATAATAGTCACTA
>JAKSLV010000108.1 GCA_024401025.1 Bacteroidales bacterium
AGGAATGCGTAAGCCTTGGCGGCCTTGGCAAGCGAGATGCCGGCACGGGGCGATCCGCCGTAGTTTATCAGCTCCTTAAACTTGCTGAGGCCGTAGTCCTCGGGGTTTCTGGTGGCTGATACTATGTCTACGATGTACTGCTCTATCTTCTCGTCGATGTATACCTCCCTTACAATCTCGCGGGCGCGGATGATGTCCTCGGCCTTCAGTATCTGGTTTGGCTTTGGGAACTCGCCGGTGATGTTCTGGCGGATGATAAGCTTCTCCTCCTCCTTCTTGGGATAGTTTACGATTATCTTCAGCATGAAACGGTCTACCTGAGCCTCAGGCAATGGATATGTACCTTCCTGCTCCACAGGGTTTTGTGTGGCAAGTACGAGGAATGGGTCGTCCAGCTTGAAAGTCTCCTCGCCGATGGTTACCTGATGCTCCTGCATAGCCTCCAGCAGCGCCGACTGCACCTTGGCAGGGCTTCGGTTGATCTCGTCTGCCAGGATGAAGTTGGCAAACACAGGACCTTTCTTTACTACAAACTCCTCGTTTTTCTGCGAGTAGATCATGGTGCCCAGAAGGTCGGCAGGCAACAGATCTGGTGTAAACTGAATACGGTTGAACTTGGATTGTATAATCTGCGACAATGTCTTGATTGCCAATGTCTTCGCAAGACCCGGAACGCCCTCCAGCAATACGTGGCCGTTGCTGAGGAGACCTATCAGAAGGCCCTCGGTAAGCTGTTTCTGACCAATGATTACCTTGCCCATCTCCATGTTAACCATGTCGACAAACTGGCTTTCCCTGTTGATTTTCTCGTTAAGTTCTTTTATGTCTACTACCTGGTTCATAATTTTTGTGTTTTTTTATCTTCGCAAAAATAATTATACTTAATTATGTTGGCAAATGTTTAAAATATTTTTCACTGAAATTAACGTTTTTTAATTGTAGACATTACAATTTCTAACCTTTTTAAAAAAATCTTGCATTTTGTTTTGCTAATATCCGGGATTTATTATTTTTGCAAGATAAATTTGCATCGAATGTTCCTTACCGAATCTCAGATAGTATCTCTTCTGGTATCTGGAGGTGCCATTCTTCTAGCGCTGCTGCACATCATCATGTATGCCACCACCAGCCGGAAGACATCGCACCTGGTGGGATTCTTTGCCCATTTCGCCATGGCGTACATGCTACTTTTCGCCAGCCGCACATCGATATTCTATCCCTTCATGTGCGACCACATAGGCGCGGGGGCCAATTTCCGCATAGGATTCCTGTTCATCATCATTTTCGTTGTGTCGGTGCAGTTTTTCTACGCATCCATGGCCAAATTCCGCCAGCACAACTGGCCCTTTGTCTGGACCATGCTGGGCGTTATAGCGGCGGTATACATGCTCTGCCTCTTCGGCCACGGTATGATGCTCTATTGGTCGCGCCTGCTGTTCTACGGTGTAAATCTGCTGCTTCAGGTCTATTGTTTCAGGCTGATACTGCAATCCTACCGCAAGGGCGACAAACATTCTTTCCGAGTCCTGATACTCTATTCAATATACGTGCTGATACTGCTGATAAACGTGGCGGCCGAGACGTATCAGCAATCTGGCACCTGGATAAAGTATTTCATAGCCTACGTGTTCCTGGTGATCCTTGATTCGGATATTATAATAAGGTACAGGTTCGAGGTAACTCCCACATCAGAGGCCGTAAAGGAATGGCAGGGCCGTTTCACTCAGCAGATAAGCGACCTCAGGACCTCCAACGCCAGCAAAGACAAGTTCCTTTCCATCGTGGCCCACGACCTCAAGAACCCCATCTCCAGCCTTAAGGCTCTTTCCGACATCTACGCCGAGGACGCCCGCCACAAGAACGACAGCCACTATCTGGAGCTCACACAGATGATGAACAGCTGCATATCCAGCGTATACCGCTTGCTCGACAACCTGCTCACCTGGGCCAGGTCGCAGAACGGGTCTATAAAATATGAGCCCCTGATGCTTTCCCCTCAGGATCTGGCATCTAAGCTATGCGATTATTCCTGCGCCATCTGCAAGCCAAAAAACATTACGCTTAACGTTCAGGTGGTTTCTGATGCTGCCATTTTTGCTGATATCCACATGGTGGAGACCATATTGAGAAACCTTGTTACCAATTCGGTGAAATTTTCGTTTCCCGACAGCGCCGTGGACGTGGTTTTCGATTCCGATGCCGATTTCAGCATCATCAGGGTAAAGGACCACGGAGTTGGAATGAGCAAGGACACCCTTGGCAAGCTTTTCCACATCGACGAGGTTTGCAGCACATCGGGCACCAACAACGAGAGCGGAACCGGTCTGGGACTTCTTATATGCTACGAGTTTGTAAACAAGCACGGAGGCCACATCTCGGTGAGCAGCGAGGAAGGCGTCGGCACCACATTTTCAGTTTTTCTGCCATACAAACAAAAAACGGAAGACGATATCACATCGCCTTCCGCCAAAAAAAATGAAAAATGAAAATGAAAAATATTTATTTACTTTAGTTTAAAACCACTGGAATAATTACACAAATTGTGCCAAAATGCCAAGTTGCGACTTCAAAAATTAAAACTAACTAAAAAAAATGATTGTAGTCTCTAAATTTTTGTTCCGTAGGATTCTCAAGCATTACTCGGGCATTACATTGTGGCCATTCATTGTGGTTCGTGATACTCCGGGCGATGTGGGCGGCCGCAAGTTTGCAATGCTCATCAACCACGAGAGGATTCACGTGCGTCAGCAGCTTGAGACTCTGCTGGTGTTTTTCTACATACTGTACGGGGTTTTCTACCTGATAAACCGCCTAAAGGGTATGGACCACTACAAGGCATACAGCCGCATCCCCTTCGAGCAGGAATCGTACATTTTTGAGGGCGACATCAGCTACCTGAAAAAACGGAGGCTCTGGGCCTGGACAAGGTTTATGTAATACAAATTATACAATATAATAATGGAAAACAATTATCAGTTTTACAGGATTATGGGCCGTGTAACAGACGGATCGGCCCAGCCACTGGAGGATATGGCCGTAAGGCTGCGCCGCTCGGGCGAGAACCACGAGACAGAGGTTCTCTCGTCGGAGCGCACCAACGAGAAGGGCGAGTATTATTTTGAGCTCAGCCTCAAGATTGGCGCAAGGTTCAGGCTGGAGGTCTACGACCAATACAACGAGCGTGTGGACTATATGGATTTTATAGTGCATCAGATGGAGGACATAACTATCAATTTTGTAGTCTGATACGTTTTTTTTGATAAAAAAGTGCGGATAAAATATAGGGTTTCGTGGTAGTAATGTGTTATATCATAAAATAAATATTACTAACATAAATTCTAATAACATGAAAATTAATTTTCAGAATCCTTTGTCCAGGTTTCTAGCAGCATTCCTCGGACTTTTGGGCTTTGTAACAGCCTGCACATCGGCCGACCTCTACGGTTCGCCATACGCCACTTTCAAGATCACCGGAACTGTAACCGACCAGGAGCAGAATCCTATTCCCAACGCTCAAATAACCATAAGAGACGACTATCGCTATGCTGTAGCCAACGGTATCAGCGAATCGGACGGCAGTTACCTGATTGAGGAATCTGATTACTGGGGTGGCAAGAAAATTTACGTTGTAACCACCTGTGATGGTTATGAGAAGGATTCCACAATGATGGAACTCGAATTCAAGGGCAAGAAGAAGAAGGACGACTTCTATATGGGCAGCTGCAGCTGCACCTACAACCCTGTTTTGCAGAAAGAGCAGGCATCAGAAAACGCTGACAACCAAGCATCAGAGAATAATAACTAAATTTTATTAATAACTATGAAACAAAAACTAAACAAATGGTGGACCAGAATACTGGTAATGATTCTGGCCTTTTTGGGCTACGCCTGCGGCGACAGCGAAAAGGAAGAAGAGGAGGAGGATATTTATATTTATGGACCTGATCTTTATGGTTGCCCAAGCGCATCTTATAAGATTATCGGCACTGTCATGGATCAGGACAGCCTTCCTATTGCAGGTGCCCAGGTTAGGGTAAATTGGGATGCGGTTAAGACCGATTCTACAGGAACTTACTCTTGTGAGGGTAGCAATGGAGGTGATTATGAAGTTTGTATCGTAACTGAATGTGATGGTTATGAGAAGGATTCCGTAACATACGTTCTCGATTTCAAAGGTGGTAATCATTGGTACGCGGGCCATTGCGATACCACTTACAATCCAATCCTTCACAAAATTCCAGAGAATCAATAACATAACACAAATATTTTATAACTATGAAACTGAAAACGAACAGATGGTGGACCAGAATTCTTGTGATGGTTCTGGCCCTTTTGGGCTACGCCTGCGGCGATAGCGACGAGGAAGAGATTCGCGGTGAATTATGTCTTTATGGCTCACCAAGCGCATCTTACAAGGTGACTGGTTCAGTTACAGATAATGACAATAAGCCATTGGAAGGAGCCAAGGTGAAACTCGAATTGGATTATTACCAAAAAGCTTCCACCCTTACTGCCAAGGACGGCACTTTCACCGTGGATTTGTACTCAGTATCACCTTATCCCGATTATGCTTATCTCATTACTTCTTGTGATGGATATGTAACTGATACTGTTGATGTAAAGTTTTCTGATTTGACGGGAGGCGATGGCGACTGGTATTGGGGCGAGGGTACTGCAATAGCGACTGTGAAGCTTAATCCCAAACCAACTACAGAGAACAACTAATGGAACTTTCGATAAAACAGAGAATAGGATTGGAGCTTGAGCGGCAGCTCCGCAAGCAGGAGATCAAGGAGAAGAAACTCCGTCAGCTCTTTTGGGAGTGTACGCTCAGGTGCAATCTCAACTGCCGTCACTGCGGAAGCTCGTGCCTTCCTCAGTCGGCGTTCAAGGATATGCCCAAGGAGGATTTCCTGAAAGTGATAGATTCCATAATCCCACATGTTGACAATCACCACACACTTATTATATTGACCGGCGGCGAGCCTCTCCTGCGCAAGGACATCGAGGAAGTGGGTCTGGAGCTCTACAAGCGAGAGTTCCCCTGGAGCGTGGTAAGCAACGGAATGTTGATGACCGAGCAGAAGCTAAACGGACTTCTACGCAGCGGACTCCGCGCCGCCACAATATCGCTGGATGGCAACGAGGCCGACCACAACTATATGCGTCAGAACAAGGAGAGTTTCCAGCGCGCCTTCAACGCCATCAAGCTGCTGGGCCGCACCAAGGACGTAAACTGGGACGTGGCCACCTGCGTTACTCCAAGCAGCCTGAAGGGACTCACCGAGCTCCGCGACAAGTTGTGGGATGTGGGCGTAAGGAACTGGAGGGTTTTCACAGCGTTCCCAAACGGACGCGCCGGCGACAATCCCGACCTTCAGCTTAACAGCGCCGAGTTTCATGAGCTGATGCACTTTATTGCGCAAAACCGCCGCAGCGGCTATCACATCAGCTACAGCTGCGAGGGTTTCCTTGGCAGATACGAGGGCATCGTAAGGGATCATCTCTTTGCGTGTCAGGCCGGAATATCGGTGGGCGCCATCATGAACGACGGCACCATATCCTCTTGCCCCGGCATCAGGGACAAATATGCCCAGGGAAACATCTACAAGGACGATTTCTGGGACATCTGGACCAACGCCTACAAGCCTCACCGCGACAGGGAATGGGCCAGAACCGGAAAATGCGCCGATTGCAAGTATTTCAGATATTGCGGCGGAAACGGCATGCATCTTAGAAATTCTGACGGAAGCCTGATGCTGTGTCATCTGGATAGGATACTGGATGATAAATAGTTATGTTTGTTCGATATTCTTTACACAGAAAAAATGTGTAGAAATATTTATGGATATTGCGGCCAGCGGTAATCCAATGGACGAAATAAAACAATAAAATTACAAACATTTTAATCTTATCAAAAAAATGAAGAAATTATTTTTTACACTCGTTTTGGCTTTGATGGCCTTTGTGTCAAACTCTTTTGCACAGAATCTTACCTCTTACTCATGGGCTAGCGGCATTGGTTTCGGTCTTCCAGAAGGTATGGAGATAAAGACCAACACCAACGAAAAGTTTGTGGCTACCAACAACGATGATTTCGCATTCTCGATTGTTCCAGTTGAGTTCGAGAAAGTGAAGGGCAGACAGTTGGGCAAGTTTGTGGCAGAGCTGGCTTTCGACAATATGGGTATGGATTCCACCGAGGGCAACTACACCATCGAGGAGATTCAGGTAACCAATGGTGCGGGTGTTTACATCCTTGGCGTGGATGGCGACGGCACACTCTGCATAAGCGCAGTGTTCCTTAGCTCTGTAAGCAACAAGGGTTGCTTTATCTTCGAGGCATTCTCTGAGGAGCACGCCGAGGAGGCCGGTATGGTAATGGGCTCGGTAAATTTTACAGAGTAAATTATGATAATCCAGAAAAACAATGAAGAGATTTGTCCTTTTGTTATTAATTGCCTTTGTTGGAATCCAGGCGGCCTTCTCGCAGAAGAGGGTGCAGGTGGATCCCGAGATAAGCGTCGTGTTTCCGCAGAACGTGAGCGTCTACGAGAACTACAAGCAGAAAACCAGCGCATCCACCCGTGATGGAGGTTTCGCAATCTCGTTTTTCCCGCAGAATTTCGACAAGAGCAGGGGCCAGATGCTTGCCAAAAAGCTTCGCGACGTGGCTTTCAATACCATGAGGATGAACCGCAATCCCGACAATTATTTCACCGACGAGGTGGAGCTGGATAATGCCGAGGGCGTTGTAATCTGTGGTTTCGACCGTGATTATGAGTATTGCATGGCATCGCTGATTATCAGCGACAAAACCAACAAGGGATGCTATATCTTCTCATATTTCGACGAGGATTACGTGGATATGCTCGACGAGATTCTGGATTCAATAGAGTTTAAATAGGAGTTAATAGTTTGTACGCATTATAAAAGCGTTGGCAAATAGAAGTATTTGTCGACGCTTTTTGTTTTTGATTGTATTGTGGTATATATTTTGCTTTAAAGAATTTAGAAACATAAATTTTAACACCAAAACCAATCCATAACTATGAACGCAAACTCTTTGGAAATAATGAAAGTGGAACCCACTTTCGAGACTCCTGAGATATTCCTGGATGCAGAGAACGGCATTTTCAGGATAACGGGAAACTCATATCCTGCCGATCCATTGCCCGTATACATGCCGGTGGTGGAATGGTTCCGCAAGTATGTGGAGCATCCGCTGGAGCTTACATCTCTGGAGTTCAGGTACACATATTTCAGCACCAGCAGCACACAGCTGATATTCGAGATTCTCCGCATGCTGGAGGAGGTATACAACAATGGTTTTGCCGTAAAGGTAACCTGGTATTACTCTGCCGACAACGAGGAAATCCGCGAGAATGGAGAGGATTTTTCCGAGCTCTTCGACATTCCATTCGAGGTAAAAGAAATTTAATCCCAACATACTATGAAAAAGATATTATTGAGCGCCCTGTGCGCGGTGTTTGCATTTTCTGGCTTTAATGCTGAAGCTCAGAAAGTGCTGAAGCCAATCAAGGTGGAGCGTCACGATTTTGCCAAGGAGGATGCCAAGTATCAGGCTGATGTAAAGCAATATACCCAGTTGGCTGAAGCTGGCAAAACTATTCCCGAGGAGCTCTGGTACCTCGAGAGTCCCGACGGAGGTCCGTATGATACCGTGGGCGATGGTGACGGCTGGTACAATGCCGGCGGCCCAAGCTCGGTGACGGCCTCCAGCCATCTTGCGCCTCAGGGTAAATACACCTACGAGGCCAAGTGCGCCCACGATTTCTCTCTCATAACTCCCTGGTGTGAGGGCGTGGAGGGCAACGGAATAGGAGAGTGGCTGCTCTACAAGTTCGAGACCAACTTCCAGCGTGTAA
>JAKSLV010000109.1 GCA_024401025.1 Bacteroidales bacterium
TTTGCCATTGCCTTTATCTGGTCGAAAATCTCCTGTGGAGTAGCGATTACACCACCCATGCGGCCGTAGTGAGCCACAGGCACCTTGCCGTTTACAGCCAGGCGAACGTCCTCCACCATCTGACCGGCAGACATCTCAACAGAGAGGAATCCCTTAGCCTTCTGGGCGAGGTCGGCAATCTGCTGATATGGGAAAGGCCACAGTGTGATAGGACGGAAGATACCAACCTTGATGCCTTCCTTGCGAGCCATGTCCATAGCCTTCATGCTGGTACGGGCCGATGAGCCGTAAGCCACGATTACGTAGTCGGCGTCCTCGCAGTTGAGGGCCTCGTAGCGAACCTCGTTCTTCTCTATCTCACGGTACTTGGCCTGGATGTGCCAGTTGTGCTCCTCCTCGGCAGATGCCACGAGGTTGAGGGACTTCACGATGCGCTTCTTGCCATTAGGACGGCGGCCTGATGTAGCCCATGGGCACTGCTCGTAAACCTGCTCGTCGGTGCGGCGAGGAATTGGGTCGAAGAGCTCCACCTTCTCCATCATCTGGCCGATAAGACCATCAGAGAGAATCATTGCTGGGTTTCTGTATTTGAAAGCAAGCTCGAAGGCGAGTTTCATATAGTCGGCCATCTCCTGAACTGACGATGGAGCGAGAACGATAAGGTGATAGTCGCCGTGTCCACCGCCCTTTGTAGCCTGGAAATAGTCGCTCTGTGCAGGCTGGATGGCGCCAAGGCCTGGGCCTCCACGTACAACGTTAACAACCACGCCAGGAACCTCTGAACCTGCCATGTAAGAAATGCCCTCCTGCATAAGGCTTACGCCAGGGCTTGATGATGATGTCATGGCCATCTTGCCCGAAGCGGCAGCGCCATACACCATGTTTATGGAAGCCACCTCGCTCTCAGCCTGAAGAACCACCATTCCGGTAGTCTTGATAGGGTTGGCGAGCATCAGGTACTCCATAACCTCTGATTGTGGGGTAATAGGATAGCCGTAGTAGGCGTCGGCACCGCAACGGATTGCAGCCTCAGCCAGGGCCTCGTTACCCTTCATTAATTTTAATTCACCCATTTCTTTATGAGTTAAAACTGTTTTTAATAATGTTTTTAATTATTAGCTGATACGCGCTTACTCCTCCTTGGCTCTGTAAACTGTAATCACAGTGTCAGGACAAACTGTAGCGCAGTTGGTGCAGCCTGTACATTTGTCAGGCTCGTTCATAAAGGCTGGATTGTAGCCTTTCAGGTTTACCTTTTGTGCCAGTGCCAACACGCCCAGTTTGCAGGCCTCAACGCAAAGACCACAGCCCTTGCATTTCTCTGTGTCAACAACTACGGCACCTCTTACTTTTGCCATTTTATATAATCGATAAATTGTTTGTTTTCCTATTCCTCGCCGAACTGCATCAGGTAGCCTTTCAGGAACTCGTTGATCTGGCCGTCCATTACGCCTTGCACGTTGGAGGTCTCGATGCTGGTTCTGAGGTCCTTCACCATCTTGTAGGGCTGCATCACGTAGCTGCGTATCTGCGATCCCCACTCGATTTTCTTTTTCTTGCCTTCTATCTCGGCCTGTTTCTCACGTTTCTTGTTGAGCTCTATCTCGTAGAGGTGAGATTTCAGGATTCTGAGAGCGTTCTCGCGGTTCTGACCCTGAGATCGGCTCTCGGTGTTCTCCACCACGATGCCCGATGGAAGGTGGCGCACCCTTACGCCGGTCTCCACCTTGTTGACATTCTGTCCGCCAGCGCCCGACGAGCGGAATGTGTCCCACTCCAGGTCGGATGGATTTATGTTGATTTCGATATCGTCGTTAATCAATGGAACCACGTACACAGAGGCGAATGTGGTCTGACGCTTGCCCTGAGCATTGAATGGCGATATCCTCACCAATCTGTGGACTCCGTTCTCACCCTTCAGCCAGCCGAAAGCGTATTCTCCTGATATCTGGATGGTTGCGGTCTTGATGCCGGCCTCCTCGCCGTCGAGGTAGTTCATTGTCTCCACCTTGAACCCTGCGTCCTCGGCCCAGCGCATATACATACGGAGAAGCATCTGAGCCCAGTCGTTGGCCTCGGTGCCGCCGGCTCCGGCGTTTATCTTCAGGATGGCGTCGAATGAGTCTTCCTCGTTGCGGAGCATATTCTGGAATTCGAGGTTCTCTATCAGGTTTAGGGCTGATGTATACTGAGAATCGTAATCATCCGACACGTCCTCTCCGGCCTCGGCAAACTCTGCCAAGACATCGAGTTCTGATACGGCAGCCTCAGCCTCGTCGAAAGCCACCACCCAGCGCTTCACCACCTGAACCTCTTTCATAAAGTCCTCGGCGGCCTTGGCGTCGTCCCAGAATCCGGGAGCCTCGGTCTGTTTCTGCTTCTCGTCTACAATACCGCGCTTGCTGTCGATGTCAAAGATGCCTCCTCAGCTCCGATAATCTGTCCTTGAGAGCCTTATATTCGTCTTTGTTGTACATTGTTCTTTTGGTATAAAGTTTTTTTTCGCACAGATAACACAGATGACACAGATCCTTTTCTTATTTCAAAAAAGCTGTGAAAAATCTGTGTTCTCTGCGTCATCTGTGCGAATATTAGCGGATTTTAGTAATTGAATTGTCCGCGTTGATTTTCACTATTGATGATGGCATAGCCTCCTTGGTGTCGTCGCGGCGCCAGGTGGTTGCGTAGTCGACAGCGCCCTTGATGTAGTCGCTCAGTTCGCCCCAGAGGCTTGAAGACTTGTGCCCTGATACATTGGCCGATGTGGATACTATGGGTTTGCCGAATGCTGATATCAGCTGACGGCAATACTCGTCGTTGGGGATGCGGATGGCTACCGAGCCGTCTTCCGCTATCACGTTGCTGGCCAGGTTGCGCGCCGACGGATATATCACCGTGAGCGGACCAATGGCCTCCTCCATCAACTCCACGGCCTTGAATGGCACCTCGCTTACGTATTGCTGAAGCATCAGGAAATTGCTGACAAGTATGATGCAGCTCTTGGAATCGGGGCGCATCTTGATGTCGTATATCTTCTTGATAGCCTCCGGATTGGTGGCGTCGCAGCCCAGACCCCACACTGTATCGGTGGGATAAAGCAGCACACCGCCCTTGTTGAGGCAGTCCAATGACCTTTGTATCTCTTTTTGCATCTTGTGATTTTAATGTTTGTGCAAAGGTAAGAAAAAAAATAATTTAATGAAAATAAAAATCCCTTACAGGGAAAATGATTTTTTCTATTGTCGAAAATCTGTAGTATCTTTGCACACATTTTATAATATTATGGTACAGACAACAATACAAGACAGCAAGCCTCAGGGCAAAATATATATGGTGCCGATGAATCTCGGCGATGTGGAACACAGCATTTTTCTTCCGCCATACGTGCTGGAGATTATCCGCAGCATCAGGTTTTTCATAGCCGAGAACGCCAGAACCGCGCGCAGATATTTCCTGACTCTCGGAATGAAGGAGTTTTTGCCTGATATCCAAATCTTTGAGATGGATAAGCACAACAAGGATTTCGACTACTCGCAGTATTTTGATGTGGTGAGGGCCGGAAACAATCTCGGTGTAATCTCCGAGGCCGGATGTCCGGGTGTGGCTGACCCTGGGGCTTCTGTGGCGCTTTCTGCCCATCGCACTGGCATTCAGGTGGTTCCATTGGTGGGCCCGTCGTCGATACTGATGTCGATGATGGCAAGCGGACTCAATGGACAGAGTTTTGCCTTTGTTGGCTATTTGCCCATAAAGAATCCCGACCGCAACAAGCAGATTAAACGCATCGAGGACCGGAGCAAGGAACTCAATCAGACTCAGATATTTATAGAGACTCCATACAGAAACAACGCATTTATCCAGAATTTGTGTCAGGTGCTTTCTCCCAACACTTTGCTCACCGTGGCCTGCGATATCACCCTGCCCACCGAGTATATTAAGACTCAGACAATTGCGCAGTGGAAACAGACAAAAGTGGATATCGACAAGCGCCCAGCGATTTTCTTGATTTTGAAGAAGAGGTAGGTGTTGCTCAATTTTCCAACAACTTGTTGGAAAATTGGGGTTTTATAGTTAATTGTTTAAAAATCAATGAAATATAATTTTGCCACAACTTGTGGCAAAATTATAAAAAATCTAAATAATCTAAAAGGGACAATATGGCTAATTTATCTATTATCGATAAGGAATATGTTCAATGGATTAATGATCTGAAAATTCGTTATAGGAATAGTCAGATTAAAGCCTCTGTTAAGGTTAACTCTGAACAGATTGAATACTATTGGAATTTGGGTAAGGATATCTTTGAACTCAAACTTGATAATAAATACGGTTCTAGGTTTTATAAAAATCTTAGCAATGATCTAAGTGTAGAATTGTCAGGGGCAGATGGTTTTTCCGAAAGAAACCTTCGTTATATGAAAGAGTTTTATTCTCTTTATTATCAACAAGTTGAAATTTTGCCACAACTTGTGGCAAAATTGTGTTTGGTACCTTGGGGGCATCATAGGGTTATTATTGATAGTGCCAAATTTGATGGAGAGAAGGCCCTCTTTTTTGTAAGAAAAACCATCGAGAACGGCTGGAGCCGTTCAATGTTGTTGAATTTTATTGATACTAATTTGTATGAGCGTGAGGGGAAGGCGGTTACGAATTTCTCAGCCACCTTGCCCGAACCGATGAGTGATTTGGCCAAGGAGATAACTCGTGATCCATATAATTTTGCATTTGCCGGAATTACAGGTCGATATAATGAGAAATTGCTGAAATCGGCTTTGCTTAGGAATATTACTGAGTTCCTGATTGAGTTGGGGTCCGGTTTTGCATACGTTGGCAAGGAATACCGTCTCGAAATAGGTGATACTGAGAATTTTATAGATTTGTTGTTCTATCATCTCAATCTACGCTGTTATGTGGTGGTGGAGGTTAAGGTTGACAAATTCACACCTGGAGATATCGGTCAGTTGAGCACATACGTGGTGGCTTGCAATCATATTCTGAAACGTGAGGACGACAAGCCTACCATTGGATTGCTGGTTTGCAAAAACAAGGATAACACGATGGCTCAATACGCGTTGGAAGGCAGTAGCCAGCCTATTGGTATTTCGTCGTACGAACTTGAGAAACTTTATCCTACAAACGTGGAGGGCCTTATTCCAACAATCGAGGAATTGGAGGCAAAATTGTAACTTTCGGGCCGACACATAGGTACGGCCCCTACAAACTAAAAACTATGTCATCAACTATCACTGCCATTTGCACCGCTCAGGGCAATGGCGCAATTTCTATGATACGTGTCTCTGGTCCAGAGGCATACGATATTGTCGGGAAGATTTTCCGTCCGCTGAACGTCAGCCTCGATTTTGTGGCCGACGCTCAGAAGAACCATTTCTACAATGGATATATTATCAACAGCGACGGCGAGACTCTCGATAGGGTAGTGGTCCTGACTTACCGCGCGCCAAATTCATACACCGGCGAGGACACCGTGGAGATTTCGTGTCACGCCAGCATTTATATTCAGCATCAGATACTTAAACTCCTGATATCCAACGGCGCTGTGCCTGCCGAGCCGGGCGAGTTTACACGCCGTGCCTTCGTGAACAAGAAAATGGACCTATCGCAGGCTGAGGCTGTGGCCGATCTGATTGCCTCGAAATCGAAGGCCGACCACCAGATTGCGATTAATCAGATGCGTGGCGGTATCACTCAGGAAATAAAGCGTCTGAGGGATTTGCTTCTGAAGTTTACCTCATTGATGGAACTGGAACTTGATTTCAGCGAGGAGGATGTGGAGTTTGCCGACCGTACCCAACTCAACGACATTCTCACCGAGACCGACGGCTACCTTACAAGATTGATTGACTCCTTCAACTACGGAAACGCTATCAAGAACGGCGTTCCTGTTGCAATCTGCGGTCAGCCAAATGCCGGAAAATCAACGCTTTTGAACGCCCTCCTCAACGACGAGCGTGCCATTGTCAGCGACATTCCCGGAACCACCCGCGATATCCTTGAAGACACTATTATTATAAAAGGCGTTACATACCGACTAATCGACACTGCCGGAATCCGCGAGACCGACGACCGCATTGAATCGCTCGGAATCGACCGTGCAAAGTCGGCAATGCAGAAGGCGAGAATCGTAATCCTGCTTCTCGACGCCCAATTTGGCCTTCAGAAACAGATTGACGATGTTCTTCCCAAGGATTTGGATTCCGACGTGGTGGCCGTTGTCAACAAGTGCGACGTTGCTGATGTGGATGTGTCGGCACTCTCTGATTTCAAGAAAGTTATAAAAATCTCCGCCAAGAACAGGACCAACATTCAGGAACTCACTGACATTCTGGCTTCGTTAGCCTCTTCCGACTACCAAGCCGGCGACGTGATCCTCACAAATATCCGCCACCTTGATATCTTCACCAAGGCCCGCGAATCTCTCCGCCGTGGTCATCAGGCTTTGAGGGACGGCCTCTCCGGCGAATTTGTATCTCAGGATATTCGCGAGGTTCTCCGCTATTTCGCTGATATTACGGGTGATGAGATTACTACGGATGAGGTGTTAGGGAATATCTTTAAGAATTTTTGCATAGGAAAGTGATTTCTGTTGATTTGCAAAAATGACAAAGGCAGACGGATTTCTGAAATGAATTCGTCTGCCTTTGTTGTTTTATTTGCGGATGGCGATGTATCCGCTCTCGTCTATCATATCCGCTCCTCTTGGAGTGAACAAGAATTGGTGCAACTCGTAAGCCTTGCTGTCGTGGCTTTCGGTTTTGCGGATTGCAGTGTAGATGCTTGATATGAACGGATATGTGTTGTCTCTCAATGAGTTCTTGCTTGGGGCAACGCCGTTTATCGAAAGCATATCCACTTTTATTAGGTCGCGTACCATAGCCGTGCAATAGAAAAACGGCGTGTAGCCTATTCCGTATTCGTCGTTCTCTATTTGATGGTATGGAGAGGACATTTGTGTGCCTATGATTTCAACCATATATTTGCCGTCTATCATAGTTAGCCCCGACATTACTAAGGTTTCCATTTTCTCCTGACTTCCCGAGTCGGTGTCCCTGATGTATGGAGTGATCTTGTGGTCGGGACCGCCAACTTCTTTCCAATTGGTGATTTCGCCTGTGTAGATTTTCTGGACTTGCTCTACCGTGAGATTCTTGACGGGATTCTTGGGATTCACGATGAAGACCAATGCGTCTATGGCCAATGGAGTAGTTACAAGTTCAACTCCCTTTTCAGCTGAAAGCTGTTCCTCGTTTCTGGAGATGTCGCGACTGGCGATTATGAAATCGGTGTTGCCTTCTATTAAATTTACGTATGCGCCGTGAGTGCCACTGCAAGCGTTTTTGTCGTTGTATTCTTTCCACGATAGGCCTGTGTCGTTGCTTGGAGAAATTATGTATGTTGTTCCTCCCAACCAGTCGCGTTCCCATTGGTATGGGATGTTGAGCAGATTGTATGCAACGAGGTCTCTAACGGGTTTTGTGCTTGTAGAGCAGTCGGTTAGAGGCCATTCCTCGAAGGAGATTTTTGGGGTTTCCGACTCTGGCTCGTCCTTGTCGCATGATACAAGGAATGCGGATGCAAGGATTGCGATTCCTGCAATTAGTTTGTTTTTGTAGTTCATTTTGTCTTTGTTTTTAGTTTGTGCAAAGGTAGTTAACGTGAGTTCGACGAAATTTAAGTGATTGAAAATTTGGTAATTAGCGAAATT
>JAKSLV010000011.1 GCA_024401025.1 Bacteroidales bacterium
GAGGGCAATATTGCCGCTATGAAGCGCAACATGCGCAATATGGCTGCGCCTCCTGTAGAAAAGGGAAAAACAATAGTACCTGATACCCCAGATTTCTATACTTTGGCAGATCTTAACAAGGATGAACACTTCCCATCAGATGCCAAAAAGATTGTTTTCGGATATAAGAAGGATTATGATGTAGATGCCTTGGGCCTGCAAGAGAATGGAACTTTGGGCGCTATTGAGTTTTACAATAATGGTGGCGAGGAGTATTACATTCTTTCTGAGAAGGAGATTTGCCTGGGAGGTAGTTTGGATGCTATGTTTGATTCTTATGATTTAACAGAACTTGACCTCAGCAATTTCAATACCGATAATGTAGATGATATGAGTGCTATGTTCTGGGGTTGTTCTAAATTGACCACTCTTGACCTCAGTAATTTCAACACTGCAAACGTAAATAGTATGCAGTTGATGTTCTATGGTTGTACTGCTTTGACTACTCTTGATCTCTCCGGTTTTGATACGAAGAAGGTTGGAAGTATGTGGTATATGTTCGCAGAATGCTCATTATTGGAAAATATCTATGTCGGCACAGATTTCGTTGTTAGTGATGCCTGTGATAATGGTGATATGTTTTTAAACTGCGAAAAACTACCAAATTTCGATCCAAATGTTACTGATAAGACCAAGGCTCATACAGGAGCTGGCGGCTACTTAACTCTGAAATAGTAATTCTATCATATAGAATTTTTATTTGCATACGGCCCGCTGGGAACACAAAACTCCCGGCGGGCCGTTTTTTATGCAAAATCCTTGGAAATGTGTAAAAATACGCTTGCAAAATCCTTGGAAATGTGTAAATGTTAGAAATTTTCTAAATTCAATAAATTGATAATCAGTTGATTATGTGTTTAGAGGCGTGGCAAGACCGCACATCTACGGCTCGATAATCAATTTTTTGATAGTTTCGATGAATTGAGCTGCTTTGGGAATGAATGTGTTTACTTCTTCCTGTGTGGTTCTTATGAAATCGTCATAATCGCTTGAATGTCTTCTTTCAAATATTATTGAAAAGAATTGTCCGTATTCTTTTGAGATTAGTTTGGTTAATACAAAGTGCTTTCCAAGCATCTGTTTAACGCCAGCATGTGTTGTCGCATTTATTTTGTTTTGTACAAGAAGAGCTTCCACTACATAGTAGCAAGAATAGTATAGCCTGCTCATTGCTGCATTGTAGAATCCATTGTTGTTGAGCAAAACGGCTTCTGCATAGGTTTCGGAGGAACGCTCCAACCTATATTGTATCAATGCTTTACGGTCTTCTTCGTTAAGTTCTTTCATAGCACAACTCCTTCTCTTTCTACATTGAGGTAATACGGTGTGTTGAAAGGCCTTTCTGTCCATGACTTTTTGGGCATTACGTTGCAGCTGATTATAACACCATATTTCAGCTCGATATCATAAATAGGGGATGTTATTGTTACTTCGTCGTCATAGCTTACCTTGTCCTTGTCAACAAGGATAAGGAGGTCGATGTCGCTGTCTTCGCGAGCGTCGCCTCGAGCCTCCGAACCATACATTATCACCTGTACGCCAGGAATATTGGTTGTGGATTGTTTTATATCTTGTACTATTTTTTCCCGTTTCATGATTTTCCATTTTTTATTTCAAGCAAAAGTAATTATTATTGTTGAACAACGGAAAATTATTTTGATAATTTTTTGTTCCTTTCCCGATAAATCCTACATTAGCAGACAAAAGTCCCTTGGAAAATGTGTTTGAAAACTCGTAAAGCGTTGATAATATGTATAAAAGGAAGATTGAGGAGATTCTGAAGACGCGCCTCGGATTTCTGATTAATTTAATCCAAAAAAAATCAAAAACTGCCTTTTGTAGCATTAATTTTTTTCAAAATTTATTTTGTCTTGTCAATTTTTTTCTAGAATTTTGCAGCGAAATTACATTTTTTTATAATTACAATTATTTATAATAACACTTTTTATTTATGACCAAAAAAGCTTTATGGAGCATTTTGATGCTCTCCGTTTTGCTTATGGGGTCTGCCTCGTGCAACAAGGAGGATGATGCAGAACCACAGGAGCAGAACCAGACCCCGGATCCAGGGCAGAATCAGGATCCAACCCAGAACCCGGAACAGGACCAGGCGGGAGAATTGAAGGTAAGTCTGTCAGATTTGGACTTTGCCAACAATTTACCCAAGTCAGCAACAAAGCTTGTCTTTGATTACAAGCGCAATGTTGACGTAACAGGCATGGCGGAAAAAACTGTGTTGGGAGGAACAATAGGAATATATAATTCCGGAACGGAATACTATGTTCTCTCCAACAACAACGACAAGATTATGATGACTGGCAGTCTTAAATTAATGTTGTCGGAGTACGGAGAACTGGCTAGCTGTCGATTCAAGAATTTCAACACTGCCAACGTTACTGATATGTACGGCATGTTCCATGGATGCTCGTCCTTGACTAGTCTTGATTTGTCTGGCTTCAACACTGCCAACGTTACTGATATGGATTTTATGTTCAGTCATTGCTCATCCCTGACAAGTCTTGATCTGCGAAGCTTCAACACATCTAATGTAGCTAATATGGGTTATACATTCAGTGAATGTACCTCCTTGGCCAGCCTTGACCTGTCAAGCTTCAACACTGCAAATGTGGAGAATATGACTTACATGTTCTATGACTGCCTTGCTTTGACCAGCCTTGATTTGTCAAAGTTCAATACTGAGAAAGTAACTAATATGTATGCTGTGTTTGCTTTATGTAAATCTTTGACCAAGATTAATCTGTCAAGTTTCAACACAGCGAATGTTGCTGACATGGGTTATATGTTCTATGACTGTCCAGCTTTGCCCAGCATTGATCTGTCAAGTTTCAATACTGAAAAAGTGGAGAATATGTGTGGTATGTTCTTTGGATGTTCATCCTTGACCAGCCTTGATTTGTCAAGTTTCAACACTGAAAATGTGAAGAATATGGGAGCTATGTTCTCCGGATGCTCATCTTTGACCAGCCTTGATTTATTAAAATTCAACACTGAAAATGTGGAGGATATGGGATCTCTGTTCTCTGAATGCACATCTTTGACTAGTCTTAATTTGACAAATTTCAATACTGAGAAAGTGGTTGCTATGGACGGTATGTTCGCTTCCTGTACATCCCTGACTAAACTTGATTTGTCAAGTTTCAACACTGAAAATGTGAAGAATATGGTAGCTCTGTTCTATGAATGCACATCTTTGACTAGTCTTAATTTGACAAATTTCAATACTGAGAAAGTGGTTACTATGAACGGTATGTTCGCTAAATGTACATCCCTGACTAACCTTGATTTGTCAAACTTCAATACAGCAGAAGTTACTGATATGGGTTTAATGTTCTCTAGTTGTTCATCTTTGCGCAGCCTTGACTTGTCAAACTTCAACACTGCTAAAGTAACTAGTATGAGAATAATGTTCAGGTTTTGTGAATCCTTGACCAGTCTTGATTTGTCAAGCTTCAACACGGCTAATGTTGAGGATATGTACTATATGTTTGAGGGTTGTTCTTCCTTGAATACTATTTACGCAAGTTATGATTTTGTAAACCGAGATGCCTTTATGTTTTATCACTGCGACGCTCTCGTTGGTGGTCAAGGTACCAAATACTCTGAAGACAATATTATTGCGGAATACGCCCGCATCGACGATCCTGACAACGGAAAGCCTGGTTACTTCACTCTGAAGAAATAACCATCATATCCCCGTTTGCACCCCACAATAACACCAACGGCCCGCTGGGAACACGAAACTCCCGGCGGGCCGTTTTTTTTATGAAAATCCTTGGAAACTTCCGCTTAATTTTGGCATTTTCTTTGCTATGTAAAATACAAACTACAAAAATCCAAGGAAAAATGTTTTTGAGTCTCTATAATCAGAAATTGAAGGTTTTTTTGGCTGATACCACCGGAGATGTGGAAGGCATCAGGACCAATCTGGGCACCGTACTCAGGAAGGCGGGCATAGAAGTGGTGTACCCTGATGCTGGGGCCAACGACATAGAGACCGACCGTGCCCTCATGATGGAATGCAACTGCTCGGTGCACGTGCTTGGCGCGCTCAACATCTACGATCCTGATGGCGCCGGATACGCCACCGCCGCGGGCGAGCATTACAGGGCGGCCAGCGCTGTCAGGAAGGAAGGCTTCAGGGTATTCCTGTGGAACCCTTCAGGTCTCATCAACTCCAGAAACATGTACGTGAACTCGCTGCGCCGCGATATTGTGGAAAACACAATATACAGCGGATGCACATCGCCCATAGTGTTTGTGGAAGACCTCAGGAGCATAATGTCGGAGAAGCCCACGGCCAAGAGCAACCTCTCAAACGCCGACATATTCTTCATATACAACGATCTGGACAGGGAGTCGGCATCAGAGGTGCTCTCCATGCTGCAAGACCTCCACAAGGTGGCCTCGCTATCGGTGAATATGAGCAGCAACACCGACTACTCCGAGTTTATAAGCAGCCAGCTTAAGGTGTGCCGCATAGGCGTTATCTACAGCGACTACGCTTTGGACTGGTCGCTGCCGTTTGCGCGTCAGCTCTGGAAAGACAATGGCGGACAATCGGCGCAGGTGCCGCTGTACATGGCAGCCAACGCAGCACATTCCAATACCGACGAGATACGTCAGCTGAAAGACTACATGGAATACACCATCACCGACAAGGACCTTATTCCTTTGGATGTCAAGATATTTTTCGACAAGGTAACACAAAAGCAATAAGCTATGACAACACGAGTTTGCCCATATCCCGGTCTCAGGCCGTTTACCGAAGAGGAGTCGGTATTCTTCAAGGGCCGCGATATGCATATACGCCAGATAGTGAAACTGCTGGAAAACAACAAGATGGCTTTCATCACCGGAGCTTCCGGAGATGGCAAGTCGTCGATGGTGTATGCTGGTGTGGTTCCCTACATCAGGGCCGGATACTTCAAGAGCAGATACAATGGCTGGCTTATCGCAGATTTCAAGCCTCAGAAAAATCCGCTCCACTCGCTTGCCGAGTCGCTGGCGGGGCAGCTGGATATGGACGTGTCGAAATGCGAGGGCGAGCTCGGATACGGCTTCTCATCGCTTGTGGACCTCTACCGCGAATCGCAGCACTGGGTTACCGATGGCGACAACCAGAGCAACCGTGGCAAAAACCTCCTTATCATAGCCGACCAGTTCGAGGAGGTGTTCACCAATTTCGAGAATTTCGATCAGGGCCATCCTTCTGATGCTTGCTACACCGCTGTAAACCTGCTGCTGGAAACCATCAGGATATCCATAACCGAGGATCTGCCTGTGTATGTGATATTCACCATGCGCAGCGACTTTATATCGCAGTGCACATTCTTCAAGAATCTGCCCGAATACATAGCCTACTCGCAGTTTTTTGTGCCTCAGCTAAAGCGCACCGAGATACGCCAGGTGATAGAGGAGCCCGCGCTCATGGCCGGCGGCAAGATATCGCCGCGCCTCATAGAGGTAATCATCAACAATATGGGATCGGGTTTCGACCAGCTGCCCGTGCTTCAGCATGCCCTAAACCTTCTCTGGCGCATGGCCGACAACGGCGAGGTGGAGATGGACCTGATACATCTGGCCAAGATTGCAGGCATCAGCAGCGACGTGCTGCCTGCCGACGACAGGGGCGAGTTTGAGCGATGGTTCCGCAACCTGCCGGAATACCACCACAAATATTACGACAAGCCCGACCTGAACAACGTTTTGAACGCCCACGCCGGAATCCTGTATGAGAGCGCCTACGACTATTTCATGCAGAACAGCGACTGGGCCGAGAAATCCATCTCTCCCGACGAGAGCAAGGAGATTATAAAAATAGTGTTCAAGAGCCTCACCAAGATCGACAACAACCGCCCCGTGCGCAACCGCTGCACCCTCAGCGAGATTACGGGCATCATAAACAAGCCAAACATCACCAACGCCACAGTGTGCGGCGTCATAAATGTTTTCCGCACTCCCGAAAACTCGCTCATAAAGCCGTTCTCGGTGCCCGGACGCACTGATACTCAGTACATATCGGGCGATACTGTGCTGGATGTAACCCACGAGGCCCTCATACGTAACTGGCAGCTGCTGTCTGAATGGGACATTGAGGAGGTTACTGATATGAAAGACTATCATGACCTGAACGCTCAGATGCAGCTCTGGATATCCAACGACAGAAACGCCTCGTATCTGCTCAACAGCGGCAGCTACACATACTTCAACCAGTGGTTTAACCGCAGCAACCCAAATCCCTCGCTGTTCCTGAAATACGACAGCAGCATGTTGCCGGTGCGTCAGAAGATAAAGAACGCCCAGAGCAAGTACGAGAACTACGTGGACTTTCTCGAGACCTCGTATCAGGCCATCCTTGCCAAGGAGCGTCAGGTGAAACGCCGTATCCGCATACTGATATACGGACTTCTGGCCTTCGTGATTTCCCTGTCGGCCTTCACCTACTGGGCCATGAAGGAGAAAGACAACGCCGAAAACCAGCAGCGCATAGCCGAGGAGCAGAAACTGGAGGCCAACCGTCAGCGCGAGGAGGCCGACCGACAGAAACAGGTGGCCCTGGAAGCCAACGAAAAGGCCCAGATGGAGCGTGACACCGCCCGCATGATGGCTCAGAGGGCCATCGACGCCCAGAAACGCAGCGAGCGCGCAAGCTGGCTGGCCACCCGAAACTATCAGGAGGCCCTGCGTCAGCGCGAGCTTGCCGAGGAGCAGCGCATGATAGCCGACTCTCAGCGAACCATTGCCGAGAACGACCGCTTGCAGCTGAGGCATCAGATGAGGCTTACGGATTCGGCCAACGCTCAGAGCGCCAAATACAACCGCATGGCCATGAGCAACCTGCTGGCCATGAAGGCCAAGGGCCAGTACGACGACAAGACCCTTAATATGCGACTTGCGCTTACGGCATATAACTTCAACAAGGACAACGCAGTAGACAAGATGCCGGAAATTTATGACGCGGCGCTTTTTGCCCTGGGTCAAAACAAGATGCTGGATGTGATAAAGCCGGGCAGCGGCAAGCTGCTCTCGTTTGCCATCGGCGACGACAACGAGATTGCCTGCATCAACCAGTACGCGCAGGTATACATCTACGCGCTTCAGGATAACAACAAGCTGAAGGAGAAATCCAAGATCACCAAGTTCGTTACCAAGGTGCCGATACGCAGCGCCGTTTTTGTGGACGCGCTAAACGTGATTTATTCCACCGCCGACCACAACTCGTATCTGCTGAACGTGAAATCGGGCGACAGGCTTAAGCTTAGCTCTCAGGGCGACATGGTGGAGTGTGCCCACACCACCCTCGACGCCAAATACATGGTGATAGCGTATCAGTCGGGTAGGGTAGTGGTGCTGAACGCCAAGGAGCCAAGCGACAGGATAGTGCAGTCCATAAACCTGAAATCCAGACTTGTGGGCATGTGCTGCTCGCCAAACTCGTCTGACGTGTACATCCTTACACAGAAGGGCGAGTTTGTGAAATGGAGTTTCCTGGAGAACAGGCAGAAGACGATATTCGTGGAAAAGGAGCACACCCCGTCGTGCGTGGTTTCCATCCCCGACAAGAGGCAGCTGGCCATCTGTTTTGCCGACGGCACAATACAGTTTGTGGATATCAAGTCCGACACTCTGGAGGAGGTGATACTGGGCAGCCACTCGGGCCTCAACGATGCCGTATACGATACCAGAAACGGTCTGCTGATGGTTTCGGGTGTGGGCAAGCTGATATCCATAATAGATGTAAGGAAGCTGTACGACAAGCCATTGCTGATAGAGGAGCACGCGCTTAACCGCAGCGACATCATCTGCATGGCGTTTACCGAACCCGGCGACGGCATACTGGCCCTTACCGCCGACAACACTCTAAGATATTTCTCGCTAAGCCTGGATACATACATCAAGCGCATAGAGCAGAAGTACCTGAAGCCTCTCAACGAGGACGAGCAGCAGCTGATACTTGGCCGCGACATGTACAACTAACCACTAACCCCTATTGCCATGACTACATACATATTAATATCAGTAATAGCAATACTCACGATATGGGTGGTCTACCTTCTGATAGCCCGCAACCGCATTGTGAGGCGCGCAACCGACCGCGTGCGCAGCCGCTGCGAGAAAGAGATATCCGACCAGGCCTACGAGATAAAGCGCCTCAACTATCTGTATCAGGAGCTGAGGGACGCGTCGTCGTCGTCGATGTTGAAGGGCGGCAGCCAGCAGGCGGGGGGCGAGCATCAGGCCCAAGCATCAGGCCCACTGAAAAGCGCCGAGGAGATAATGCTGGAGCAGAAGCGCCTGGCCGCCGAGAAGGAAGACATGGCCGTGCGCAACCGCAAGCTCTGGGATATGTCGATACAGATTCAGAAAGACCGACAGCGCATACAGCTGCTGAAAAACGAGCTGGAGCTCAAGCACAAGAACGTTACAGATTCCATAATATACGCCAAGCGAATACAGGACGCCGTATTGCCGAGGGTGGATATTCTCACCGGGGCCTTCGACGACCATTTCCTCTTCTGGCTGCCCAAAGAGACGGTGTCAGGCGATTTCTACTGGATGAAACGCGACGGCAACATGGTGGCCTTCTGCGTGGCCGACTGTACGGGACACGGCGTGCCGGGTGCTTTCATGAGCATGATGGGTGTAACCTTCCTGAACGAGATATGCGCCCACATTACCCGCGACACCATGCCTTCCGACATTCTGGAGCAGCTGAGGCAGCTTGTGATAGACACCCTGAAGCAGGACAACTCTAACCCACTGGAGCCCAAGGACGGCATGGACCTGGCTTTCTGCATACTGGACCTCGACACCCGGATGCTGAGGTTTTCGGGCGCCAACAATCCGCTGTACCTTGTGCGAAACTGCGAGCTTACCGAATACAAGGCTCAGAGGTGCCCCATTGGCCTGTATCCCAAGCTGAAGCCTTTTGAGACCACCGACATACAGACCCAGCCCGGCGACTATCTCTACATGTTCTCGGATGGATTTGCCGACCAGTTTAACGGAAAAACCGGAAAGAAAGTTACCTACGGACGTTTCCGCAACCTGCTCTGCGATATCAACAAGGAGACATCGGAATCTGCCGCACAGCAAGACAGGCTTAACAAATTCCTGTTGGAATGGAGGGCCGATTTTATACAGATGGACGATGTGCTGGTGGGCGGTTTCAGGATAAAATAGCACCAAAAAGCAAAAAAATTGCTGCGGTATCAAAAAAAATATCTAAATCATAAAAAAAATACAAAAAAAATAACTTATCTTTGTCCCTTGAATAATTATAAACATTATAAAAAACATTAAGATTAATGGCAACAACAGCAGATTTGAAAAACGGCCTCTGTATCAATTTCAACAATGACATTTATACAGTAGTAAGCTTTCAGCATGTAAAGCCTGGCAAGGGTCCAGCTTTCGTACGCACACGTCTCAAGAGCCTCACAAACGGCCGCGTGCTCGAGAACACTTTCTCGGCAGGTCATGAGATCGATATCACAAAGATTATCCGCCGTCCATTCTCTTTCCTCTATGAGGAGGGTGACGACTATGTATTCATGCAGCAGGAGACATTCGAGCAGATCAACGTTCCAAAGCAGAATATCGAGAACTGGGACCTCTTCCAGGATGGTCAGTATGTAGAGATCGTTATCCAGGAGGAGACCGGCAACATCCTTACAGTGGAGCTTCCTCCATTCGTAGTATCAGAGGTAATCTACTCTGAGCCAGGCGTTAAGGGTAACACAGCTACCAACACACTTAAGCCAGCCACCATCGCTTCTGCCACAAAGAGCGAGGGTGCCGAGGTTCGTGTTCCTCTCTTCATCAACCAGGGCGACAAGATCAAGGTTGATACCCGCGACAGATCATACGTGGAAAGAGCCAACTAATTTGCCTTGGCTGAGGGCGGATGTTGTAATCCAATCTCGCGCAAAAAAATTGTCAGATATTATTGCCGGATTTCCTCCGGCAACAGTATCTGATTTTTATATTTTATCTTTAATTTATTAATATCCTGATACTATGGTGGATGGGTCACAGACAAATATCTCAAGATTGAAGTTCTCCAACTTTAAGTTGAAGACTCTGCTCGATATTACCGAAGCTATTATCAGCAATTCCACTGTGGATAAGCTTCTTGCTCAGTATCAGGACCTGTTGGAGAATCAGCTGAACATCCACAAGATTCTCATCTATATTTTCCAGGCAGATAAGTGGGAGATCATCATCAAAACCGGCGTTAATCCCCAAGATTATCAGAACATTGTGCCTGAGCGCGATTTCCGCGACATCTCTGATATCACCATCACTTATTCATCTGACCTGTTCCGCAGTTTCGATTACGTGATTCCTGTCCTGAAAGACGGTCATCCTTTCGCATACGTGCTCATTGGCGATCTCGACGACGTTACCGAGGGCATGGCGCCTTCCATCAAGCACCTCAACTTTGTGCAGACTCTATCCAACATCATCATAGTTTCGGTAGAGAATCACCGCCTTATGGAGGAGAACATGCGTCAGGAGCGTTTCAAGAAGGAGCTGGAGATGGCCTCACGCATGCAGAACATGCTTATCCCAAAGGCCGACCTCTTCTGCGGCGATCCCAATATCACGGTGGCTCCGTTCTATCTGCCTCATTATGAGGTGGGTGGCGATTATTACGATTTCGATTACCTTAGCAGTCACGAGATGTTTTTCTGCATTGCCGATGTGTCGGGCAAGGGAATGTCGGCGGCCATACTTATGAGCAACTTCCAGGCCAGCCTAAAGGCGCTTTTTGTTCCGGAGATGGATCTGCCAACCCTGGTATCGCGCCTCAACAGCATTGTGGTTCGCAACAGCGATGGCGACAGGTTTATCACCTTATTTATAGGCAGATACGATTTCGATTCACACATACTCAGGTATATAAATGCCGGCCACAATGCGCCGTATCTCTACAACTACAATACGGGCGAGCTTCAGACCCTTAAGAAAGGATGTACGGGCATTGGCATGCTCGACGAGTTTATTGTGCCGCCTCAGGAGGGCATTGTGGAGCTCCACGACAACAGCAAGCTTATATGTTTTACCGATGGAGTGGTGGAGATGGAGCGCGACGGCATTCCAGATTTCGGCGAAAATGTGGTTCAGCAGTGCGCGGCATCGCAGAGCGATGTGGAAAACACCATCAAGACATTGCTGCAAACCCTTGATATCCAGCGTTCAAACCATTCTGTAAGAGACGATGTAACCCTTCTTGGAATAGATTTCCACATCAACAATCAGCATCAGTAACATTCCATAGCATCAATGCCATCGCCGAAGGCAAAAGCGCCGTCGCGGCCCACGTAGTGTGTCCTGATGTTTAGGTCATGGAGTTCTTTCTCGCGTTTATCCACAAACCATGCCGAGTTCGACGAATCGAAAATCACCTCGCCGGCGTCAAATACGTTTTGCACTTCGTATGGTGTAATGTACGTGTTGTTGGATACTATCAGGCAGTCGGCGTGGAAATGTCCGTCATACATCACATTTATCTGGGCGTTGCTGCCTATCATCATGAAGCTTTTCCCGTTTATCATGAAATATCTGTCCTTCAGGCTGGGCAATTTGTTGATATTAATAGTGCTGATGCTTTCTGCCCCGAACAATGCCGCCACGTTTCCGGCCAGGCTTGCAGCTGCGTTGTCTATCGTGTCGCAGTAGGAATATATGCGCATCTCGTCCCTGATGCCGTCGTAAATGCTGCACAGCGCGGTTTTATTTCTGTTATAGACAATTAATTGGCTGTTAATCTTTCTGCCGTGGCTACTTAAAATGTTGCTTGAAATAAAAACGCATATCATCACCAGCGATATTTTCAGGTATGACGATTTCCTGTAGTGTAGCCAGAGTATCAGAAACACTATGGACGCATAAAGCACTATGGCCGCAAAATTGGTGATGTGTATATCCCTGATGCTCGACATTGGCAGGCTCTCTATTCCCGAAACTGTAGATGTAAGCATCTTGAGGAAAAAATGCAGCACATCGGTGGCGTATCCGGTTATTGTGGCGCTTATCCCGCTGAATATCAGCAACAAAATGGCCATGATCATTATTATGTAGCTAAGTGGTATTACGGCAATGTTGGTGATGAGGAAATATACCGGCCATAGCTTGAAAGTTCTTACGCTGAGCACTCCCGTGCCTATCTGCGCTGCCAGCGATACCATCAGAATGCCCAGGATTCCCATTTTCAGCCAGTTGCCGGCTTTTGCGGCCATGCCTTGCTTACGTTTGGAATTTTCCTGAGGCTTGGCCTTTTCCAGTATCGGCATGCACGTAATTATCGACAGCACAGCCAGATAGCTGAGTCCGAATCCCACGTTGAACACCAGCATCGGGTTTATCAGAAGCAGTATGAAAGCCGACGCCGCCACTGTGTTGTACGTTGACGACGGTCTTTTTATCATCTGCCCGAACGTCACTAGGCTGAACATGAGGGCCGATCTGCACACGCTGCTGCTGAATCCGGTGATGGCGGCAAATATCCACAGAATAGCTATCGTTATTACGCCCTTGAAAATCCGCGATTTCAGGCTGTTATTCATAAACGACAATAATACGCCTGTAATTAACATTATTATGCCTGTATGGAGCCCTGATACCGCCAAAATGTGCATTGCGCCGCTGGTCTGGAAAGACGAGATTGTCTCTTGGTCCAGGTCGTTCTTGTAGCCAAGTGTCAGGGCCTCCAGTACGGCCAGCTCCTTGCCTTGGATTCCCGAATTGCGGTAGATGTTTATCAGCGACTGCCTTATTCTTGCGCCAAACTGCCTGATGCCGTTTCTGTAGCCGGGTTTTATTTCCTGATACTCAGCGCATTTTATGTAAGTCTGACAGTAAATTCCCTGCATCTGGCAGTATTTGGCGTAATCGAATTCCAGCGGATTTCCCGAATTGCTGATGTACCTTATGTTTGATGTAAAACCTATTAGGTCGCCGTATTCAGGAATCTTTACGGCAGAATCTTTCTCGAAATATGCAATCACCTTGTGGCCGTTCATCATCTCCACGGTAGCCTTGTAGGATTTAGGTTTTTCCTCGGGAGCTGATGCCACCACTCCGTATTTGATGTCGCTGTTAAGATCCTCCAGGCTTGGACAATCCACATGGTGGTAGGCGTTCATGAAAATTCCTACCGAAATCCACAGTCCGGCAAAGGTGAGTCCGTTCAGGAAATTTATGCTGTGGTCTCTGCGTATCCGCTGGCTTTTGGTGATGTATGCCAGCATTGCCAGAAACACTGCCACCATGGCCAGTCCGGTATATATACCCGCCCCAGCAAAATATCCTGCAATTATGCCGGCTATGTAGAAAAGAAGTATTTTTATAAGCAGGAAATTGTTGATGTCGTCAATGAGTCTTTTGGGCTTGCTGTTTTCCACTTCTCAAAATAAATGAATTTTTATGGAACTGATATCGCCTTCAGGTTTGGATTACTGATTTTCCAAATACTCTTCCTCGTCCTGATACGAACCATCCTCGGATATTGGATTGGCGCCGCCCGCACCTCTGTTGCAGTATTTCGAAACCCAACCGGGGTCACACATATCCTTCAGGAGCAGGAAACACATATCGCCGTAGCAGAGATCCTGCACCTTGTGGATTCCGTATTTGCCAAGCACTGCAAACTGCTCCTCGCTTGGGAGAACCTCGCTGTTCTCGTTGTTGGCCCAGCCGGGTTCCTTTTTGTCTGGTCGGCCCGGACGTCCGTAAGGATAGTCGCTGTATCTTAGTTTCCAGAGGCTGCATACAATGTTGGGATCCTTGATGCCATAGGTCTCAAAGAGGTTTTTGCCGTATGGATTGGCTTTTGATTTGGTCCTGCCCATTACCTTGTATACAAAATCATCCATGGTAAGCTGAGTGAATTTCAGCTTCCTGTCGAAAGTCACATGTATCTCGTAGAATCTTACGAGGTCGTTGTTGGAGCCTGACAGAAGCCTGAAACCGAAATAGTCAGTATCATCCTCTTCGGGTTCGGAAATCTTCTCGCCGAACTCGTTAACCTCGGTAAACCCATCCTCGTATTGGGCGTAACTAATTACCGAAAGCAGCATCATTAATATTAGAATAGCTGTTTTCTTCATATCGATACAGTGTAGTGATTGATAAGCACCTACTACGACAGTCCGTGACTCTTGAACATATCTACGAAGTCCTTGTCGAGCAGGCTCTTGTAAGTAATCATCCACGATTTCACAAACGATATTATCTTGATGAGCGAGATGGTTTCGCCATCGGCGTACGAAGCCCTGTTGGCCTGAAGCGTGCTTATGAAAATATCGTGGCTCTGCTTTACCTCGCCGTACTTGGCGTAGTTGAAGTCCTTCATATACTTGTCCTCGAAACCGAAGTGATAGCCTGAATAGTCTATCAGCACGTCGATGGCTTCCAGAACATTCTTCTGCATGGCCTTTTTCTTGAACTCGGCATATAGCTTGTTCATGCACTCCACCCACTTACGGGCCTGAGAATCAATGATGTTGAGGCCTACCTTGTAGTCGTCGAAATTAAGCAGAGTATACTCATGCTCAAATCCAGGAAGCTCTATCTTGTTCTTTGTAAGCAGACCTTCCAGAAGCTCGGTCTTGTTTTCCAGCTCGAATCTTGCCACAAGCATCTCCTCCTCGAAACCCTTGCTCTTGGCTCTCTCCAGCATCAGGTTGGTGAGGTCGTTCAATACAAATGTGTATACCACCTTGTTGTTGAAGATGTTGGCAGTAATCGAGAGCCAGAACTTTATGGCATCTCCCGACTTGTTCTTTACCTTTACCTCGCGACCCTTGGTGTTTACGATGTTTCCGTATTCGGCCTGAAGGGCCTTTGCCATCTCTGTCTCGTTCGATTCGAATCCCAGGATGTTGTAAATGCTTCGTCCAAGCACCTCGGCCGACTTGTAGCCAAGCAGGTTGATGAACAGCTCGTTTACGTACTGTATGGTGCCGTCGTCTGTAGTGGTAACGATGGCGGCTGTGATAATATTGTACAGGTTCTGCTCGTAATTTTCCCTTTCCATCACAAGCTTGTTCGATGTGTTGTACTTGCTCTTCAGGTTCTCTATCTCATTGTCCTGAAGCGCAGCCTGTTGTTCAAGGGTTCTGTTTATGGCTTCCATCTCCTTAAGCTCGCGGTAGAACTCCTCCTCGCGCTTCATGGAATCCTCCTGGGCGGTCTGCATCTCCTCGATGGTCTGACGCATCTCCTCCTCCTGATCCTTCATCTGCTGGGCCTGCTCCTTCGACTGCTGCAAGAGGTCGGCGGTACGTGTGTTGATACGTGCGGTCTGCAATGTGGCGGCTATGGATTCGGCAATCTTTTCCACAAGCTCTATCTCATACTGTTTCATCTCGTTGAACGAGG
This sequence comes from Bacteroidales bacterium, assembly GCA_024401025.1. Lineage (GTDB taxonomy): Bacteria > Bacteroidota > Bacteroidia > Bacteroidales > UBA3824 > UBA3824. Next base: position 15,448 of record JAKSLV010000011.1, read on the forward strand.
CAATCTCTATCACGCCGAGAATTTCGTTCTCTATCTTAAGAGGCACAATCAGCAGCGATTTAGGATTGGCCGAGCCAATGCCTGATTCTATCTCGATGTAGTCGTCGGGGATGTCGGTAAGGTAGATGGTGTATTTCTCCTGGGCGCAAGATCCCACAAGACCCTCGCCGAGGTGGATTTTTTTCTTGATGAATTTCTTTCTGTTGTATGCGTATGCCGAAAGCAGCTCCAGATATACATCGTTGGGGTCCTGATCCTGATAGAAGAAAATACCGCCCTGGTTGGCGTTCACGTATTTCACCAGGTTCACCATGATGTCGTCGGCCAGCTCGGAAACATTCTCGGTGTGGTGGCGCAGAATCTCGGCAAACAGGGCCTGACCGTCGGCGGTCCAGTTACGCTGGATATCCTCGCTCTGGCGCTTGGTGGCCTCCTTGTTGGCGTTCTGGAGACTCTTACGCATGTTCAGCAGCGAGTTGCCAAGTACGTCCTTGTCGGAAAGTGGCTGATACGTGGCCTTAAAATCGCCCTGTCCTATGGCGTGGGCAAACTCAGAAGTCTTCTGAAGACCTATTGTAAGCTGCTCTATCGATGCGGCAGTCATACCCACCTCGTCGTTGTATACCTCGTCCTTAAACTCGGGCAGCTCGCCCTCGCTAAGTCTCTTGGCGTATTTCATGAGTTTTTCCAGAGGCTTCACAATCAGGCTAGATATGTAAATCGAAAGCATCATCGATACAAAGATGCCAATCAGCATGAAGATAATCAGCGTGCGGATGTTGCTGCTGGATATCGAAGCCGAGTTGGCCATGCACTCGTTGATGATGATGTCGGATTTCTGCTCCTGCATCGTCAGTATCTTGTCGATGTCGGCGCTTATCTTCATTACTTTCTGATACTGCTTTTTCTGATTGGTCTTTACATCGTTGATGTATCCGGCGGTGTTGGCCTCCAGCACATCTTCGGTTATCGACGCGGCAATGCGCATGGAATCGGCAACGCCCTCGGCCTTGCCCTGATCCAGCAGTTTGCTTCTCAGATTCTGTTTAAGCACCTGGGGATTTATAAGCACTCTCTGATTGTTGAGAATCTCGTTGTAGCTGATGGTGAACTCGTTGATGTCGCGCTCCACCACCTGGATGGTGTCGCGGAGATTGTGGCGCAGCACGGGATCCACCTTCTTGTTGCTGGAGATGGTTTTCACGCGGCTTATCACATTCGAGAGTTTCTCGTTGTATTCCTCGTGTTCCTTGTGCAGGGTCTTCACCTCCTTCTCGTTTTTGGCGAGGCTTAGATTGCGCAGCACGTTCATGTCCTTGGCCAACAGATACTTTATCTGTGCGGCAGTAGAATTCATGTCCTTCGAAAACTTTATCAGCTCGTTGGTCTGATTAACGCTTTCAAGGGAGTTGTATTGGAATATGCCCAGCAAGAAGAAGATCGCGGTTACCATGAAGAAACCTACGATTATCTTGCTCCTTATGCTCAAGTTATATATTAATTGTCTCATTTTCTATAAGATTTTTCTTATTTTCCAATCAAACAGCGTACCGCTTTTTATGTTTTTTTGTATCAGGCTGTTAAAAAATAGCCTTGGCCACCTCGCGCACGTTCTCGGTGCGTCCCACCGAGAAGTAGTGCACCACCGGCACACCGTGCGCCACAAGCTCGCGGCTCTGCGCTATGCACCATTCTATGCCTATCTGGTAGATGGCCTTGTCGTCCTTTGCCTTCATCACCTCCTTTACCAGCGGAGTAGGAAGGTCGATATTGAACACCTGCGGAATCACCTGCAGGTCTCTCAGTTTTCCCAGAGGCTTTATGGCCGGTATTATAGGTACGTCTATGCCAGCTGCCCTGCATCGTTTCTCCCAGTCGAAGAATTTCTGATTATCGAAAAACATCTGTGTCACAATGAATTCGGCGCCCGCGTCTATCTTCTTCTTCAGGTACTCCATATCGATTTCGGCATTTGGCGATTCTATGTGTTTCTCCGGATATCCGGCCACTCCACATGAGAAATCCGTGCAGTCGGTGTTCCTCAGGTCCTTGTCCAGATATATACCCTGGTTCAGGTCCATTATCTGCTTTATGAGGCCGTCGGTGTGCTCATGTCCATCAGGCTCGGGGATAAAGTATTTTTGTCCTGATACTGCATCTCCTCTCAGTGCCAGAATGTTCTGAATTCCCAGAAAGTTAAGGTCTATCAGAATATTCTCGATGGCCTGCTTGCTCATGCCGCCACATATCAGATGCGGAACTGTGTTCACATTTGGGTAGCGGTTTTTGATAGCCGCAGCCAAAGCCACTGTTCCCGGACGCTTGCGCACCACCTTCTTCTGCATGAGATTGTTATCCAGAGGTGTGTATACTGTCTCGTCCTGATGATATGTGATGTTTATATTCAATGGATTAAACTCCGCAAGAAGGTCCAGCTTCTCGTAGAGGCTATCCAGGTTGTGTCCTTTCAACGGCGGCACTATCTCGAAAGAGAACAGTGTCTTGTCGGTATTTTTTAGTGTTTCCGCAATCTTCATTTCTTCGTACAATTTATCAAATACAAAGGTGTAAATTTTTTTTGATATAAAAAGCGTATTTCATAAAAAAATAAGTATTTTTCTAAAAAAATATCCGTACCGAAAAAAAATTTTGATGTTGTTGGGTTTTTCAATAATTTTGGAACTGATTAATTTTGAAAAATAAAACATAAGATAAAATGGGTACATTATTAAAACCAGCCAACTACAAGCCATTGCTCGACCTCCAGCAGACCGAGCTGGCTATCAAGAAAGTGAAGGACTTCTTCGAGTCAACATTGAGCGCCGAGCTTCAGCTCCGCCGAGTAACAGCACCTCTCTTCGTTTTGAAGGGTCAGGGCATCAACGACGACCTCAACGGCATCGAGCGTCCTGTAACATTCCCTATCAAGGATTTCAACGAGCAGAAGGCCGAGGTTGTTCACTCCCTCGCCAAGTGGAAACGCCTCACCCTCGCCAACTATAGCATTCCAGCAGGTTTTGGCCTCTACACCGATATGAACGCCATCCGTCCTGACGAGGAGCTCGACAATCTCCACTCTCTCTACGTGGATCAGTGGGACTGGGAGCGCACCATCACTCCAGAGAACCGCAACATCGACTTCCTGAAGGACATCGTAAAGCGCATCTACTCAGCTCTCTTGAAGACCGAGTACATCGTTTATGAGTCTTTCCCACAGATAAAGCCTACTCTCCCCAAGGAGATAACATTCATCTCTGCCGAGGAGCTCTGCAAGAAATATCCAAACCTTACAAGCAAGGAGCGTGAGGACAAGGCAGCCAAGGAGTTTGGCGCAGTATTCATCATGGGTATCGGTGGCAAACTCTCCGACGGCAAGAAGCACGACGGCCGCGCAGCCGACTACGACGACTGGTCAACACCAAACTCAGCAGGCTTCAACGGTCTCAACGGTGACATCGTTCTCTGGAACGACGTTCTCCAGCGCTCATTCGAGATTTCATCTATGGGTGTGCGTGTCGACAAGGCAGCCCTTCTCCGTCAGCTCGAGATCGAGAACCAGAACGAGCGCAAGGAGCTCTACTTCCACAAGCGCCTCCTCGACGGCACATTGCCAGAATCTATCGGTGGCGGTATCGGACAGAGCCGTCTCTGCATGTACTTCCTCAAGAAGGCCCACATCGGCGAGATTCAGTGCTCTCTCTGGAGCGACGAGATGCGTGCCGAGTGCGCCGCCGCAAACATTCCTCTTATCTAGTACGTGGATATAGACATAAATTTATATATTGGGACACAGCCTGGCGGCTGTGTCTTTTTTTGTTGAACACGAATTACCATAAATTATCACGAATTACCATAAATTTTTTTATATGAATGATTTTAAGCAATATGAAGATGTTGTCTACCAGATTATCGCCGCCAAATCCAAAACTACAATTTTTCAAAACCAAACCTACAAAAAAAGGACGTTAACACACCGTTAACGTCCTTTTTTTATTTCTTCGTGATATTGCGGGCCAGGGCTGCCTTCAGGGGCTGGATGATGCAGATATCGATTTGTTTGTTCGCTATCTTGTCCACTTCAGGTGTGTGCCCTACAAATTGCCTCTGAGGTATCACAATATAGGTGCCTACCTTCTTCAGAGCAAGTGCTTTGAAGTAGTTTGCCACCTTGGCGACTCCAAGGCTGCTCTTCATTGGGTCGCCGTTCTTCTTTCTCTTCACCTTGCCTGTCAGTTCTCGATACTTGGCCCAGAAAAATTTTTGCATCTTCTTTGTGACTTTGATTTTTCCGCCTTGGTTGTGTATCACTGCGTATGGCAGGTTGCTTACAAACTCAATCCGGCGCCCAGACACCTTCCATTTCAAGGATCTGCGGAGGGTGCCGGTGTTGTTCATTAGCGTGCCTTTGATATCTACTTGGCGAGGCTTCCAGGGCTTGCCGTTGAAGCTCTTTGTCCTAAAGCTATTATCAAAGAGAGCAAACACCTCAGCGCCTATGATTTTGAGTGTTTTTTCTGTCAAAATATCAATAAGTGCCATTTTTTTTTGCAGTTTTTTTGGTGAATAAAAAAAATAAACATATTTTTGCATCGTCAGTAATGACCGGCAGGCGACCGTTAGCCTTGTTAGTAGAGCTGATTACACCGTTGGCCTACGGAAGTGGAGAATATTCTCCACTTTTTTTTATTTCCATAAACGAATAAAATCTTTTACCAAGCGCCTCTCATCCCTATTACAAAAGACTCTATCTACACTTACCATCCTTTTACCTTGGCATATAATGACTTCTTTTGCATTAGGATGGTCCACAAAGTATCGACTAATAGCCAAGATAATAGTTCTTGGATTGTCGTTGTTGTCTGTATTCTTTATTACAACTCTTGGTGCTTGTGTCGCTGAGTCATCCAGTTCTGCTGTTAGACTTTTTATGCTTCTTATGCGTTTATGATCATAGAGTTTATAGATACCTTTCCTTTCTAACAACAAATCAGGATTTTTGACACCATCTACCTTGGTTTTATTCAGTAGCCATACCCTATATCCTTTTTTTACGGCTTCTCTTGCAAATGAGATTTTGTCGTCGAAGTCGTCCTCGTCAGGGTCTTTGCCATCTTTATACACTGGGGTGTATATGTTTGGCTCGTATGGTTTATAGTTTTTATCCTTCTCTATTTGTTTGATATCTTTTCCCTCTTGGTAAGCTACAACTCTTGGCTGCTGCTTTGTTGCGTCTGCCTTTTTGTTTTGTAGTTCCTCCAAAGATTTACAGACTTTTTTACAGTCTTTGCCCTTAACAAGTCCAATGCCTTTGCCGAGTTTGCAGGTCTTACACTCTGCCAACTTTGGGAAATACGGATGTTTGGGAGGAAACACCTTTTGCTCCTTGCCCGGATTGAATCTAAATATTTTCTCCGATGGTTTGGAGGTGGCGGCATCTCCTACTCTGATGGCTTCGGCGCTGTCGCTGACTGGTGCTGAGTTCTTAGGCACCTCCACTACTGTGCACCTGCAATTCCATCCCAAAGGCGGCAGGTACTCATTCCAAAATTTATCCTCCACCGGCAGAGTGGTGCCGTCGAGTGCGGCGTGTTCTGCGCGTACCTTCTCGTCTCCGGCTGTGCGATACTGGAGATTTACAAAATCTTTATGAGCCATAAAGTCCTGCCACTTGCTTGCCATCTGTGCTGACTGCACAGCCATATTGTACTCGGCCTGCAAGTAGTTTACATTATATTTCTCATTTATCTTCAGAACCTCTTGCTTAAACTGATCAAATGGCTTTAAATTTCCGTTTTCGTCACGTAGCATTGCAGATACTTCGCGCAGTTCCTTGTCGGTCTTGAATCCTGAGAAAATAAATGTATTTTGCTCCAGTGCTTGTCTGAAGGCCGGATCCACTTCCTCGCTGAGGCCAAGGTTGACTCCCTCATTGAGTATGTCTGCCGTCTCCTGGATGAGTGCCGATCCATTGGGTGTGGTGAGGTAATTTGGAGAGTAGCCACCAAGGCCGTAAAGTTCTGCGACTACAGCGTCATAAAACGAATCGTCGAATGGTGGCGTGTCGTTTGATAACGTCGTTAACTGCCCGTTAACGGTGTATAATTCCTCCAAGGCATTATGGAAGGCTTCAAAATAGTTTTTTATCCGCTGGGTGTTACTCTCACCCGTTACGCGAAAAAACTATTTTGAAGGCTCTGATTTCTGCCGGTGATAGGCACTCCGTACTTCTGAGCGAAGTAGTCTGCATCTATCTCATAACCGGCATTTAAGAGCATCTGCTCCATCTGCAACTGCTCGGCAGGTGTGTACTGTGTGTCGTTGTTCCAGTTGAAACGAGCGCGCTCCAAGCCGAAGCCGTGGGCGTTCATCAGCGGCAGCAACTTGTCATTAATGATGTCGCGGAGCATATCAGCATCCTTCTCGACAAGGTTGTGGAGTACCTCAAGATGGGTCTCACTCTGAGAGAGAGATGAGCCCGAGTCGAGGGTCATAGTCTGGCCAAGGATGCCCTTGCTCATCTCATTATTGGCACGGTCTATCCTCTTGTCGAAAACATTAAAAGCGTCGCCTTTTGAGTTCTCTACAAATTCAAGTTCGGTGCCTTCCGGGAAGAGTCCCCAGGCAGCGGCGCCCATATTCTCCAGCATATTCTTGATAGCGTTGATCTCTCCGCTGTCTCGGCTGGAGGTCTTAACGACGCGCACGGGCACGCCAAACAACTGCGCAAACTCATCCCAGAAGGCGAGAGCGTTGCGCTTGCTGATGGCTGATGGCACACACTTCAAGAGCTTGCCAAGGTCTCGTGGCTTACCTACCTCTATGCACCAGTCCTTCAGCACACCCTCTCTGTAGGAGACTCCGCGGCTTGGATCGTCGCCGAGTGTGCGGATAATGGTGCCATATTCAGGCGAGACGTGCTTTCTCGGCACAAGCTCCACACTGGCAAACTCCTTCAAACCGTCGAAGCCTGTGCGGACCTCATTAAACTGAATGAGGCTGTGGCCATAATAGATGGAGTCGAGGGCATAGCTCAAAAAATCTTTGAACCAAGTGCTCTCAAAGGTGGCGAGGGCCTCCTCGCTCTGCTCACCGTCGATGGTGATAAAAAAAGCCTTCCTCAATACCATATCCTTGCGCTGGTCGATAGCACCTGAAAGGTGGAGGTCGGTAATAATATCGTCGTAGATATCGTAGAGCATCCTGCGGTCTGGGCTTGTGGCTGATATAGCGTGCTGCCAGGCATTGCGCCAGGCTCCGATAGTCTTTTGATAGAGAGCCTGTGTCTGCTGTACTATCTGAGCTATGGCGGAGCGCTTTGCGTCCATATCCTTTTTTGTTGGTCGTGCCATTCTTATATTGCGGTTTGTGCAGAGTAGAGAACACGAAGAAGCGCATTCTGTACCTTGCTGGTTAAATCTTCTGAGTTTTCGTCTATAGAGCCGGTGAAGTTGATAGTGTCCACCATACTGTCGAGAGTGATATTAATTGTGGTGTTTCTCTGTCCTCCTGTGCTCACTGCATTGGTGCCCTGCTGTGCTACCTCCTGGAGGGTTGCGCCTGAGCCGTCGCCATTGACAGCTGCCGAGAGCGATGCCATAATGTCGCTTTTGCCGGATACTTCCTCGGTTTCCTCTTCTGACTTCTTGTGGTCTATGGCGTCGAGGCTTTTGCGGTAGCCCTCCACTGTGTCGGTGGCGTTTTGCGCCCATTCCCAGCCTGTGAGCTCTGCTATCCATCCAAGCAGCTGCTGAACTGGATAGAGAATGATATCGAGGATGGCCGTGCCTATCCTCTTCAATCCGGCTATAATGCCGTCACTCTTGAAGGCCTCCACTATGCTATCCCAGTAGTCCCAAAATGTCTTGACTGCTGAGATCACCAAGCCAAATGGGCCAAGTATCAGAGTAATGGCAGCGCCCCAGGAGTCCCAGGCTTTTATCAGCTTATACACAAAGGCAACCAGAGCGGCTATTGCAACGACAACAAGCCCGACGGGGTTTGCAGCCATCAAAGCATTGATGATGCCTTGTATCACCGACCACGCCTTCATTGCACCAACTACTGAGAGTATCACTCCGGCAAATACACCGATGGTGTCTATGTTCTCCGCAATAAATGTGAATAATGGAGCAACTACAGAGACCACGGAGTCGATGGCTGGTATCAGCATATCAGAGATTACCGGCAAAAGTTTTTCCGCAAGAGGAAGAACCGCCTCAAATATCTTAGCCTTCAGGTCGTCGAAGGATGCAGAGAGGACAGCCAGTTTGCCTCCGAGAGTATTGTTCTTGATATCCTCGCTCATATTGTAGAACTGCCCGCCCTCTGCCGTGGCGCTCCTGAAGGCTTCCTCTACGTCTTTGGCAGATATGGCACCTTTGGCCATCTCATCCTTCAACTCGCCTATGCTTTTGCCTGTTTTTTTGCTGATCTCCTGCAATGGATTGAAGCCTGCATTAATGAGCTGCATAAGGTCCTGACCGCCGAGCTTGCCTGCACTCGATATCTGAGCGAAGGCAAGAGAGAGGCTGCCAAACTTCTGCGCGTCTCCGGCAGCGATATCTCCTATGGACTCCAGTATAGGCGAGATAGTCTGAGTATCGAGGCCAAATGCAAGCATATTCTTTGCGGCGTCGTTTACCGTGCTATTGCCATAGAGCGTGGCCATCGTACTATCGCGAAGCTCTTTGGCATAGGCTATGCCTTCCTCCTTGGAGCCAAGCAAGGTGGAGAACTGTACCTCGGCGTTCTGCCTTGCCATACCCTCCTCAAAAATAGGCGCTATGGCTCCGGCTACCGTCTGAGCGCTGGATAGAATATTATTGAAGGAGAAGGCAGACTCGCCGAGACCGTCAAAAAGAGATTTTTTGACGTCTGCTCCAGCCTTCTGTCCCGCCTTGCCAATGTCGCCAAGTTTGAGGCTGATACCTGACAGCTGCTCTTGTATGCCCTTCAGCGGATTTATAAGATCCGTGAGGTCGGCTACGGCATTGGCCACGGCCTTAATCGACTGCGGCGCCCTGTCGGTATCTTTCAAGCCGAGGACTTCAAGGTCTATGGTGAATTTTACGTTGCTGTCCATACTTACGTAAGTTTATACAGTTTCTTGTTGCCGTCACGGATGCCCACTATCGTGGTGGTGAACGGGTATTCTGTTTTTGGTATCTGGGCGAGCACTTCCTTGATCATCCGCGAGTTGGTGAAGAACTTGCCCTCGGTGCCGTCCTTGTACTTGAAGTGGATGAGGGTGCGGCCTTCGCCGTGCTCTGTCTTTATGTTTGGCACGGTGTCGATGATGGTGATCTCCTGGTTGGCTACGTCCTCGATGGATACGCGTTTTACCGCGAAGTAGTTGCCGGTATTGTCGGAGACTATGCCACCGGCGAGGAGTTCTGAAAAACTTTTCATATTACAATATGTTATTAGCCGTACAAATTCGCTCTATCTCTGCCTTCAGTGTGGCCCTCTCCACCAAAAAGGAGCGGTACTTGGCTATCTTCTCGGACTTCTCGGGCTCGGAGTAGAGGCCGATGGTGGCGGAGTTGTACTCGTTGATGAGCTTGCTCTCGTGGTCGTTGCCGTACATATCAGAGAAGAACTGCTCGATGGCCTTGCTCTTGGTGAATGGTGCGCTTATCATTATCTCAAGTGCCGAGTACTGGGTCTGGGTTTCGGTGGTCTCGCCGTTGGCTACTTCCTGCTCTTCTGCCTGGATGTCGAGACGGATGCGCATTGTGAGCGCGTCGTCAGCTATCTGAAGTTCCTGAGGCTTCTGTCCTCCGTACTGTGTTCTTTTCATAGTCCTAATTTATTTAAGAGGTTTTTAGAATTTGAGTGTTTTGCCCAGCCGAGCCAAGGCGCTATCTGCTTGCGTAAGGCTTCGGGTGTGGTGTTTCGCTTGCGCAGTTTGGCTACCTTGCGGCAGAGGTTTTTCTTGATGCTCTTGCGCATAAGCCTCTGATGCCGGTAGAACTTGTAGCCAACATAATCGAGGGCTCTGCCGTGACGGTCGGCCCTGTTGTCTGATATTGGGAATATCTGATAATTGGGCTTTAACTCAAGTTTTAACGAGGTGTTAATATAGCGTGAAACCGCCGTTAATACCTCGTGGAGTTTCTTCTTATTGTCGGAGAAGAAGCAGATGTCGTCGGCGTATTCGGTAGCCTTCACCTTCAGATGCTCATTAATATAGTGCATCATATACGAGAGGTACAGATTGCTGAGGAATTGGCTCAGATAGTTGCCGATGGGCAGACCTCGCTCGGAGTCTATTATTCCATCGAGGAGCGAGAGCAGTCGCTTGTCCTTGATCTTTTTGCGGACTATCTGCTTCATTATCTCATTATCCACCGACGGGTAAAACTTGTGTATGTCTATCTTCAGGCAGTAGAGGTGCTCCGCGTGGCTGTACTCGCCGATGATCCTCGACACCTGACGGGCGCAGGCCTCTATGCCTCTGCCCTTGATGCAGGAGTAGGTGTTGTAAGTGAATGTCCGCATCCATATCTCCTCCAATACGTTCATAATGGCGTGATGCACTATCCTGTCGGGATAGTATGGCAGTCGGTAGATCTCGCGCTCCTTGGGCTCATACACCTTGAATTTGATGTATTCAGAGGTCTTGAATGTGCCGTCTCTCAGGCTCTCGTGGAGTCTCAGGAGATTGCCCTCGCGGTCCTTGTCGAATTGTCGGATGCTCCGCTGGCTCTTGCCCTTCCGTGCCTTCTGGTCGGCGAGCATCAGGTTCTCCACTGAAATAATCCTCTCGTAGAGGTTGCCGTATCTTTTCATATCTGCTTTGTCAGTTGCGGGCCGTCGGCTGCATAGCCTACCAGCGCGCTCAACTTGTTTTATGTTTTTTGCCAAGAGGCAAGGCCATCCCCGTCAATATAATGAAGCATTGACGCGAGCCGACATTCGGGTTCGTGATCGAGGGCACGTTGTTCGAGTTCGAGTACACGAGACCTGCGTGCGCCCCGTTATTCGCATTGCCACCCCAAAGAAGGCCACGCAACGGGAACCAGCCTGTGTTTTTGTCCCGCGAACGCTTTACGCTTTAAAGCAGAGACGCGAGCCGACATGCGGGTACGTGATCGAGGGCACGTTGTGCGAGAGCGAGCACACGAGACCCGCGCGCGCCCCGTAAAACGCATCGCCACCCCAAAGAAGGCCACGCAGATTCGGGCTGCTGACGTTAGCATAGTGATAGTCGCAGTAGAATGTGTTGCTGCTGCCTGCTCCGCTCTTGGCTGTGATGTCGCCGTTTTCGCCGAAGTGGATCTCTCGGAGAAACTGCTCTACCCTCATCTCGTCGCCTATGTAGTCGTAGTGGCTGAAGTCTGTGCTGCTGTAGAGGCTCGGATACTTGCAGACATATACCGGCGAGGTGCTTGCCGTTACGTTTACCAATACGCCGTCGGTCCATTCCCATATATGCCCGAAGGGGTTCTCTATGCCTCTGTATCTTATAGCACCACTGCCCTGCGATGCGAGGAACGCCTTGAGCACTCCGCCGCTGGAGTTGTGGATGGTGTAGTCTCTTGTTCCTGTGCGGTTGCCGAGGTGGTCGGTGTAGCCACAGGGCACGAATGGGTAGTAGCCGTTGTAATTGTTCCACGAGTTGCCGTCCCAGGTGGTGATGCCTTCGCCGAGTCCACCCTGAGCGAAGCCCTCGGCGGATTTCTGGGAGTTGTATGCCTTCTGACTGTTGAGTGTGGCGTATTCCACCACGTAGAGCCAGTAGATTATCTTTTGTGCCTCGTAGGGCTTGCAGTTCCAGCGTGTGTCGCCGTTGTTGCGGTTGCGTGCCATAGTCCTGCACTGGGTGAGGCTTATGGAGGTGGCAGGGCGTCCGAGGAGCGAGCGGTGGCTCTCGCCGTCCTGTCCTGCGGTGTTCTCGCTGTCCCAGGAGGCGTTGTCGTTGCCTCCCCGGTAGTCTGTCGTGGTGTTGACTACTGAGCAGAGTTTGTTGGTGGATCTCTGCACCGTGGCCTCGTAGGCGCCTATGTACATTTTGTCCACCTTCTGGTAGCCGTAGAGTGGGCGCTCGCTCATCCATACCTGAAGGCGGTCGCTAAGGGTCACGTATTTGATGTAGAACTCAGGTATCTCCACCATTACCTGTCCGGCGCTGCCGTCTCTTGTCTCGGTGGTCCAGTCGCTCTGGTTCTTAAATGGGGTGAAGGTGCCGTCGTCGGTCATCAGGCCTCCTACCATCCTGCTGTGGATAGGCAGTACCTTGTGGTAGTATGGATTGCCGAGGCGTGTGCACTCGGGGCTTCCGCTGGTGAGGCTCCACTCCACGCCATAGGCGAATACTGTCTCGTCGTAGATCTGCTCGGCGAGGTTCTGTACCTTGCCGTCCACGTAGTTCTTTACGTTGAAGGCTTCAGCCACGCCTTTTTTAACTATGTCGGCAGTCTCCACCGGCTGAATGGTGAGCGCGCTCGATACGCTCTGCTTGTTGCTGGCCTTGGCGCTGATGGTGGTGCTGATGTACTGGCCGTCTGTGCCGTGCTCTATCAGCTGGAGTGCTGTGTCTGCCTTGCCGAGGGAGGTCTGGACAGAGGTGGAGAGGTCTGCCTTGGGGATGCCGTCCGATGGTCTCTCGTATTTATTGGCTATTTCTCCATCGTACACGTCCTGCCATCCGCCCAATATGATATCCTCTTCGGCTGGTGTCTTGGTAATAAATGTCTCATTCCTCGGCTGGTAACTTTTTACAAATTCCCAATGCCCTCCAGCTTTTTTTACATACAGCCAGTCGAGCCAAGGGTCTGTTATTTCGTAGTCCTCGGTCTCGTGTCTATACACGTCATTGGCGCCGCCTCCAGAGTCAACATTTGGTACGGTTACAATTATCCCGTCGCTGTTTTGCATAGTTACACTTGATGCGTCAAATGCGGTGATGGTAAACTTGCAGTCATCTGAGTATCTACACCCAATATCACCTATTTCAATAGGTAGAGGGTAGTGATAATGATGTGATGGGTCAGGCTTTGACAGCGCGAACTGTTTGAGCTCTCCTGTGCTGAAATATCTACCAGTAGGCAGCCCCAAATCGTTAGCACCTACGATGTAATATATATCGCCCTCGTGTATCGTTCCTTGTTCACCCTTGCAAATGTAGATATGTCCGTTTGTAGCATCTACACAAGGGTATCTCTTGTCGGCGTTGTCCAGCGTGCTGGTCATTGGCAGATAGTCTCCTGCCTGTGGTATCTGCTCCTCGATGGTGCGCTGCATCTGTCCGAGCATCTCGGCGAGGCTGTCGGTCTCGGTGATGCCCTGGAGGAAGGTTTCTATCTCCTGCCACTTGTTGATGGTGCCGTCCACGTCGGAGGTGCCGTCGAGGAAGTCGCGGAGTTTCTCGGCGAGTGTTGCGAAGGTGCTGTAGTCGGTGCCGAGGGCGTTGATCCTTGCCACGAAGGCGTCGATGCTCTCGTCCTCCTTCTTGCCGAGGATGGCGAGGATCTTGTATGCCGTGCGCTCTGTCGCCTGTATGTCGAGGGCGTTGTCGGCGATGTCCTTCTCTGCGTCGTCGAGCCTCTTGTCGTGGGCTGATACTATGCTCTTATCGGCCTTGCGGTCTATCAGCGTGCTGATGGAGGTACGGTTGCCCTCGCTGTCGCTGATGCTTACCTTGCTGGCGCTTATGTCGTCGTCCTTGTGTACGAAACTCTCGAACACGTTGGCGAAGTCGTTTTCTGTCGGGTAGTCGCCCTTCTGGAAGTGGCTCTTTAGTTCTGCCCTGCTTGTCTTGGTTCCTGCCATAGTTATAGTTTTATGATGAATGCGAGTGCGTAGTATGGTGGCATAATATCCACCGCAGTAGGATTGCTCTGTCCTGCCTTCACTCTGTAAATACGGCCACAAGTATCTGCCTCGCCATTTTTCCACGAGCAGTTGTATGAGCCGGTTACCGAGAGTTCTTGTGATAGTGAAGGAGAGTGTGGCCCTGATGAGTTGGTCCATCCCTTGCCATTACCTCCATAGAACTGATTGTTTATTATCTCCGGGATGTTGGATGGTGTGAGTTTTACAGAGCCATCCTTGCTTGTTCCTGAATTGGTGCCTACTGAGTACTTGTTGCCTGCGCCTATAATAAACTTGTCCTTCAGGTTGGGGCGACCTTCGTTTCCGTCGCACAATGCCCAGCCGTCGGGTATGGTGGCTATGCTTCCGCTCCACATTACTATGGTGCCCTTGGGAACGAGATACTTCTGCATCTGATTGATTGTTGCTTCTGTCTGCCCCTTGAAGCTGGCAAATGTCGAGTTGTCCACCTTGGCCTTCAAGGCTTCCGGACGTCCCTTGGTGACCTCGTCGTCCAGTGCCTTCAGTATCGCAATGTTGGATACTTCGTTCATCCTCTTGAACTCGCTCCAGGGGATTGCGCCGTCGGGCTGGCCGTCGGTGAGGGTGCGGAGGCTGTAGGCTTTGTTGTAGGTCTCGTTGTTGGCCGTTACGTTCTGATATGTCTCCTCGATGTAGCAGTAGTCGGATGCTATCTGTGCCTTGTGGTACAATATCTCTCCATTTACATACACATAGCCTTCTGTGCGCTGTGTGCCTACCTTCTCGCATCCGCTCAGTATCAGATACTCATAGCCGCATATCCTGCCGAGCATCATAACCTTGCGGATGTTGCTCTGTAGCATTGCAAGTGTCTCGCAGTCGTCAGGGAAGCCGCCCTTGTCGGGATCCTCGTTTTCTACTGTGAGGAAGTTGCCGTATATCAGGTCCTTTGAATATTCCTGTTCCATTTCTTTAATCTTTATACTTAAAACTTTACACTATCAGCAGATACCAGGTTTTGCCTTGGGTTTTGTAGGTGTTTACCACTGCCGCTATCTCCTTCTCTTTGTCGCGGAGGCTGGCAGGTATCTCTACAAAGAAGTCGTAGAAGGTCTTGTTGTTCTCGTATCTGCGGTTCAGTATTATCTGGTTGGGTTCTCCTCTCCGTTTCACCCTCTCATATACTTCTCCAGAGTCTCGTCTGTATATGATGCGGGGCTTGCCGTTGCTGCCGGTGCCGTCTCTCACTCTTATGCGGTCGGGGTAGCTGAGGTCGTTGATCTCGCTGCGCTCTCCGAAACGATAGTTTAGACAGTACTCCAGTCGGCAGACTTGCCCGTTGTATTTCAGGCGCTGGAGCTTGTCGGCTCTGTAGCCTGAGAGTATGCCGAGTATGTAGGCTATGGGGGCCGTAAGTACGTTGAGTATGGCGGTGAGTCCGCTGGTGCGCAATGGCATTGGCAAGAGCAGTGTGGCGAGCCTGCCGAAGTTGATGTTTAGGATGTTGCTATTCATATTGCATCATTTGGATCGTTATATTGTCGGGCTTGAAGTATCCCGAGTATGGGCGCACCTTGGCGTCGATGAGCTCGGTGTCTCCTGTTCCGGCGTTCTGATACTCTGCCGATGTCAGCTCCGCTATCCTTACGCCGCGCACTGTCTGCAATGTGTCGATGAGTGCCATATTGGAGTATTCGCCGTTGAATGGCAGGGCTCTCAGATATGTGCTTATTGCCTTCTCGCACTCAGTCTGTATGTCGCTCTCTCCATATAGGGGATCGTACCAGACTCTCACATTGCAGGAGAATAGGTCGCCCGGCTTGTTGACGAGCAGTGTCTTAACTCCGGCATATTTGATGCGCTGGATGTATTCGAGCAGGGCTTGCTGCTCGTCGTCCCATAGCGGAGCAAGTGTGCCATCCTCGCTCTCTCCCGCCACCTTCAGGAGCAGGAGGCTCTGCCTGTTGTCGTCGATGGCTACCGAGTGCTTTACTATGCGTGCGCTCTCTATCTCTCCTTCGGTGAGGTCGGCTCCTTGGTCCGACTGGCTTATCACGAACTCGCCGAGGTTGGGGTCGAATGTTACAAGGTGGGCCTTGTCGGGAGGCAGTGCCGGCAGGTAGATAAACTCCTTCAGCATCCTGGCATACCATTGCGGACGGCCCGGCTCCTTGCTGCTGATGGCGTCCTCTATCTCTTCCTTCACGTGGTCCATAAGCACCTCTATAGCGTATGCGCAGTAGGCTACTATATAGAGGATGAGGTTCTCGATGCTCACCTTGCTGTATTGGCTGTCGAAAGCTGGGGGCTTGCCGTTGGAGTCGAGGCTCCATCCGTAGAGTGTGCGGAGTGCGTCGCTCTGCATCCAGCGTTCCTCCATCTGTCGCTTTATTTCTTCTATTGTTCTCGCCATATTATGATACTTTGAAGTCTATTTCTATGCCCATGTAGTTGATGCCGCCGAATGTCTCGGGCTGAGAGTCCGGGGTGGCAGTGATAGCCGTGGCGGGCTGTGGTGTGATTGCAAAAAAGGCTGTCACCTTGCCGTTGGATACCCGGGGAGGCGTGATGTCCATCCCCGGAGTAAGCTCTTGGCTAAGTGACAGCCCATGGAGGATGGCCAGCTGAACGGCGTCCTCAGGAGAACCACATGCTGCGAGAGCTATATCCAGGAGTGTTTGTCTTGGTTGTGTTCTCATTGTTACTGTTTGTTTCGTTTGGCCTCTTCCTGTCTTACCCAGACAAGATTTTGGAAGGCTTGCGCCCATTCTTCGTCGCTGAGGCGCTCAGGATGCGTGATATGTAGATAGTACTGAAGCTGTGCGTCTATCATTCTCAGTGCATCGTTGGGCTTAACTGCTGAGGCCTCTATAATTTTGAGAGCTCGCCCTGCTTAACCTGGATAATCTCTTTGAGCTTGTTGTTGAGGCCAAAGAAGTACTCATCCTCTGTCTTGAAGCCATCCCAGCCTCCGAGCCAGCAATTTTTGATGAGAAGCTCGTTGGATTTGAGAGGGTCATTCTGAAGCCTGCTTGCATAGTTGAGGGTCATACGGTCCGGCTTGCGGAGGTAGCAAATCTTGTCGTCGGCAGTGTAGGCGAATACTACACCATACTTGGCCTTCCAGGCGTCCACCTGCTCGGGGGTTGCCTGGCCTTGTTTCTGTGTCTCTTCTGGCATAATTTATAAATTAAGTTGGTTACTAATTAGGGAGGTTTTTCTGATGCTCGATGCTGAGGGCTACAAATGGCAGCTCTACCGTCATGTTGTCGTCGGTGTTGCTCATTCCCTTCTTGATCTCGGTGAACTCGATACCGTGTATCAGGTCCATGATGAGAAGGTCTCCCTTGGCGGGGTTGCCGTAGCATACTGTAGCATCTACGTGGAGGTCGAGTATCTCATGGTTAGGCGCAAGAGCCTGCATGGTCTCATAGGCGCTCTGAAGCATTGAGATGGTGCCCGATACCGAGCGTTGCCCTCTCTGGATGGCTTTTGGGTCTCTGCCCTTGCCGTAGATGGCGGTTTTGGTCTGGCTCTTGGTGTACTCGATATTTGTAATGTCGTCAATTTTCTGACCTCCCACAAGCAGTGTGATATCGTGGAAGTCGTACTCCTTGGCGTCGAATGTCTGCTCTACTTTAGGCATATTAATGAGGTGTTAAATGTTGCTTAATAGGTTAGATCTGTGTATCGAAGCCGAGAAGAACCTCGATGTACTTGCTGTAGCCGTATGGCTTCACCTTCACAGACACTTCAAGTTTTGAGGTCTTGGCAATGTCCTGGTCGGGGTCCACAAAGCAAACAACGCCCTTGTCTGTGGGGTCTGCCGTGCCGAGGTTTCCAGCCTCTGTCATACTCGATACAATGGCCTGCTCCACCGCGTTCTGGATATCCATACAAGTGGCAGGAGGTATCTTGCCTTCCTGCAATGGTATCTCCTCGCCTATGTAGTTTACCAGTGTGGCATAGGTGATGCGGTATGCCTTGTCGATGGTTCTGCGCCTTGGAATGTAGGCGTAGTCGTCTGATACAGGTACAGCCATCTGGTCGTCGGCAATGTAGTAGCCTGTCTTGCCTACAAATGTGCGCACGGTTATGAGTCCTTTTTCGTGTGCCGTGGTGGCGTGGAGGTTGTCCACCGGTGCGCCGTCGGTGGTGTAGAAGGCAGGAGGATACAGGGCGCCATCCTTCACTCTTGCAAGGCTGCGCTGTACTGGCACACTTGCCAGCCTGCCTGCCACATAGTAGAGCAGCGGAATCTCGCCCTCTGCCTCCACGTTGTCCACTACTGCTACTCTTGATACGTTGTGCACTGACCAGTCGGCAGTGTCCTCCAGGAGCGACGATGTGCAGGATACAAGGAAGAAGCAAGGTGCAAAGAGTGTCTCTGTGGCATACTTGGCCACGGAGTCGAGAAGTTTTACCGTGGTGATAGAGTTGATCTCGTCCGCTACTACAAAACGGATCTCACCGCGGTACTCTGCTATCTTGTTCTTCAATGCGGTTTCCTCAAGCGCTGTGGTGGAGAGAATGAGCTTGGCGTTTCCACCTACCTGATGGTAGAAGGCTACTACCTTCTCGTCCTCTGTCTGAGTGCCTATCTGCTTGCGGTAGTCCTCGATGTTCTGGCATACGATGTCGGAGCTGAGGCCGGATACAAGCATAAGGCATACGCCGTCGTCCATTGCCTCCACTCCACCGAGTGTGCCGTTTGCGAAATTGATTTTTACTGATGGTAGCATATTTTTTAATGTTTTTTAATCCATTCTTTTTGCTGAGGGCTCAGAGAGTAGTGGAGGCGTCGTCTGTCGGCCTCCATCTGTCTCTCGCGCTCAAGTTCTATTTTTTTTTGCAATGCCAAAGCCCTTGCGGATAGGTAGCGCTCCGCTGCCTGGTCGTTCATCAGGAGACCGCCGCCAAATAGGGGCTTGCTTCCGCAGGCTCTTACAAAGGTGGTCTCTTCGCTCTTCAGCTCAAATGCTACGTCCCTGTCGCAGAGCATACCCAGCAGCGCTGCTGTGGTGATGTGGTCGTCATAGGCGAGCACGGGCTTCACTTCCTTTGGTTTCTGTGTGGCTCTTAACGCCTTGTTAAGAGTTGGATCTATAATCACCTCCACACCTGGTGCCAAGTTGGTGAGGAAGGAAGTGCTTATCTTTGCGCCGTTGTCGTAAACAATCTCCACGTTGGCGAGTACCCGGCAGCCTCCCTTCCCGCTTCCTCCCATCGTAAGGTGTGGGCCAAAGAGGAAGAAGTCGATGCCCTGCTTCAGATAGTAGTTCTTTATCTGTGCAAAGATAGAGAATGGGGGATTGTCTATCACGACACAGCCGGCAGGATAATGGCAGACCTCGTAATCTCCACCAGGCCAAAAGGGCCGTATTATTTCACGATCTGCGCCGATGTTGAATCTTTTGCGCACCCAGTCCACCACACAGCGGTACACTTCGTCGGGGGTGTAGCAGTCGTCTGTCGTCAGTTTCCTTTTAAACTTATCGACAAAGCCCTCGTAATCGTTAAACAGTTTCGGATTTTGGCTGGTTCCCATAGTCAGACTATTTTTTTAAGTTCTTCACGAACCGGGCATTGCCCAGCGTGGGCGCAGTCGTTTATCTTCTCTATGGCCGCGCGCAGTTGCTTCACCTCGTTGGTGAGTTGGCTTACCGTCTGATTCAGGCGGGCTCTCTCTGCCTTACTCTCGGCAAGTTCCTTGCGACTCTCGGCGAGTTCTCCCCTCGTTGCTGCAAGATCCTCCCGGAGTGGCTGAACTATAGACTCCATCAGGAGCCGAGTACCTGTCCTGAAGTTGTCCATCTCCACCTTGTCGGTCTCGGCAGTGGCTTGGTCTTTTTTTGCCTTGATAGTCACCAAAGCCAAGAGCCCTCCACCGAGTATGAAGTTGAGCACTATGCTGATTATTTCCCAGTTCATTTTCTTTATTATATTAGTGAATAGAGGGCAAGCGAATGCCCTCTACTCTTGAAATTATGGCAGCAAAAGAATACAAGGCTTAGGCTGAAGGTGTGGCCTGTGCGAGAACTGCCACGCCCTTCTTGTCGTAGCGTGTGTAGTGACCGCCAGCACGTACAAGACAGCTGATGATGTCGCCGTAGTAGGTTGGGTCGTTGTTGCTCTCGAATACCTCAGTATTGCCGAGGGCTCTTGCTACACAGTCGCGCTGCCAGAAGAGGCCAGCTGCGCCGTCGGTGGTGGCGTTGGTGGTGGCAAGTGATGTGCCGGCGGCTACGGTACGGAGTACCTCACTGCGCTGGTAGAAGCGGAAGCCGTAGAGCTCGCCTACAATGCCAGTCTGCGCGTTTGCGCTGTTGAGGAAGGCGTTGTACTGGTTCTGAGTGAGAGACTCCAGGAGCTCAGCCATCATCTCGTAGTCGAGCAGGGCATAACGGCCCTCAGCTGGAATGTTGTTCTTGTCAAACAACTTTTTGATGGCGAGGATGTCTGAGATAGTTACAGCCTTGCGGTTGCCTGTAGCATCTACAAGGTGAGCGCTTACGGATGCGCCAGAGGTGAGCACCTTGTCGAAGCCTGAAGGAACCCAGCTCTTGATAAGTGCGCTGTCCGCAGACTCGGTGAGTACCGATACGTGAGCGCCGAGGATGCTTGCTCTCTTGTCGTATGAGAGCTCCACAATCTCAGCATTGCCGATGCGGAATGGCTCTGTGGTGAGCTCGCTGATGTCGTAGGTGAGGTCGTTGTCGGTTCTGCTCACCACGGTACCGGGGAAGGTGGAACGGTTTACCGTAACGGTAGGCACTGAGCCTGCATTTGGCACGTGTACGGTGTGGTTGTCCACATAGCTTGAATGGTTTACCGAGTTGATCGCGAAGGAGCCATCCTTAAAAAGGTTCTTCACGATGTCGTTAATCCAAATTTCTTTCTGAATTGCCATGGATCTATATTTTTTTAATGGTTACTACTTGCCAAACTTCTTGGCGTAAATCTGCTGGTAGACCTCGGGCTGATTGCGCTTGAGAGCGAGAAGAGCACCGGGCTGACGGTCGAGCTCGTCCCAGTCGGGCAGTGCGTCGGTGGTGCCGGTGTTGTTGATGAGGTCGGTAGGCTTTACAGGCTTTTTCAGGCAAGCGAGAGCCTCCTTCAGTGTTGCGATGCCTGCCTTTTCTGCAATGTCGGTGAAGGTCTGCATCTTGTCCTTGTTGAGTGTTCCGGCGTTGATTGCGTCGTTGATCAGTGTTGCTACCTCCTGCTGACGGGCTACCTCAGCCTCCTTCAGGAGTTCCTCGCGTTCTGCCGCCTTGCGGTTCAGAAGCTCGATGCTCTGCTCTATCTCTTCCTGTGTGGCGTCGAGACCGAGAGAGAGAAGCGCACAGATGCGCTCTGGGTTCAGTGTCTGTTTCATATTTTCTGTCGGTTTGTTGATTACTACTGTGCTCAGTTTTGTGGCCATCAGTTCCACGAAGGCTCCGGCCTTCAGTTCCATGCCCTCAGAGATGGCCAGTGCGTTGTCGTTGCTGCCGATATCCACTATCGATACCTCGCGGAGCTTGCATTTGGTAACGGTGGGCCTTGCCTGGCCTACGAGAAGGTACTGCTCGTCCTGTGAAGTCTCCACAATGTCGATGCCGATGCTTGCCATGTTCAGGAAGCCTCGCTCGTACTTGTCGGCTATCTTGGCGGCAAACTCATCCTCCATGTCGAATACCGGGGTGGCTATCCATTTGTCGGCCTCGCGTCTCAGGTTCTCCATCCTGCCAATGGGCAGTTGTACGTCCTTGTATGGACTCTCGGGCCTGTTGTGCATGAAGAGCATGATTGGGTTCTTCTGGTACTGCTCGATGTCGATGCCGTCGCTCAGTACTCGGAATCCGTAGCTGTTCAGGCTCTCGTCGCTTATTACTATTTCTCTCATATTATTTCTGTTTGATACTGCAAAACTACACACACCATACAGCCTATCCAAAAAGGTGTGCAATGTTTGCAAATGTTTTTCATTATCAGCGGTTTCAGGTAGTATCTTTGCACCGTTAACCAACTATTAACAGTATTATATATGACAAGTTTAGAGAAGGAAGAGAAGAAGAGCACAGGCAAAGAGCTTTTCTTCAAAGGCTACAGCCTAAAGGAGATCAGCGAGAAGATAGGTATCTCCACCAACTCTCTGTCGCGCTGGTGCAAGGATGGCAACTGGCAGCAGGAACGCGCGGCAAGAGGTATCACCACAAAGGAACTGGTGAAGAAGATACTGCTTCAGATAGATATGCTTTTGGAGGCCAGCAAGGATGATCCAAGCAAATTCCGTCCCCAGGAGATTGCGATGCTTTTTAATAGCATATCAAAAATCGACAAGGGCAGCGACAATGTAGTAACTATTATTGATGTGTTCACTGCATATCAGAAGTGGCTTAACGAGCGCCAGAAGATTGACAAAAACTTGGATGATGAGTTTATCTCCAAGTGCTACAACTATCAGAACGAGTACATTAACTCGCGTTTTGCAAACTCTACCATCAATTAATCATGAGCGAGACGAAGAACGCGCTGCTTGCGTGGAAGAGACTTGGCGAGTCTATAGCAAGCCAAAGCATTATAAATGCACAGGAGACGCCTACAGAGCAGGAGAACAGGAAGGCCAAGGCGCGCAAGGACTTTGCGTTCTTCGTGCGCTATTACTTCCCGCACTACTGTAAGAATGAGGAGACCGGCGAGTACATAAAGCCCGCCAAATTCCACACCAAGGCAGCAAAAGAAATACTGAATAATAAGAATATCCGCGCCGTGTATCAGTGGCCCAGAGGACACGCAAAGTCTGTATATATGGACGTGATAGTGCCTATGTGGCTGATATGTCAGGAAAAAAGGCTGCTGAACGTGATGATACTTGTAGGCAAGAGCGAGGATAATGCTGCTACTCTTTTGGGAGACCTCCAGGCAGAGCTTCAGTATAATGCAAGATATATCCACGATTTCGGCACCAAGTACAATGCCGGAGACTGGCAGGACGGGCAGTTCGTTACTCAGGACGATATGGCCTTCTTCGCTCTTGGCCGTGGGCAGAGTCCACGCGGACTCCGACACAAACAATACCGCCCCGACTATATCGTGATAGATGATATCGACGACGACCAGATGTGCCGTAATGATCAGCGAGTAAATGAGTGCGCAAAGACCATCAAGTCGGAGCTCTTCGGATGCTTCGGCGCCGGGGGCGGCAGGTTCATAATGGTAGGCAACCTCATCGCAAAGAACTCGGTACTTCAGAAGTTGATGGATACCAAAGGAGTGAGCGTATCGAAAGTAAATATAATGGACTCCAAAGGTGTGCCAGCCTGGCCGGAGTATTGGAAGCCTGAGCGCATTGCAGAGATGCAGCAGTTCATGGGGTACAGAGAGTTTCAAAAAGAGTACATGAACAATCCCGTAACCGAAGGCGCGGTATTTAAAGCCGATTGGATAAAGTGGAAGCAGTGCGAGAACTGGAGGAAGTACGACCAGATTGTCGCCTACTGCGACCCATCCTTCAAGGGCACTGAGAAAAGCGACTTTAAGGCCGTTAAGGTATGGGGCAAGATAAAAAGCGAGTTGCACTGTCTGAAGGCTTTTTGCCGTCAGTGCACCATCGGTGAGCTGGTCCGCTGGTTTTACGATCTGCACGAGAGTATTCCGCAGGGCACGCCTATCGACTACTTCATCGAGGCAAATATGCTCCAGGATATGATATTGGATGAGTTTACCGCAGAGGGAGAGCGCCGAGGCTACCAACTGCCCATCCGTGGCGACAAGCGCAAAAAGCCTGACAAGTTCCAACGTGTAGAGGCTGTGTCGGCTCTCTGGGAGAGAGGCTTTGTCTGGTACGACTCTCGGCAAAAAGAGGACTTCGATATGCAGGCTGCCATGGACCAGACTCTCGCCTTCGAGCGTGGCATGAGAGGCCACGACGACGCACCCGACGCCGACGAGGGAGCCATATACATACTACAGCGCACGGCGAGAAGCCATATTTTTGAGCCCCAGATTGGCAAAAGGCTTCCTCCTTCTGCATCGTATTAATAACCTATTAACACCGCATTAATTATGAGATATGTAACAGAAGCAGACCTCAAGATAGTGGTGGATGATGACACACTGGAGGTCATTCACCAGAGCGACTCCGCTACTCTCGACAATGCCGAGAGAGTGGCCATCGAGGAAGTGAGCGGATATCTGCGCTCGCGCTTCGATATTGCCAAAGAATTTGACAAGACCGGCACAGAGCGAAACGACCAGGTTCTGCTCCGCTGCTCAGATATCATGCTCTATCACCTGATATCTTGGCAGCCACGACGCCTCGGCTGGGATATTAGAGAGATACGCTACAACCAGGCAGTAGAATGGTTGCAGGATGTTCAGGAGGGCAAGATAGTGCCAAGCCTGCCCCTCTATGAGTCAGAGGATGGTTCGGCAGACTCCAGCCATTATCGTATGCAGTTTGGCTCTATTGCTCACCAGCCTAATATTTATTAATATGGTATTGCCTATAAATCCAATACAAGGAGCCACGGGCTTTGCATTTGGGAGGGTGTTTGAGTTTTCGCCAAATACTCTCTCTATCCCGGTGACTCTGCAACTGCCGAGCACGGGTGAGAAGTTTACTCTGCCGGTGGATCCTCTTGTATCCATTTCGCACAAAAATAAGATAGTGGCTAAAAGTGTGGCCAAGTACAGTCCAAAACTCCGCGGCACCATAAAAGAGAAGTGGTCGATGGACGACTGGACCATACGCATAGCCGGTATGATGATAAGCGACGAGGCAAACTGTGTGGAGGACTATGTACTGCGCCTCCGTAGGTTCGTAGAGGCCGACGAGGCTATTATGATCATCTGCCCCTACATTAATGATACTTACGATATCACGCGTATGGTGATAGAGTCATGCGACTTTCCGCATACTCCTGGAGAAGAGAACCAGCAGTTCTCCATCTCGGCCATCAGCGACGATGAGCGTATTAATCTGCTTGTATAATATGTATAAGATATCACATAAAATCACCATAGACGGCAAGGTTCTCCAGCTGCTCGATAGTGTTACCATCAGCAAGTCGGTGGAGAACCTGGTGCAGACGGCCACAATTAAACTGCCTGCCATTGTCTATAATTACCCATCCGAGCAGATTAAGGCCATACGCCGTGGGCAGAGGGTGAGTATCATGCTTGGCTACGACGGGGATCTGGTGGAAGAGTTTGCCGGATACGTGAAGTCCACCGAGCATGAGGATACAGGTATGGTGATCACCTGCGAGGACGATATGTACCTCTTCAACGAAATTCTACTGCAAGACAAGGTATATGAGCAGCCCTCTGTAAAAACACTGCTGAAGGAGTTGCTCCGTCAGGTGGACAAGTCGTACAAGCTCGACTGCGACTACGACTTCTCATACGATAAATTCACGATCCAGACTGCAACTGCGCTCGACGTGCTGAAGCTCATACAGCAGGAGTGCCAGTGCGGTATGTACGTACTGGGAGATACCCTGCACGTACACCCTGTATATACAGAGCATTTCGGCGACGCCAACTACAACCTGTCTGCCAACGTGCAGGCCGATGGTTTCTCGCTATCATACAAGGATGCCGCCGAGCGTAGGCTGAAGGTGATAGCCAAGGGCAAGGATGCCACAGGCAAGGAGATAGAGGTGACGGAAGGCGAGGCCGGAGGTGATACGGAAAACTTCACCTACAATGGCATTACCACAAAAGCACAGCTGAGCACCATAGCCAAGGAGATATACTCTCGCAAATGCTACAGCGGATACGAGGGCACCTTCCAGGCGTGGCTTCAGCCTTACTGCTCGGCTGGCTTCAGCGTAAACCTCAGCAACGAAATAGAGGCAGAGCGCAGCGGTACCTACTTTGTAAAATCAGTAGAGACCTCTGTGTCTGCCTCGGGTGGAGTGCGCAAGATAGAGCTTGGCAAAAGGCTTTAGAACTCATCCGGCCAGAGCAACTTTCTCAAAGTAGCTTCCCTCGCCTGGATGGAGTCTCTTATGGCTTGCAGACTGTCCCGCTCCCGGGTTCTCTCGGTTCTCGGGTTCTGAGGATCGCGCACTCTCACGCTGTCGAGCAGAGCAAGATCGTGCGAGAACTCATGCCCGGTGTAGCCTCCTTCCTTGTATGTCACTGTGTGGCTCTCGGTGTGGTCCGGGCTGTCGTAGATAGTTACTCTTTTTACTTCCTGAGCGGAGACCTCGGCGCTGATGAGCGCCAACAATCCGCATAAAACTAAATTTTTAATCATGGGCAAAGGTGCTGAAATTAGACAAATGATACAGAATATCGCAGCCAGCAACAAGGGGCTCACCCTGATGGAGGCTGAGGTTTCTGCCGTTCAAGATACAACAATTAGCGCAAAAATCCAAGGTCTTGAACATAAAAATATCAGACTGGTGGCGGGCTTCTCAGGTGGGCTCGGCACATTGATCATAAAGCCAGCTGTCGGCAGCAAGGTACTTGTGGCAGACCTCAGCAACGGCAGACTCCGAGACTTGGTGGTTCTGCTTACCGAGCAGGCCGATACCATAGAGTTCAACGGCGGAGAACTGGGTGGCCTTGTTAATATCCAAGACCTCACCGATAAACTCAACGGCCTTGCAAAGACCGTTAACGACTTGGTAACGGCATTTAACAGCCACACTCATCTGGTGAGCACAACGGGAACCGCAGCCGCACAGTCGGGCACTGCACAGGCTGTGCAGTCTCAGGCTCAGCAGGCTGATACATTCTCCGCAGAGGATTACGAGGATACAAAGATTATTCACTAAAACATACAAAAGTAAATGAGAGGAATACAGATAAACAACGACACAGGCGACCTGATAGTAGTAGTAGATAAATACGGGCGCAATACTCTCAAGGTGGGAGAGACTATGGAGCAGTGCCAGTCGCTGATACTCGCCGCCCATCCCGGAGAGTTCAAGGAGTTTCCCACTCTCGGCGTGGGTATCGAGGACTATGTAAACGACAACGATATCGCACAGCTGAAGCACTCCATCAGGGAGAACCTGAAGGCGGATGGTATGCTCCTGCACAGTCTTACTATCACAGGCAACAAAATGGATATTAATGCTACTTACTAATGAGAGAAATTATATATAATCTGATAGCCGGTGTCCTGAATGGTATTAAGGACAATAACGGCAAGGAAGTGATACGCCACGTAGATCTGTGGAACCAGCAGACGGCGGCACCTATGGAGGAACAGTCTTTTTATCTGCCTGCCGTGTTCATAGAGTTTGGCCAGGTGGACTACACTACTCTAACAAGAGGAAGGCAGACAGCCAAGGTGGACGTTCTGCTGCATATCGTTACAAACTCGCGCACCAAGCGACTTGCCGAGGCTATGTGGGCCAACGAGGCGCTGTGTAATCTGATATGTGAGCGACTCTCGGGCAATACTGAGCAGATATGCTCTGGAATGATGCGCACTGCATCCACCACAGATACCGCCTCGGAGGAATGGATAGAAAATGTGGATACTTACCACATTACGGCGCACGACAATACAGCGGAGCGGGAGTGGCTGAGTACGGTGCTTGATACCGTGGAACTCACCACAGGCTTAGCTGGAGAGCCCCAGTCTGCTGAGACTCATCAGATAGTCTTAAATAATTGAAGAATGTGCGAAGGCTGATGCCGAAGATGGGGAGAATCTTTGTGCGATATACCCAGAGTTTGCAGCGGTCCTGACGTCCTGGCTCGTAGTGCTGGTCAACTATCTGCTTCACCAGCTCTGCCCTTTTAATAGTTGATTTGTGTGCCATGTTGTACCTCCTTTTGTTTGGCACAAATATAAATACAATATCTGACAAAACAAAAACACCCATTAACAATATGTTAACGGGTGTTTTTTATTCAATGTTTCCGAGGCATTGACGCGATGGAAAGGCCTTAGCAAGTTGCTATCCAGGAAGTGTGAAGAAGTGGATTGATGGGCTCAAATTCCAGCTTGGCGTCAGATCCGCCAAACTTTAAATAAATTATATTCCACTCGTCGTACTTCTCTATCTGCTCCACCTTCACTGGCTTGCAGCGTGGGTATGCCTCATTCACCGTCTTGGCTATCTCAATAAGGTGCTCCCTGATCTCTTCTATCTGACTCTCTACCACCATAGTGCCTGCATAGTGTTGCTTGACTATGGCAAGCATCGACTCGTCGGCCTTTTTGTGGGTAAGGTATCCGCCGTTCACCTTCACAGCGTAGGCTTGCTCTTTGCTGTAGCCCGAGGCTCTCTGTACCTGTATGTAGTTAGTCTGTGCCATTTTTTTTCGTTTTTTGGATTAATACTGTAGGTTTGTTGTCGGCCTGTGGCAGTCTGCTCCGCTGTGCTATCGTAAGGTGAAAACTTACGAA
>JAKSLV010000110.1 GCA_024401025.1 Bacteroidales bacterium
TTTGCCTGTGGAGAGTCTGGGTCTATCATCATAAGTTCCACCTTGTTGCCGTCGGGATCGTGGATCCAGGCCTGCCAGTTCTTGTCGCTGGAGGTCTTGGGCTCCTGGTCGATTTCCACACCTATGGAGCGCAGATGCTCAACGTCTTCCAGAAGATTGTCGGTCTCGAGGCAGAGGTGCTGAAAGCCACGGTTGTTCCAGCCCTTGTTGGGATTATCGCCCTCGCCGTTTGGTATCAGCTCCAGATAAACGCCGTCGGCCATACGTACATAATGGAGCCAGGGATTGCCGTTGTCGTCGTTTTGAATCCCTACCAGCTTCATCCCCAGCTTGTTGCAGTAGAAGTCGAGAGATTTCTCCAAATCCTTGCAGACAAAGCAGGCGTGTCCGATTCCCAAGTATCCGTCGCGGCCAAATTCGTAAGGCTCCTCGTTGCTTTGCATTTGTACTGATGCTGGTGTATATTCCTGAAGCTCAATGCCGTTGCCGTCGGGATCGTAGAGCCAGAGATTCTTGCAGCCGCTTTTCTCGAGTTCGGGCTCGGGAGATTTTATGAATCCCTTCTCGTAAATCTCGCGCAGGGTCTTGCTGATGTTGCCCACAGTAACGCAGAGGTGGTTGTAGCCAGTTTTCTTGAAATCGAAGGCGTAGGCGCGGTCGTTTTGTCCGCCGTAGAAAAGTTCCAGAAAATGTCCCTTGCAGATTTTCAGGTAAACAATCCACGGGTCGCCGTTGTCCTTGTGGAGCTCAAAAACTTTCTTCCAGCCAAACACCTTGTCGAAATATTCCACCGACCTGTCCATATCCAATGGATTCAGTGCAATGTGTGCGATGTCTTTTATCATATTATTGGGTTTTAATTGTTGCTGATGCTTTGACTTAAAAAACGGAAATTAGTTTAGTGAGGCCATACCGAGGCTGGAAATTTTTATCGGAAGTATCAGCAAAATTATTACCTTTGCAAAATAAAACATGATGCAATGAAAACCGTAAAGATAACCGCCATCCGCAAGGCTCAGTATTCTGACCTGATGGCAAAATATGAGAACCCGATAGAGCACACTTGCGATGTGTGCGAGGGTAAGAGCTGGGTGTCAGCTGACGGCAAATGTCCCGATGGTCTCTGCCCTGAGGCCTGGAAAACCATGCGCGAGTTTGTGGAGGCTCTTGCCCGTGGCGAGGGCAATTTCTACGACGGCTGGATGAAGAACCCCTACAGCGCAATGTTAAGCTGCAACGACGGCTTCCGCCCCGTGAGTTTTTATATCGAGGTTTTGGAGTAGGAGGGTGGATTATGAGAGATTTCGCAGCCATAGATTTCGAGACGGCCAACAACGAGCCCACAAGCGTTTGTTCGGTGGGTATTGTTGTTGTAAGGGATTGTGAGATAGTGGATTCGTTCTACTCGCTCATAAAGCCCGAGCCCGATTATTATACATTCTGGACCACTCAGGTTCACGGTCTTTCGGAAGCTGATACTTGGAATTCTCCGGTTTTTCCTGATGTCTGGGCCAAGGTGGAGCCTCTCATTGATGGACTGCCGCTGGTGGCTCACAACAAGGCCTTCGACGAGAACTGCCTGAAGGCCGTATTCCGTTGCTATCAGATGGATTATCCTGACTACGAGTTTCATTGCACACTCGTGAAGTCGCGCCGGGTATGGCCGGGCGGCAAGCACAATCTCGACATAATAGCCGCGCGTTGCGGTTTCGATCTCGCTCAGCACCATCACGCCCTTGCCGACGCCGAGGCCTGCGCCGCCATCGCCATCAAGCTGTTCAATCCCGGCGACGATCCTTATTATATGGAGGCGTCGGAGAAGGTTTTGGCCAAGATGCGTGAACTCGGCGAGCCTGTCAAGTGCGCCACTCTATCCGAGATTATGTGTACCGACCGCAAGACCATCGATCTGGCAATGAGGTATTTGAGGGAAGATGGTCTGGTATCATCGCCACGGCGTGGATATTGGGAGGTGGTATTCATCAAATCCTGATAGAGGCCGACTTCCTCGTGAATCTCTATGAGGACAACGAGCCCCTGCAGGCCGTCCGCAACATCAGGGAAAGGATTTTCAAGACCCAAAGCGGAACACGGATGCTGGACGAGATGTTTGGATGTTGAGGAAAAATTAAGGCAATCGGCAGAATAAGATGGTGTTTATTCTGCCGATTATGAGAAAAATTAAGGCAATCGGCAGAATAAGG
Source organism: Bacteroidales bacterium (assembly GCA_024401025.1). Classification (GTDB taxonomy): domain Bacteria; phylum Bacteroidota; class Bacteroidia; order Bacteroidales; family UBA3824; genus UBA3824. The sequence goes on from JAKSLV010000110.1 coordinate 2,205, forward strand.
TATGTTTTATTTTGCCGATTGCTGTTTTTTTTGTTATTTTTGCAACAAAATTATAATGTTATGGGTGCTATCATTGGAAGAAAACTTGAAATAGAAGAATTGGAGCGTCTTTACTCTAGTGACCGTCCTGAATTTGTGGCTGTATATGGTAGAAGGCGTGTTGGAAAAACTTTCCTGATAAAACAGGCGTTGAAGGATAGGTTTACATTTCAGCATACAGGCGTTTCTCCTGTTGACCAGGAGGATGAGAAAAACCGTATCAAGACTCAGTTGGAAAGTTTCTATTATTCGATGCTGGCGCACGGTTTGGAAGGTTTCAAGCAACCTAAGACCTGGATGGAGGCATTTTTCCAGTTGACACAGTTGCTTCAGAAATTGGATAATGGCCAACGTATGGTGATTTTTTTCGACGAGTTGCCTTGGATGGATACTCCACGCAGTCGTTTTCTGTCGGCTTTTGAGAGTTTTTGGAATGGCTGGTGCAGTGGTCACGATAATGTTATGCTTGTAGTCTGTGGCAGTGCCACTTCCTGGATGTTGAGCAACCTATCCCGTAGCAAAGGTGGCTTGTATGGACGCCTTACTTGCGAACTTAAATTGTCTCCCTTTACATTGAAAGAATGTGAGGAGTTTTTTGAGCACGGGAATATAGAATTGTCCCGATATGATATCGTGCAGTCTTATATGGTTTTTGGTGGAGTTCCATATTATTTGAGTTACTTCCGCAAAGGGTATAGTTTCGAGAAGAACACTGATATGATTCTTTTTGGGCAAAAGCCCCGTCTCAAGGATGAGTTTAATCGACTTTTCAAGGCGATATTTTCCGATGCCGAAGATTGCAAGAAAGTGATTAGGCTTCTTGCCACCCGTAATTATGGATTTACTAGAGAGGAAATCTCGAAGGCAACCTCGCTGCCATTGGGGGGCGGACTAAGTGAGACTCTTTCCGCTTTGGTGGAGAGTGATTTCGTTTTGCGCTATTCTCCTTTCGGAAAGTCGGTTGGTGAATATTACAAACTTATAGATAATTTCTGCCTGTTTTGGTTGAAGTATGTAGAGCCCAATCAGGAGGATTCCGATTTTGCCAACGACAATTTTACTTCTGATATAATGAAGGGATGGAGGGGTGTTGCTTTTGAGCAAGTATGTTGGCAACATATACCTCAAATAAAGCGTGCTCTTGAGATCGGTGGTGTCAGGTCTTATGTTTCGGCTTGGAATATAGTAGGTTCTGATGACAAATCTGGTGCTCAGGTGGATTTGCTTATTGTTCGTGACGACAACATTGTTAATCTTTGCGAGATGAAATTCTACAGTTCTCCATACAATATCGACAAGGAGGAAGAGGCGAAGATGCTTCATCGAGTAGAAATGCTCCGAGGTTTGCTCTCTCCAAAACAAAAGGTGCACTTAACTCTTGTTACCACTTTCGGCCTTGTTACAGGAAAACATAGTGGCAAGGTTCAGAGGGTTGTTGTATGTGACGATTTGTTTGAGAAGTAGTGTGGTCTCCATATAAATTTTCTCCATAATTTTATAACACCTCTCCCCGGCGAATCGCTAATTTTGTGGCGTAATACAAAATTAATGCTATGAATCAGTTCATTCATCTCATCAACGAAATGTCGCCGTATCTCCTGTTGGGATTTTTCATCGCGGGAGTTATGCACGCATTCATTCCGGGGCGGTATTACAGCAAATACCTCTCGAAGCCAAATTTTATGTCGGTGCTCAACGCCGCAATTCTTGGAATTCCGCTTCCGCTGTGCTCGTGCGGAGTAATCCCGACCGCGATGTCGCTCAGGAAAGAGGGCGCCTCGAAGGGTGCCGTCACCTCGTTTCTTATCGCCACGCCTCAGACTGGTGTGGATTCCATTCTGGCCACCTACAGCATTATGGGCTGGCCGTTCGCAATCGTAAGACCCATAGCCGCTTTGGTTACCTCGCTCCTTGGAGGTGCGGTGGTTAGTGCGGTGGACGAAAAAGTAAATCCGGAGGTCCACACAGACAAAAAGTCGGCGTCCGCTGCCACTAAAACCTTCTGGGACAGAATTGTAGAGGCCCTGAGGTATGCCTTTGTGGATATGATGGGCGATATCGGAAAGTGGCTTGTGATTGGTTTGGTGGTGGCAGGCGCCATTACATTGCTTGTTCCCGACAGTTTCTTTGCTGTTTTTCAGTCAAACACTTGGGCCTCAATGCTTTTGGTTTTGTGTCTGGCCGTGCCTATGTATCTTTGTGCCACGGGTTCTATTCCTATTGCTGTGGCTCTGATGCTGAAAGGTCTTACGCCGGGAGCGGCGTTGGTGTTGCTGATGGCTGGCCCCGCCTGCAATATGGCAAGCATTTTGGTAGTTAGGAAAGTGTTGGGAAACAAGACATTGTGGCTGTATCTGGCTTCGATAATTGTGGGAGCCGTAGGTTTCGGATGTCTGATAGATATGCTCCATTTCAATGGCGTGGTGGATTTCCTGGGTCAGTTGAAAAACACCGCCGCCTGTTGTCACGAGGATTCCGACTACTTCAATTGGATTTTCACTGTGGCTTTGGTGGCCTTGCTCTTCAATGCCCTTGTGCTTCAGCGACATAAATGCAGTTGTCACGGAGATGGTGATTGTCATTGTCACGACGACCACGATTGTAAAACTAATAATGATAACGATATGAATACTATGATTTTCCATATTGAGGGAATGGCTTGCAGTCATTGCCGTGCCGCCGCCGAGAAGGCTTTGCTCTCGGTTCCTGGCGTTGAGAGCGCTCAGGTGGATTTGCCTACACGTCAGGCAGTTGTAAAAGGCGACGTATCAGAGGACGCTTTGCGTGAGGCTCTGGATCAGGTTGGTTTCAAACTTGTGGACTGATGGCTACACTTTATATTAAGAATATGTGCTGTCCGCGGTGCATTCAGGCCGTGGGCAAGGTGCTCGGGGATTTGGGGCTTGTGGCTGAGAGTATTACTCTCGGTGAGGCCGTTGTGGAGGGCGATGTCTCTGACAATCAGTACTCCCGTATCAGGACCGAACTTCAGGCCCTGGGCTTCGACTTGCTGGGCGATCCTCAGATGCAACTCGTGGAGAAAATCCGAACCTCCATTATGGAGTGGGTGCGTATGGAGGGCGACCGTCCCAATGTGTCAACTTTCCTGCAACAGACGCTCAACAAGGATTATTCGGTTTTGTCGAAACTTTTCAGCGCTATGCGTGGAATCACCATTGAGCGTTATTGTATCCTGATGCGTGTGGAACTTGCCAAGGAACTCCTCCGCTACAGCGACAAGACGGTATCAGAACTGGCCTTTCAACTCGGATATTCAAGCGCCGCGCATTTCAGCGCACAGTTCCGCCACGAGACTGGAATGTCGCCGTCGGTTTTCCGAAACAGCAAGGTGGATGCAAGGAAATTTTTGGATGAGTTGTAAGTAAACCTTTTTATTTCGGAAGTGTCAAAATTGGAACACAGATGATGCGGATACAGCGGATTTTTGCAGTTAAAAAATTGTGCAAATCCGCCCAATCCGTGTCATCTGTGTTCTAAATTTAAAAGCATAACATAAAAATGAAATTCAAATCCTTTATCGCCGCAATGGCTTCGGCTGTGTTGCTGTTTTCGTGCAATGCGCCTGAGAATCAGAATACTCAGAAATCCTCTGAGGTTTCGTTCAACGAGGTAATCAAGACACGTCGCAGTGTGCGCGCCTACGATTCCACAAAGACAATCTCGGAACAGGAAGTCCGTCAGTTGCTTACCGCTGTTCAGGAGGCTCCGTCGTGGGCCAATCAGCAACCTACAAAATATTACGTTGCAATGAGCAAGGACAAGGTGGACGCCGTCCGTGACCTTATCGGTGGCAACAAGGAACGCACTATGGGCGCCAATGTTTTCATCGTATCAACCTTTGAGCGTGGCAAGTCCGGCTTCTTCAATGGCGAGGCCTTCAACGAGATTGGTGACGGCTGGGGTGCCTACGACAACGGCCTCAGCAATGCCTACCTCGTTCTCGTGGCCCGTGCAATGGGCTTCGACACCCTGATAATGGGTATGAGAGATTCCGACGCTCTCCGTGAACTCTTCGGAATCCCTGGCAACGAGACCGTTATGGCCGTGCTCTCACTCGGCTACCGCGACGGCGAGCCCAAGACTCCTCAGCACAGAAATTTCGACGAGGTGGTAAAGATATTCTAAAAAATTATTGAACACAGATGACGCTGATGTAGCGGATTTTCGCAGGTTAGTAATATAAAAATCTGTGGAAATCCGCCCAATCTGCGTCATCTGTGTTCGTTTTATTTAAAATTATGACATTTTTTGATTCTGACTATATGGAAGGCGCTCATCCTGAGGTGATGAGGCAGTTGATGGCGACTAACCTTGAGCACATCGTCGGTTACGGGAAGGACCATTATTGTGACGAGGCCCGCGACCTTATCCGCAAGGCCTGCAACGCTCCCGACGCTCTTGTGCATTTCCTCGTGGGTGGTACTCAGACCAATGTGACCGTTATTGATGGTCTTCTGAGGCGTCACGAGGGAGTTCTTTGTGCTGATACCGCTCATATCAACGTCCACGAGAGCGGTGCTGTGGAACATTCGGGTCATAAGGTCCTGACGCTTCCTGCCCACAACGGAAAACTTGAGCCTCAGGAAGTTGATAATTACATAACAGATTTTTACCGCGACGAGACCTTCGAGCATTGCGTGGCTCCGGGAATGGTTTACATTACTCAGCCCACCGAGTACGGAACCCTCTATTCCAAGGCCGAACTCACCGAGATGAGCAACGTCTGCCACAAGCACAATATTCCATTGTATCTTGACGGCGCGCGTCTCGGCTATGCCCTTGCCTCGCCCGATTGCGATTTCACGTTGCCTGATATCGCCGACCTTTGCGATGTTTTCTATATCGGAGGCACCAAGTGCGGACTTATGTTCGGCGAGGCCGTTGTGGCCAAGCGCAAGGAACGACTTCCCCATTTCTTCCCGCTCGTAAAACAGCACGGCGCACTCTTCGCCAAGGGCAGAATCCTCGGCATTCAGTTCAAGACCTTGTTTACCGACAATCTCTACGTAAATATCTGCAAGAAACCCGTTTCGCTCGCCATAAAACTCCGCAACGCCTTCACAGCCAAAGGCTACAAGGTAGCAATCGATTCACCAACCAATCAGCAATTCTTCGTCCTCCCCAACGATGTGATTGACCGTCTGAAACAATCCGCCTCTTTCGAACTCTGGGGACCCCGTGGCGAAAAGGAGACAACAGTGAGGTTCGTATGCAGTTGGGCCACGGAGGAAAAGGATGTGGATGAGTTGATAGAGAGGTTGTAAACAAAATGAATGTCAGAGAAATAGTGCTCTCCGCCGAAAATATTACTGAGTTTCAGCGGAAGGTTTATCTGGAACTTCTGAATGTGCCTTGTGGAGAGACTATCTCTTATAAGGAACTGGGGCTCAGGATTGGTTGCAGGAGTCCGCAGGCTATTGGTCAGG
>JAKSLV010000111.1 GCA_024401025.1 Bacteroidales bacterium
TTTCCGGCCTTGAATCCGGATGGGGCTGATGCTGCTGTTTTCCAGTCCTGGGCTGGTGCGTTGCCCTCGTCGTAATAGTTCCAGATGTCCTCGAAACCAAACACCTGCTCGGCGTGCGACGACGATCCGCCCACCTCCCAGTGGTCGATGGCGAGGCCCTCGGGCAGCTTGGCCGATATCTCGAGAGTGGCGCCGCCAAAGTATTTGCCGCTGATGTTGGCGGTAGGCATTGTGCCGTTCACGGAGAACTTTACGGCATTGTTGTCGGCTGATACTTCCACATTGTGGGAACCGCTGAGGCCGAAATACTGGCGCACATGCTCGCGGCAGTATCCGGGACGGTTGTTGAACCAGTCTATCAGGCTGTTGATTCGGTTGCTCCAATCGCCCTGGTTTATCCAGCCGTAATATTTCTTGTAGTGGTTGCCCCACTCGTTGTACATGAGCGAGCGGAGGCTGTCGGCAAACTCGTATACTCTGTCGGGGTTGTATGTGTGGTCTATCACGTAGCTCATGCGCTGGATAAACTTGTTTTTGAAAGCCTCGTTCTGGAGCAGCTTCCTCATCAGCAGACCGCCCCAGTCGGAAGAGCCGAGGCGTCCTGTATTGGCGTCGATGTCGTGGTGGATGGAGTTTACATCAGGCCTGCCGCCATACACACCGCATGAAAACTCGGCGCCGAACATCACCCAACGCCACTTGGCGTTCTGGCCGCGTGGCTTGTAGAATTTGATGTTGTTGTTTGGCCAGTCCTCGTTGTCGATGTATATCTGGGCACACCAGTAGTCGATAAAGTTGTCGATGTCTATCTGGGCGGCCACCTTGTCGAAATTGGCCTGATTGGCAAGGCTGTTGTTCTTTACGAAAGCCATCAGTGAGCTGAACTCGGCGTTCTTGCCGTCTATCACGGTCCACTTGTTTTCGAGGAGGTCTATCTCGTCGGAGTTTGGTCCGTAGTTTTCCTCCACAAAATGGGTAGAAACCTTCTCGCGGATGTTGTGGAGACCCAGATACTCGCCATTTAGGAACACTGCTGCTGGCTGGAAAGCCTGAACATCAACATTCAAGCTCTCGCCGGCAAGGCCCGTAACAAGGCCGTCGCGTATCATGGTGCCGCCAAAATCGTTGCCGCCGTTGCGCAATACGATGCTCTTGAACTCGGTGATGTCTTTCTTATCGAAAAACTTGTATCTTAGCCTGTTGTCGCCGTATTCCTTGCGGGCAATTATGCGGAGGGATTTCATGTCGTTGTTGCGCGAGCACGATCCCGTAATCTTGATTCCGGCATCCTGAGAGAGCTGAAGCTTCTTGTTCTTATCGAAATACTCCACGTGGATAGGACGCTCCCAGTCCTGATGCCAGTTGCGTCGCTGGCCGTCGGTGCAGGGTCCGGCAACGCCGTTGGTGCCTGCCACGTAGATGCCTATCTTGTTGTCGTAGAAGTTTTTGCGGTCGGTGGTGATGCACACAATAGGAAGATCCAGCTTGCGGCAGTTTATGAAATATGTGGCTGTGGCTATCTTGGAAGGCTTCATGCCCGGAGCCACCGCCATGGCCCTCAAAACCTTGGTGGAGGATACGGATATGGGCTTGGTGTAGGTAACAGAGCTTTCCACAGGCTCGGTGCCGGTGGTGGTGTAGTGGATTACGGCGTTGGGATCGGGACATGTGATCCCAACCGATAATGTCTGAGTGTAGAAACCTGCCCTTTTGTTAATTACGGGCATAGGAGTAAGCGGCATCTGAGCCGAGTTGGTCTCGCCCGGGGTGGATATGTCGAAAGTTCCCCAGCTGGCGCCGCCATCGGCAATGCGTCCGTACGAATAGTCGCGGTTGAGCGTGGGAATCGCAATCTCGTCGATAACGTTTCCGCTGGGATCGGCAAACACCACAAACTCGGATCCATCGGCCGAAAGACGGAAACTTGTATTGAGGTCGGTGCCCAGGCCGTTGCAGAGCACCATCTTGAAACAGCCCGGATAAATCATTACATCATTGTTGATAACGTATTTCTGAGGCTTCTTGGGATTATCACTTAGGGCATATCCCTTAAGGTTTACAGCCTCCACGCCCGCATTGTAGAGCTCTATCCAATCGCAAGTCTGCCCCATTACCTCCAGGGTGTCGTTGCTGGCGCAAAACTCGTTTACCACCACCTGCGCATCGGCCATGGCAGGCAGCAGCATCAGGAGCGCCGCGGGCAATATGTGTCTGGTTTTCATAAATTAGTAATTTAGTTTTAGAATCAATAAAACGACCGCAATTTAGCAATAATTATCGGAATATGCAATAAGGACTTGCAACAATACAAAAATTTATATACATTTGCCCCAAACAACAATTATAATAACAACAGATATGAACAAAAAGACTCTTTGGAAATTCGGACTCGTGGCCCTGGCAGTGGTGGCGGTCCTGATTCTGTCGATGGATATGGCTGAGGCCAGGCCAGGCGGCGGACACTCCAGCAGTCACTCCAGAAGCGGAAGCGGCGGCGGAAGCGGAAGCGGAAGTGGCGGCTTGGGAACTCTAATTTTTGAGCTGCTGAGGCTGCTCTGGTGTGCCGGACCTGTAGGCAAGATTGTAATAATAGCCATAGTGGCGGCAATCATCTACTTTGTTTTCATCAGGAAGGGCAGCAGCAGCGACGATTCCGACGAATCGGGCCCAGTGGCCAGAAACTTCAGCCTCGAGAACATGTCGATAAAGAATGCCGTGAAGGATTTCGACGACGCTTTCTCTACAGTGGTGTTCAAGGATTTTGTGGGACTGCTTTTCATGAGGTACATGACATTGAGAGGCACAGGCAGCAACTTCAACGAGATAAGGCCTTTCTTCTCTAGCCACGCCCTCACCAACGAGGACATCAACGACACGGCCAAATACAGCGAGGTGGCCATCAACAGCATAATAATAAACGGTGCGTTTCAGGAAAACGGTTTCACGTTTGTGAACGTAAGCATCAGGGCCGACTACACACGCACACCGCTAGGCGGAACCCCCACACGCCAGCAGAGCAGCATCAGCATGAAACTGAAGCGCAGCATAAACGCCCACACCGTGGAGCCTAAGGATTCCACCAGGATATGCTGCCCACACTGCGGCGCCAACGAGAACTTTACCGACGCCGGCACTTGCTCGCACTGCGGACAGGCCATTGTGCCAGGCGAGAGCTCTTGGGTGGTAACCAGCATAAACGGAAAGAACAAGGTGGTATCGCTGAAGAGCACTTTCCTGAACTACACCAACAGCGACGACGCCACCATGGAGATAACAACCCCAACATCAGCCAACATGCAGACCACCATGGCAGCCATGGCACTGAAGGCCGGCATGAACGACTATGCGCTGTTCTGCATGGATTTCAACGACAACGTGGTAAGGCCCGCGATTATGGCTATTTACAATGCGTGGTCGGAGAACAACCTGAAGACTTGCCGACACCTGCTGAGCGACCGCCAGTACGAATCGATGAAGATCTGGACCGACTATCTGGCACAGCACGGCGTACGCAACAAGATGGAAAAGATAAACATAAACCGCATAAGGATTGTGGACGCCCAGATGGACAAGTTCTACGATTCGATAGTGTGCGAGATAGAGATATCCTGCGCCGACTTCATGCTGGACAAGGACGGACAGAAGCTGGCGGGCCATACCAACGCCAAGCCGTTCAGAGAGCTGTTTACCTTTGTGCGCGGCGCCGAGGCCGACAAGAGCAAGAAATTCAGCATCGGCACCTGCCCAAGCTGCGGCGCTCCTGCCGACGCGATGGGCGAATCGGCAATATGCGAGTATTGCGGCACCAAGATATCAACGGGCAAATTCTCGTGGGTGCTGGCCGGCATCGAACAGGTTTGCTAACACGTTAAATTAGTAACGTTGATTAAAAAATAAAAGAAAACAGGCTGCTCCTGGTTGGGGAGCAGCCTGTTTTTTTATGCTTGTATGTGAGAGTGGTTCATTACTTTGATGGAGCCTTGTCGTAGATTGACTGGAGGGTGTAGTCGGCATCGTTGTTGGACATACCCTTTACGAGGGCGTCGATGCAAGGCTTTGAGTAATCGTTCTGGAAATCGCCTGTGCCGTGGTGGAAGAAACCGTGTTTCTCGCTGCCGGCGCCGGGCTGACCGTTGTCCCAGAGGATGGCTGGCATCAGGTGGTCGTGCATGCACTTGGATACGTACTCAAGATAGTAGAGGCGGAATTTCTCGTTGGCGTCGAGACGGTTTACGCAGCCCATCTCGCCGATGTATACAGGAACGCCCTTGGATGTGTACTTATCGAACATCTTGCGCAGCTGGGTCTGAACGTTTTTCTCGTCGTAGTCATGACCTGCGCCGGCCTTGTGGCCCCAGACATGGAACTTGTAGTTGAGAGTGTAGTCGACAGGCTCGTAGAAGTGTACAGAAACCATGAGTCTGTTGGCTGCGTCGGTAGGCATCACGAAGCAGTTGGCCTCCACGGCCCTGTTGATGTTGGTGTTGTATACAGGTATGCCAATCCAGCGTGTGGCGTTTTTGCCGCCCACTGCGCGCACTGTGTTCACCACCTGCTGGTTCCACCCGTTGAGGGTTTTGTACTGGGCCGATGAGCCATCCCACCAGCTGCCGTTGTGGATCTCGTTGAAGCACTCAAACATGAGGTACTCGCCCTCGTCCTTGAACTTTTCGGCCACCTGACGCCAGATGGCTGTGAATGTGGCTGTTATCTTCTGGTTCTCCTCCTCGATGCCGGCGGCCTTAACGATGTTTAGCCAGAAGTTTGGACCCTTCTCCTTGTTGTCGGCCGATCCGTCGTGGTGGATGTTAAGGATAACGTTGAGTCCCGCATTCTTGGCGTAGCCCACCACCTCGGCTATGCGGTTCATGAATGTCTCGTTGATCTTGTAGTCGGGAGCCGGGCCAAAGTTTCCGCCCCAAGTGATAGGAATCCTTACTGTCTTGATGCCGGCGGCAGCCACCTTTGTGAAAGTGGCCTGAGTGCACTTGGGCTGTCCCCAGGCTGTCTCGGAGCCGTTGCCGTTGATGTGGGCGTCGAACTGATTGCCGAGGTTCCATCCCATACCCATTGCCACCAGAACGTCCTGAGGCGTAGATGCCTTGTCGAGGGTCATTGTGGCAGGAAGCTCCACCTTGCCGGGCACAAGGCCGCTGGGATTGTCGCCGCCAGTCTGGTTGTTGTTGCCGGGATTGTTGCCGGGATTGTTGCCAGTGTTGTTGCCGGGGTTATCGCCGGGGTTGTTGTTGGGCTGCTGGTTTTGAGCGGTATTGTTGTCGGGCTTGCTGGTTTCGTCCTTGTCCTTGTCGCCGCAGGATGCAAGCGAGGCAAGCGACATCATTGCCGCAAATGCGTAATAAAATAATGTTTTCTTCTTCATATTTTTAACATTTTTGATTTTTGATTTTTGATTTTCGATTTTTGATTTACTCTATTCCTCGGCGTAGCGGGCGTCGGTCCAATTATCGGTGCGGAATGGATATGCGGGGAGGAATCCGCCTCCGAAAAGGTTGGCGTGGCTGAAGTCGCGGAAGCAGAATCTCACCGCCACGGGCTTGGCCACTTTCTTGGACGACACCACAACGTGGTTGGTCTGCCACTTTAGCCAAACGCTGTCGGCGCGGTGGAAGACGTGGTCGTCGCCGGCTATGTCGAAGCCCTCTATCATGTAGTTGGAGCAGATGCCCATCTGGAGGTTGCTGAATTCCACGAAAGCCTCAGCCCCCTCCACATAGAAAGTCTTGTATGTGGGGCCGGTGCTCATGTACATATCGCGGCCGTAGGTGTTGTGGAGGGCCATCCATGCCAGGCGCTGACCCACCTGCTTTTTCTGACGGGGATGGATGTTGAATTTTTCCTGAGGAAGCGCGAGGTCGCAGGTGGAAACCAGTCCGCAGTTGGGGATTTCCTTGCTGAGCTTGTACTGGCTCTCGCGGAGCAGTGCGGCAGGATTGTCGGGGCCGTAATAATAAGGTGCTATCTCGCACATGTAGAATGGGATGTCGCCAAGGCCGAGCTCCTGACGCCACTGTGCCACCATGTCTTTCATCAATGGCTCGAAATTCTGAGCGCCCACGTTGCTCTCGCCCTGATACCAGATAATGCCGCGCGCGGTAACGTTTCTCACGGGGCAGAACATGGCGTTGTATGGCAGCAGTATTTTCAGGTATTCCTCCGATACCTTGTCGATATCGGCCCTGTCGGTGGAGTATCCGTGCTTGCGGAGGTTGTCGGCGTTCATCCAGCTCTCCACCTTGGATCCGCCGTATGCTATCGACACTATGCCCACAGGCACGTTGAGCGCGTGGGAGAGGTTTTTGGCGAAATGCCATGCCGTGGCGGAATATTCGGTGGCTGATGCTGCCGATGGAACGGTCCATGTGCCGTCGAGGTCGGACAGCGGCTCGTAGCTGTGCTTGGGATACTGGGTGATGAATCTCACGTGGTCGGCCTCGCGGTCAGAGAATGTAATCTCTTCCCAGCCGTCTTCCACGCAGCATCCGGGAAAACCTTTCAGCGGCATCTGCATGTTGCTCTGGCCTGATGCTATCCACACCTCGCCAATAAGGACGTTGCTGATGCTGGTGGTTTTGCCGTCTTTCATGTCTTTGAAGGTGATTGTCTGAGGCTGGAAACTTCCGGCAGGGGTAGGCAGCTGGGCCAGGAAAAATCCGTCGGAGTTGGCTGATACTGATACAGCAGCATCAGACCACGAAGCACGTACCTCCACACGGGCGTTTTTGGAGGCGGTGCCCCATACGCGGGCGTTGGTGTTTTGCTGGATCACCATGTTGGAGGCTATGGTGTTGGGCAGCTTTACTTCGGCGTGGGCAGCCATGGAGCACAGCATAAGTGCTGAGAGTATTTGGGGTATTTTCATATTCCTGATATTTTGGTGAGTAACTTATGATACGTAAATCGCACATAAAATGTTCCAAAATTACTAAAATATCAGGAATACAAAAAAAAATTATGCAATCTTTCTCATGAAATCGCTGGCAGAGGGCTCGGCCATGCGTATCCACATGTCGTCGAAATCCTGAGCCTGGGCGTATGAGCCTAACATTCCGGAATGGCTGCGGAAGAGGTCGTGCTTGTAGCTTTTGGCGTTGTGGCATAGCACCAGGCGCACGTAGAAGGTTTCCACGTTGGTGTCGTCGGCCTTTCTGGAGTTTACGAAACCGTTTACCACGATGTCGCTGTTTTGCACGCCGCAGCAAAACTTGCAGTACCAGTCGCCCTTGTCGGCAGGCTCGTAGTCCCAGTATACGCTGCAATCGTTGGCTGTCTTGCAGGAGATTAGGTTTTTCTTTATGAAATCTGATCCGCAGCTTCCGGCCTTGGCGGCGTATTCCAAAACCGATTCCATAACGTCGTCCTGGTATCCGGGCTCCACCTCGAAGCTCATATAGAGTGTGTTGAATTCCTTGATTCTGCTGTCGTTGTTTCTATTGGTTCTCATGGCTGTATCGTTTTTTATAGTTTGTGTTTTTGTTTTGATTACGATGCAAAGATACAGCGGAGAGTGTCCCAGAATTCGGCACAGAGCGGAAGTTTTTTTTTAATTTTTTTCGAGGGAGATGGGTGGGAGGACATCACGTATCGCCGACGGAGATGGGTGGGCGGACACAGCATCAGTACCGACAGCGATGGGCAGAGGTCATCATTGCCGA
>JAKSLV010000112.1 GCA_024401025.1 Bacteroidales bacterium
TCAGCTACACCTAAACTTACCTTGCCCTGCTTGCGGCTGATGCTGAGCTCAATGGCGCTCCTTACGGTGTCGAGGAGTTTGCGCGAATCCCAGGGCTTGGGCAGGAAATCCACGGCGCCGGCCTTGATGGCTCTCACGGCCTTCTCGGTATCCACATACGCGGTAATGAAGAGCACCACCATCTTGGGATCGTGCTCAAGGATTTTGGCGAGCCACTCGTAGCCCTCCTCGCCGGATATCGCGTCGCGGCTGAAATTCATATCGAGAATTATCACGTCGGGCTTGAACGAGTCCATAAACTCGATGATTCTCTCGGGCTTGCTCAAAACCCTGACAGCCTCCACGTGTTTTTTCAGGAGCATATTCAGGGAGAGGAGCACGTCCTCGTTGTCGTCCACAGCCAGTATCTTGCCTAAGTTTTCCATAATGCGCAAAGGTAATATAATTTTCTTGAAAAGATTCCTCAAAATTAACATTATTTAATTGCACGTGAATACAAATAAATATATTTTTGCAGCACAAATACGATTAAATAACAGTTTAAAATTTACAAGAAATGAAAAAAATTATCTTTACAATCCTTATGGCCGTGCTGTCTCTTGGCGCCGCCATGGCTCAGACTTTCAGCTACACCAACAACGTGTCGATAAACAACTCAGGCACACAGGGTATCCAGTTTAAGCTTCGCTACAACTGTCCTGTAAATGGCAACGTGGACATTTACGCCTTTATCATGGACGACGACCTCAACATGATAGATTGCGACATTCCCGGCTACAACGACGGAAGGGGTCACCTCTGTTCCTACAAGACCGGCAAAAACCTTCATGTAGGTGCTGCCACTGCCACCATCTACTTCCCATACAACGTGCTCGATAGAGTAATCGAGAGAGGCTGGTGGAAGGTTACATTCTATCTTGAGGACAGCGATACTGGAGAGATTCTCGGTATCTACCATGGCTACGACTTCAAGTTCTAAACAGTTAATCCATTTTCATCTACAGCATAATCCCCGGGGGAAAATCCCTGGGGATTTTTTTTGTCTTTTTGTTTCGTAATCTCCACGCATTTATTACCTTTGCGTCAGAAATAATATATTTACACAAAATCCCTAAATAAATTATGAAAAACTTCAAGAAAGCAATGCCTCTGGCTGTGGCTGCGGCAATGATTTTGTCGGGATGCTCCCATCGCACCGCACCTGTGGTGTCGGATGGCGGTAATAATCCTGCCAATCTTTTTGACGGCCTTCAGCTTGCCAAGAGCTACAAGCCTCAGAACAATTTCAATCCTATTGCTACTCAGAAATTTGGAGCTGATCCTTACGCCATGGAGTACAACGGACGCGTTTATGTCTATATGACCAACGATGTGCTGGAATATGATGCGAATGGCGCTGTTAAGGAGAATTCCTTCGCCCTTGTAAACAAGGTTTTCTGCGTATCTAGCGAGGACCTCGTAAACTGGACCGACCACGGCGCAATGCCTATCGCCCGTGAGGAGGGCGCTGCCAAGTGGGCTCAGTTCGCATGGGCTCCTTCTGCCTGCCACAAAACCATCGACGGCAAGGAGAAATTCTTCCTCTATTTCGCCAACAGCGGCAACGGCATTGGTGTTGTTACCTCTGATACTCCATACGGTCCCTGGGTTGACCCAATCAAGAAGCCTATCATCGACCGCCATACCCCTACCTGCAACACCGTAACCTGGCTCTTCGACCCTGCTGTTCTCGTTGACGACAATGGCGACGGATACCTCTTTGTGGGCGGCGGCGTTCCTTTCGTGGATGGCAAGCCTCAGGCCGAAAATCCAGGCACAGCGCGTGTGGTAAAGCTTGATGCTTCTATGACTGCCCTCGACGGCAATCCTGCCCAGATTTGTCCACCATGGCTCTTCGAGGATGCCGGTGCCAACAAGATAGGCGACACTTATTATTACAGCTACTGCACCAACTTCAACAATCCTGACGGCGCAAAGAACGGCGCCATCGCTTATATGACATCGAAGAATCCTATGGGTCCATACGAGTATCAGGGTATTTTCTTCGACAATCCTTACACATTCACCGGCATGGGCGGCAACAACCACCACGCTGTCTGCAAGCTTGGCAATGATTATTATCTCTTCTATCATACCCAGATTCTCCGCAAGGCCATGGGCGTTACTGCCAGCGGCTACCGCTGCACAAGCGTTGACAAGGTTACTGTATCGGCCGACGGCAAGATAGAGAAGGTTACAGGTACTTACGAGGGTGTAGCACAGCTCAAGGATTTCGATCCTTACAAGCTTACTGAGGCTGAGACCATGGCTTGGGAGGCTGGCATCGAGACAGAGTACGTATCAGGTTCCACAAACCTTGTTGTGAAAACCAAGGCCGGTTCGTGGATGGGCCTCTCGGGCGTAAACTTCGGCAATGGCGCCAAGAAGTTCACCGTAAAGGCTTCCAGCAACGGCAAGCCTGCCGCCATCAAGATCTGTCTCGACAAGGCTGACGGCGAGTGCGTTGGCTATGTATCTGTAAACTCTGCCGCAATGGCCGAGGCATCAGCAAAATTGCTAAAGGCAGTATCAGGAAAGCACGACCTTTTCTTCGTATTCTCCGGCGATATGGAGTTGGATACATGGAAGTTTGAGTAGAATTGTATAACAGATTTTTTACTGATATGAGAATGCATAATTACATATTGCCTGTGGCCGTGGCTGGCGCTTTGCTAGTGGCTGCAGGATGCAACGATCCTGATACTGATGTTAAGGTGGACGACCAAACCGAGCAGAACAACCCAAGCGGAGAGGATCCCGACAGCGAGAATCCCGGCGGCGAGCAGCAGGACCCTCAGCCTGAACAGCCCGAGCAGCCTGTGGTGCTTACTCCCGAGGAGCTGTTCAAATCCATTACGCTCCTGAAATCTCAGAAGCTTCAGACACAGCACAATCCTATTGCCACACAGAAGTTTGGCGCCGACCCTTACGCCATGGAATACAACGGCCGCATATACGTGTATATGAGCAACGATGTATTGGAATACAACGGCACCAAGGTGAAGGACAATTCGTACGGCAAAATCAACAAGGTTTTCTGCGTATCGAGCGAGGACCTCGTAAACTGGACCGACCACGGCGCAATGCGTATTGCCGGAGGCAGCGGCCCTGCCAAATGGGCTGCCAACTCATGGGCGCCAACCGCCTGCCACAAGGTGATAGACGGCCAGGAGAAATTTTTCCTCTATTTTGCCAACAACGCCAGCGGAATAGGCGTGGTGACTTCGGATACTCCATACGGACCATGGAAAGACCCCATCAAGCAGCCTATTCTCT
Organism: Bacteroidales bacterium; assembly: GCA_024401025.1. Taxonomy (GTDB): domain Bacteria; phylum Bacteroidota; class Bacteroidia; order Bacteroidales; family UBA3824; genus UBA3824. Next base: position 3,316 of record JAKSLV010000112.1, read on the forward strand.
CGCGCAACACTCCCAACTGCAATACTGTAACATGGCTGTTCGACCCTGCCGTTTTGGTGGACGACAATGGCGATGGCTACCTATTTGTGGGCGGAGGCGTGCCTGATGGAAAGGACGCCGACCCGGGTACTGCCCGCGTGGTGAAGCTCGACGATTCGTTTACAGCCCTCGACGGCGATCCTGTGTCGATAAATCCGCCATGGCTATTCGAGGACGCCGGCGCCAACAAGATAGGCGACACCTATTATTACAGCTACTGCACCAACTGGAGAAATCCCGACGGAGCCAAGAATGCGTGCATCGCCTATATGACCAGCAAGAACCCTCTCGGCCCATACGAGTATCAGGGAATCTTCTTCAACAATCCAGGCACTTTCTTCGGAAGCTATGGCAACAACCACCATTCTATCTGCAAGCTTGGCGAAGATTATTACCTATTCTATCACGCCGAGTATCTCAGCAAGAAGATGGGTATTTCGGCTGGCGGATACCGTTCCACAAATGTCGACAGGGTTACCATCTCGGCCGATGGCAAGATAGAGAAGGTTACCGGCACATACAATGGCGTTGCCCAGCTCAAGGATTTCGATCCTTTCAAGCTTACTGAGGCTGAGACTATGGCATGGTGCGCCGGCATCGAGACCGCATACGTTGCCACAGGAGCCACCAACCAGTTTGTGAAGACTCAGGATGGAGCATGGCTGGGATTGTCGGGAGTTAATTTCGGCGCTGGTGCCAGCAAGCTGAAAATCACCGCCAAGAATTCCTCTAAAACCAAACAGGCCGCCATCAAGGTCTGCCTCGACAAGACCACCGGCGATTGCATAGGATACATCCCCGTAGAGTCGTCTGATTTGACTGAGTTGACCTTGGCCCTCAGCAAGCCAGTTTCCGGCAAGCATGATCTTTTCTTTGAATTTGCAGGTGAGATGAGCATCGATACCTGGCAGTTTGAGTAGTTCTGCTTGTAGGCTGACAAAAAATATAATACACCAACCCGTCACCGATGAAAAGTTTTTCCATTGATGACGGGTTTGTTGTTTGTGGAAATTTTTTTCCTTTGCAGCGATAAAATTTCAAAAAGGAGGGCTTGCTATGACAAAGGAAATATTTGATAGAGAGTTGGCCGGTTTTCCGGATTATCTGATGCCGGAACTTATAGAGAAGGCCCGTGAGATAATGCGAAACCACGGAATTTTTGCAGAAGACAAGTCGGAAGATTTGCCAGTATGCAAAGAGGAAGAGGTTGGGTTTCAAGTTTCTTCTCAGTCTAATTTTTTGCGCGACTATTTGAAATGGCGTGAGGAAAGTCGTGAAATGTTTGAAGAACCTGACTATGCTGAATTTGCTGATAAATTTTGCGATAGTCTAAGAGAAAACTATGTATATATATCAAGATGAGTTTGATTTCAAATTTATACGGGAGGTGACAGACCTCAAAATCGAGAATTGGTTCGAATAATATTTTATAAATCTTTCCCTTCTAAATATAAATCCCTGTCCGCAAATTTTCCTATCTTTGCATCAGCAAAACTATGAAAAACAAACATTTGATATTGCCATTGCTGATGGGCGCTATGCCTCTGATGTCGGTGGCTCAGGAACAGGACTCCGTGATAGTGCCGGAGCAGCGCCTCAAGGAGGTTACGGTGAAGGCTCAGGGCGGCACACGCCGTATGTCGGGCGCACAGAATGGTCTCACGATAGGACAGAAGGAACTTTTCAGGATGGCGTGCTGCAATCTTGGCGAGAGTTTCGCCACCAACCCCTCTGTGGATGTGCAGTACAGCGATGCGGCCACGGGCGCGCGTCAGATAAAACTTCTCGGACTTTCGGGCACTTACGTCCAGATGCTTGCCGAGAATCTGCCAGACTTCCGTGGAGTGGCCTCGCCTTTTGCGCTTGGCTACGTGCCCGGCACTTGGATGAAGGGAATCAACGTGTCCAAGGGTGCGGCGTCAGTGAAAAACGGCTACGAATCCATTACGGGTCAGATAGATATCGACTATCTGAAACCTGAGGATCAGCAGTCTCTGAATATAAACCTCTATGGCGACTCGCAGACCAGGATGGAGGGCAATTTTGATGTCAACTTTCATCCCATGCGTCAACTCTCAGGCTCGGTGATGGGTCATTACGAGAACCGCGCCAAGAGCCACGATGCCAACGACGATGGTTTTATGGATATGCCGAAGGTGGAGCAATACAATGCCACCACGCGTTGGAAACTCGTAACCGACCGTTACATAATGCATTCCGGATTCTCCATACTCACCGAGGACAGGCAGAGCGGTCAGCACGAGGCCATGCACGGATTGCCGCTATATTCCATCGGCATCAGCACCAATCGTCTTGAGGCCTACACCAAGCACGCTGCGGTGCTGAATCCCGAGCGCGAGGAGAGTGTGGCGATAATGGCGAATTTCTCGCACCACAATCAGGAATCGCATTACGGAATCCGGGAATACAATGTGGCCCAGAACAGCCTCTACGCCCAGTTGATGTATGAGGCCAAGTTTGACGGTCTGCACCACGTAAGCACAGGCATCAGCCTTCAGCACGATAGTTTCGATGAGAAACTTGTGGCTTTCGATGGCGTATTGTCTGATAGCGAGACTGTTCCGGGTGTGTATGCGCAATACACATTTACCAAGGGAACCAAGATTTCGGCGATGGCGGGTCTCCGTTACGATTACAGCAATATTCACGGCGGTTTCCTGACTCCGAGGGCGCACATAAAATATCAGCCCAACAACATTCTGAGTATCAGGCTATCGGCAGGCAAGGGATACAGGACAGCGCGTCCCTTGGTTGAGAACAACAATCTTTTGGCCTCCAACCGCGTTATGGTGATAAAGGATGTGGTTCAGGAGGAGGCGTGGAACACAGGCGCGTCACTCGCATGGTACATTCCAATTATGGAGAAGACCCTGAAAGTGAATATGGATTATTACTACACTAATTTCATCAGTCAGGAGATAGTGGATTTCGATTCTGACGCCCACTTCATAACGATCTCCGCCCTTGATGGCAAATCGTTCAGCCACGTGGCACAGGTGGATGCCACTTATCCGGTGCTGAAGCGTCTTACTCTGACGGCGGCCTACAGGTTCAATGATGTGGAATGCACTTACAATGGAATGCTCCGCTCCAAGCCTCTTACTTCCAGGTACAAGGCCCTCGTAACGGCGTCGTATCAGAACAGGCTCGACCGTTGGCAGTTTGACCTTACGGCTCAGATTAACGGTGGCGGACGTATGCCGGATCCATACCTCACGGCGGAGAAAACTTGGTCGTGGAATCCGGATTATGACGCGTTCTGCTTGCTCTCGGCACAGATTACAAGACGTTTCAAGCGTTGGGAAATCTACCTCGGCGGCGAGAATCTGACAAATCATAAGCAGGATAATCCGATAATAAGCGCCCACAATCCGTGGTCAGCCGATTTTGACCCCACGATGATCTACGCCCCAACCGATGGCGTGATGATCTACACCGGAGTCAGGATAAAGGCCTGGAAAGGAATATAAATCAAAAATTAAAAATCAAAAATATTATGAAGAAAGCATTATTTCTTGCCATTGCGCTGTTTATGTCAGTGATGGCAAACGCCAAGGATATCAAGACTCTGATATTCAGCACACAACCTGAGATGCATTGTCAGGGCTGTGAGAACCGCATCAAGGATGCACTCAAATACGAGAACGGCATCAAGGATATCGTTACCGACCGTCAGAAGCAGGTGGTGACAATCACCTACGATGCCGACAAAATCTCGCAGGACAAGATTTACGACATTCTCAAGAAGACAGGCTACACCTGCACCGAGAAGCCTGCCGAGAAGAAGGATGAGTAAGAGGCTGATCGTAAATGCAAATTAAATGAATGACCCCGGAGGGGTCGAGCGGAGCCTGTGTTAACCCATAGTAAAAATCGCAAAACGTAGTTTTGGGATTTTCACTATGGGCTTTTGTATGCTTGCGCTCGACCCGCTCCGGGGTCGTTTGTATTCTTTAAACTTTCTACTTTAAACTTTTCTTGTTTTATTTAACAACTTGCGATTTTTTTGAAAAAATTTCATTTTTCTTTTTTACCTTGCGCGGACTTTGTCGTATAATGGGCAAAGAAACAACAAAAAACGATGACACAGATTGATTCTAAAATATTAAATCAATGTATCAGCGGCGAC
>JAKSLV010000113.1 GCA_024401025.1 Bacteroidales bacterium
CATTTTAAATTTTCGATTTTTGATTATTGATTTTCAGTTGCAAAGATAAGGAATTTTTCTGAGAAACAAACAAAAAAACGCAGACTCAAGGAATTGACTTGAATAAAAACTTAACATTGGAATGGATTCATCCCATCAGCTCCTCCACCCTCACCTGATGATAAATCTGTGACGAGTACTTGCCATTAGCGAGGCCGTTGGAATTTCAACCAACAAACATATAATCAACAACTTAATGCAAATACTTTGTGTCACAAAGTCCCTCTAACTCACTTTTTTTTTCGAGTTAGAGGGAGGTTTCGGATTTACAAAGTCCCTCTAACTCATTTTTTTTTCGAGTTAGAGGGACTTTTCGGGGAGCATCAGGCCTTACTTGCCATTCCTTATCACATCAAAAATCACCTCGTGGGTAGAGGCTTTCAGGTCGTAGTTTACTCCTACAAGAACTATGTCACGGGCAAGTCCACGTAGTTTCTCAGGATAGTTTTTCTTGTAGATCTGCGCAATTGCGCCTTCGGCATCCTTGTCGTACTTGAATTCCACCACAATGGCTGGCTTGTTGGATTTTTTCAATGGAACAAAAACCATATCGGCAAAACCCTTGCCGGTTGGCAACTCTCTGAAAATGTGATAATATGCCTGGGCCGAGAAATATGCGAGCCTAATAGCGCAGGCCATTGAGTTCTCGTTGTTGAACACCAATATCGACGAGGCCTCGAAATGGAACTTGTCGAATGCCTTGGCTACATACTCGGCGTTCATATTGATAGTCTCAGTTACAAGTTCGAATGATTCTTTCATAGCGCGAGACACCTCGCTCCAATCCGACTGTCTGATAGTAAGTTGGAACTCGCCGCCAACCTCTGTATTTGGAATAAAACAGGTGCTGTTTTCAGGATTGTATGACAGATAGCCCAAATGGATAAGCAGAGTGAGAACGTCGTCACTATCCTCTACACGTTTCATATCGTTTCTGAAACTGATAACCTGAACTGGCACACTCTCACCATACAGCATACTTATAATCTTTTCCCTGACATTGTCGGCATCTATCTTTATATAACTCTCTATAGAAGAATACGAGGCAGTCTTGCCCCAATAGCTGATATAATTACGGAACTCAATACTTTGGATAACAGAATTAGGATTAAACATCGACTTCTCGCTACCGATAATATAACCGTCGTATGCCCTTTCCATTGATTCGAGATCCATATCGAATTTCTTGCAAAGCACCTCAACTTCGCTTTTTGTAAATCCATAGAAAGGTGCAGTCGCCCCTGGATTCACCATACTGAATTCCTTGAAATTATTGAGTGCAGAATGTGTCTCAACCTTTATTATAGGCAGAATGCCAGTCATATACACCAATGCGAAAACCTGGTCGGCCTGATCGCACTTAAACATAGTGCGAAGCCAGTTGACATATTCCTGACTCACCTCTTCGCTGTCGTCACGCACAAGGCAATCCCACTCGTCGATGATGAAGATGAATTGCTCGCCGGTGCGCTCGTTGATATCAGTAAGCACATCCATAAGATTGTCGCTGGGCCTTTCGGTAAATGAGTAATGCTTCTTGATATCCTCTCTGACAGTCTTGTCCATATACTGAACCTTGGTAAGGCCTTCGGCATTGCCTCTAACGGCGAATTTGGTGAGGTCGAGATAAATTGTAGGGTACTTGTTGAGGTGCTTCTCGAATGAGGGCATCTGTGATATTTTCAGATTCTGGAACAGTTCGCGGGAATCGCAACTCTTATCGTAATAGGCATACATCATCTTAGCAGCCAACGACTTGCCGAAACGACGAGGACGAGACACGCAGACAAACGTTTCGTAATCCTCAATTTTTGAATTGAAGAAATCTATCAATTCCGACTTATCAACGAATTTAGAATTGATTACACGCTTGAAATTAAAATTGCCCTTGTTGATAAACTGTCCCATAGTGCTGAAAACATTTAAATATTAGTCACTTTGCAAAGATAATATTAATTTCGGAAATAGTTCGCACAGAATCCGCTGATTTTTTGTCAACTTTTCATACATCTCTCCTCACAAAAAACTCCTATCTTTGCACTCAAAATTCAATATAACTTAGAAATGATACGGAGAATTGCATTGTTGGTCGTGATTTTGGCGACCTGTATGAGCGCTTACGCACAGAGCGTGGTGCAGACTGTGAGAGGTACAATATTGGACGAGGCCAGCGACATCCCGCTGCCCGGTGCACTTATCAGCATCGACGGCAGTCAGGAAATGGCCGGAATATCAGACCCCGACGGAAAATTCGAAATCAGGAACATCCCCGTGGGCCGTCATAATGTAACGATAACATTCATGGGCTACGAGCCTGCCGTCATCAAGGAGATGATGGTATCGGCTGGAAAGGAAAACGTGCTGAATGTCTCTATGCGAGAGTCGGTTAACGAATTGAACGAGGTTGTGGTAACCCCGAAAGTAAACAAGCAGCAACCGCTTAACTCAATGTCGCTTGTTGGCGCCAGGATGATGAGCGTGGAGGAAGCCAGCCGATATGCCGGAGGAGCCAGCGATCCCGCTCGACTTGCAAGCGTGTTTGCCGGAGCGTCGTCGGGAGGAGCCACCAACGGAATCTCTATCCACGGAGCCGCGCCTCAGCTAATGCTCTGGAGGATAGAGGGCGTTGAGGTGCCCAATCCAAACCATTTTGCCGAGATTACGGGCGCAGGCGCGGGAGTTTTCTCGTCGCTGTCGGCGTTGGTACTGGGCAACAGCGATTTCATAACCGGCGGAAGCCCAGCAGAATATGGAAACGCAATATCAGGAGTCTTCGATATGAAACTGCGCTGCGGCAACAATGACCGCTATGAGCACGCCTTCCAAGTGGGCACACTTGGAATTGATTTCGCATCAGAGGGACCTTTCAAAAAAGGCGGAAAGGCCTCGTACATAATCAATTACAGATACTCCACAATGGGTCTGGCGAGCAAGGCCGGATTTCTGAATATGGGCGACGAGAATATGGATTATCAGGACCTTAACTTCAAGGTGAACATCCCGACCAGGAACGCCGGCACATTCGCAATCTGGAGCACAAGCCTCATCGACCATTACAAATCGGAGGTTAAAGACAAGGACGACTGGGAGACCGTCTGGGATATGAACTCGTCGATGGCCGACCAGTATATGATAACGGGCGGTATCAGCCACAAGATTTCTCTCGGCGACGGCGGACAACTGAAAACATCAGTATCAGTAACCGCCAACAAAGACATCATAGGCACCGACGACTATGACCTGGACCTTGTGGAGACTCCCAACATCCGCAACGAGAACCACAATATGAACCTGATTCTCGACGCCCAGTATCAGAAGAAGTTCAGCCCAAGATACACAATGCTCTTGGGAGTAAACCACACGCACATCAGCAACAACTTCTGGCTGGAGCACTGTCCCGAGGTCGGCAAGCCTCTTGAGCAGGTTTTCAGGAACGACGGCACGGCAGGCCTTACCCGCGCTTACACAAGCAACAAACTGAACCTCAGCAACAAACTCACAATGATTCTGGGTCTGAATCTCATAAACTTCACCACAAACAGCGAGGTGAACGTGGAGCCAAGGTTCTCGATGAGTTACAAGGCATCACCAAAACAGACTATCGGAATGTCGTGGGGACTGTACAGCCGAAAGGAGAAAAATGACGTTTATTTTGTGGAGATAGACGGCAAGAAGGTGAACGACAACCTGAAGCTAACAAAGTCTCAGCACGTGGTGCTTACTTACAGCAACTCGCTCACAGATAATATGTTGCTGAAGATAGAGCCATTCTATCAGTATCTCTATGACGTGCCTGTGGAGATGGGAACCACATTCTCTATGCTCTGCAATCAGAACTTCGCCATAGACAAGGCTTTGGAGAACGAGGGCAACGGTCGCAATTATGGAGTTGACGTTACTCTGGAGCGTTACCTGAAAAACGGATTCTACGGAATGATTACCGCAACTGTCTATAACTCAGAATTCAAGGACTCACGCGGAGAATGGAGGACTTCGGTATATAACCGAAATTTTGTGGCCAACGTGCTTGGTGGCAAGGAATGGATGGTGGGCAAAAACCGTCAGAATGTTTTCGGAATCAACGGCCGTATCACTCTCCAGGGCGGCGACAGGTACACTCCATATCTTGAGGCGTCGTTTGAGGACGTGCTGAAGGATCCAAACCGCTGTCTGCCCTGGGACGACGAGCATTGCTATGAGAAGCGCGTTTCGCCACGTCCTATATGGGGCGCGTCGGTGAAATACACCGTGAACAAGAAGGGCGGACGCTCGCACCATTTCATCTGCGAGTTCCTGCACAGCAGCAGTTTCAGCGGCCACACCTTCGACCTCGCCACAATGGATATGAAGCCGTTCTACACGGAACTGAATTTTCCGAATATTGCGTATAGGTTCGAGTTCTAAGGAAAAAAAATGAATTTCTGACAAAGCAAAACCGCCCACAGATTCAATATAAAATCTACGGGCGGTTTCCATTTATGTAGGGACGGGAAAGACGCACGGCCGTGCGTCTCTACGAGCATCTTTCTGACATATCGCTCAACATTCCACCTATCAATCCCCAGAGAGGATAGCACGAAAGCCAATCCTGATCAATGTATGGCAACATCGAGAAACGAACGCCCTTAAGGTCTGGATTATTGGAGATGAAGGTGCGGAGCGACTTGCTATGAACATTGATTCCGGCCTTTACCTCAATAGGATAAATTTTTTCCGAAGCCTGAACCACAAAATCAAGCTCTATTGTAGAGGTGTTGCTTGAATGATAATATACGGGCAATCCGCTCTCCAACAGCTGAGTACACACATACAACTCGGCAAATGCGCCCTTGTATTCCGTGAAAATATTATTATCCAACAACACGGCCGACGCAGGTGCTTCCACCATTGCCCCCATAAGACCGACATCGAGCATAAAAAGCTTGAAAACATCAAAATCCTCGTAAAACTTCAGCGGCATCTTCACCATATCCACGCGATTAACCTTATACACAAGACCCGCATCAATCAGCCACTGAATGGCCATCTCGAAATCGTTGGCACGCGCACCCTTGCGCAAAGCCCCGAATATGAATTTCTTGTTTTCTTTCGACAGCTGGGCAGGAATCGACCTCCATACCATCTGGATACGAGGCACCTCCTTGGCCGGAGCATGTTTGGAAAAATCCTTGGAATAATCATACAGAATCTGATTTTGGATATTGCGGACCTCATTGAGACCAAGTCCTTGAATATAAGCCATAACAGCCGACGGCATTCCTCCTACATAATAATACTGACGGAGAATGTCGATATAATCGTTGGCCAATGGTTTTATAGCATCCCAATCGCCCGATTTAAGCAAATCCAACATCTTCGTCTTGCCCAATGCCATCATAAATTCCTCATAAGACATTGGATAAAGTTTCAACATATCCACCTTGCCTACAGGAAACGAGGTATTGCCATGAATAGAGAGTCCCAGCAGTGATCCTGCTACTGCCACATGAATAGTAGGGACATCCTCGCAGAAATATTTCAATGCGGTAAGGGCCGCAGGACAATCCTGAATCTCGTCCAAGATAACCAAAGTATCATTGGGAGTGATGTCGATTCCTGATACAGCAGAAAGTCCCCGAAGAATCCGCTCCACATTTCCATCCTGCTCGAATATGGCCCGCACCTGCTCCTGACGGTCGAGGCTGAAAGCTGCAACCTTGGCATATTCACGCTTTCCAAACTCGGTAAGAAGATATGTTTTTCCCACCTGACGCGCGCCATTAAGTATCAACGGCTTTCTATTTTTCTTTTTCTTCCACTCTTTCAAAGAGTTATATAGTAGTCTTTGCATATTTTCACATTTTTTCTGACGAATATTGAGTGCAAATATACATTTTTTCTGACGAATATTAAGTAAAATACTACATTTTTTCTGACGAAGATGTTAAAATATGCAAAAATCCCCACCGTCACATATCGTTGCAGCGATGGGAATTCTATTTTTATATTGTAGAGACGCACGGCCGTGCGTCTCTACAAGCGCGAAACTACTTAGTCTCCAGAATGCACTTCTCGATGTAGTCGCCTACCTGCTTGGTGCCGTAAGCCTGACCCTCGGCGATGTCCTCTGTGCGGATACCGTCGGCGAGTGCCTTGTTAACAGCGTCGGTGATTATCTGAGCCTCCTCCTTGAGACCGAAGCCAGTCTCGAGAAGCATTGCTGCTGAGAGGATTGCGGCCATTGGGTTGGCGATGTTCTTGCCGGCGGCCTGTGGGTAAGATCCGTGGATAGGCTCGAAGAGTGATGTGTAGACACCGATAGAGGCAGAAGGCATCAGGCCCATAGAACCTGTGATTACTGAAGCCTCGTCTGTGAGGATATCACCGAAAGTATTCTCGGTTACCATTACGTCGAAATCCCTTGGAGTGGTAACGATACGCATTGAGGCGTTGTCAACAAACATATACTCGGTCTTTACCTCTGGGTAATCCTTCTCCATGCGCTGGGCAACCTTTCTCCAGAGACGTGACGAAGCGAGAACGTTGGCCTTGTCAACCACGAGGAGTTTCTTGCGACGCTGCATTGCAATCTCGTAAGAGCACTTGAGGATACGCTCGATCTCGTATGTAGAGTACATGTTGGTATCCCAAGCCGAGAGACCGTCCTCTGATACGCCCTTCTGACCGAAGTACATACCACCGGTAAGCTCACGAACTACAGTGAAATCTGCACCCTCCACGATCTCCTTCTTGATAGGTGACTTGTGGATGAGGGCTGGGAATGTATAGATAGGACGGATGTTGGCGTAGAGCTCCAGTCTCTTGCGGATGGCGAGAAGACCCTGCTCGGGACGTACCTTGGCGTTAGGGTCGTTGTCGTACTTGGGCGAGCCGAAAGCACCGAAGAGCACGGCGTCGCTCTGCTTGCAGATGTCAACGGTCTCGTCTGGCATAGGGTTGCCACATGCATCGATGGCGGCGGCGCCACCAAGTACAGGCACGTATGTGAACTTGTGACCTCTGATTTTCTCGATAGCCTGGAGAGCCTTCTGGGCCTCGGCAATTACCTCGGGACCAATACCGTCGCCGGGCAATACTGCTATTTGCTTGTTCATGTTTTTAATGCTTTATTATGTAAGTTTTGTTTGATAGCGCAAAATTAGTCTTTTTTTTCGGAATAATCAAGATTTTTGCATTTTTAAGCAAGGTGTTTCTGATGCAGCATCAGACTACTTAAAATTTCGGAAGATCAGAGGAGAAACTTCCACACCGGAATAAGCTTTGTTGAAAGCAATAGTTTAAAATGCCATTTAATAAAAATCGTCGTTTTTATTAAATGGCATTTTATAAAATCGAGTGTTTTTATTAAATGCCATTTAAT